>CAYOVP010000062.1:0-10795 GCA_964407495.1 uncultured Thermodesulfobacteriota bacterium
CCTTTGCCCCTCGCCCCCCCCATATCCTCCCTGCCTCCCCTTTCCCCCTTGAGACGGGGACCCTATTCCTCCACCATCTCCTTGAACTTGTACGAGTAGACAGTGCCGTCTTTTATGAGTATCTCCAGTTGCCTTGTTGTGGTCGTGGCGCCGCCAGGCCTCTCGAAGAGCCCTCCGAGATAGGTGGGAACCTTCCTGACCCTGTAAGTGTAGATATACTTCACCATGCCGTTCTCGGTATCGGTCTTGTCTGGCTTGCCGAGAAGGGCGACGACGTCTTCCTTGGTGCTGGTCCCGGCCTTTATCTGTTTTATTTCTTCCCTTGAGAACTTGGTCCCTTCCGTCGTCTTTAGTACCCCGGTACACCCTATGAGCCCGGCGGCCATGATGATGAGAAGCAATTTTTTCATTACGCCATCCTTTGGTTTTTTATTTTTTGCGGCATCACGCCATGGCGACACCGTCGCGTCTCTTGTTCTTTATCTTGTACATGGCGTTATCGGCCATGTGCAGGAGCGTTGTCTTGTCCCCTGCGTCCTTTGGGTAGGCGGCGACACCAAAACTTGCCGTCAGTTTGTGGTCCAGGCCTTCTTCCCTCAGAAAGACGTGGTCTTTTATGGCCTTACGGAGTTTTCTCGCCACGATGCGTGCGCTCTTCTTGTCTGTCTCGGGCATGAGTATTATGAACTCGTCGCCTCCGTACCTGAAGGCCATGTCTACGGCGCGGATGTTGTTCTTGAGTATGTGTGCCACCTCCATAAGTACCTTGCTCCCGCAGAGATGCCCGTACTCGTCATTAACGGTCTTGAAGTAATCGAGGTCAATGAATATCATGGAGAGGGGATACTTGAAGCGCCTGGCCCTCTCGACCTCGTCATCGAGGCGGGCGTGGAGGTGCCGGGAGTTGTACAGGTGTGTAAGGTCGTCTGTAATGGTGAGTTCGTGTATCTTCTCGAAATAATTGGCATTCTCTATGGCTATGGCGCTGTAGCCGGCAAGGGCCGTGAGGAGTAGAAGGTCTTCTTCTGTAAATTCCTTTGTGCGGGGCCTGTTTATGAGTTCTATTACGCCAAGGCACTTGTCTTTTGCAAGAAGCGGGACGCAGATGATGGAACGCGTCTTGTACCGTGTGATGGAGTCAACACGCTTGCTGAACCTCGGGTCCTTGCTCACGTCGTTCACGAGGAGGGGCTTTTTCTCCCTTGCAACCCAGCCGGCTACACCCTCGCCCGATTTTATGGTCATGCCCTTTAACTTGGTGGAGCCCCGGCCCACGGCTATCTCGAACCTCAAGTCGCCCGTCTCCTCGTCGGCAAGGAGGAGAGACCAGTTGCCGGGGTGAAGGAGTTTGCGTATCTTCTCCATCACTATCTTCAGGATGGCATCTCGGTCGAGGGAGGACGTAACCGCTTTACCTATATCGCTGAAGGTCTGTAACTGGCTTATCCTGCGGGCCTGTTCGCTCGTGCCAGGCTCTTTTCCTCTGTGCTTTGTCATCGATACCTTATTTCTCGTAAGGTTTATGGTTAGTTATAACGCATGGGAGTCCAAAAAACAACTATTTTAAGGTGATGGCGCCAGGGAATCTGTATAAAAAAACCTTGAAGATAAAAGTCCTACCTGTTAACATAAACCGTTAAGCGAAAGAGCATTAAGGCGGCTGTCTCCGGGGGGCTCTCGCGGGGCGGCCCCTTTGACTGGGGTGAGGGAGGGGGGGGGGAGATATCCACTTGGGGGGCATTTCCATTAGCCCTCTCTGCTACGAGGTATAAAGGCCGTACATGGCCTGGGTATGGCCGGGATAGGAGGCCTCTAAGACGGGCTGCGGTGCAAGACAGGAGGGCCTCCTCATGCCGGTCTGGAATGCGGAGGGGCCTTGACAACCAGGGATATTAAAAAAAATCGGAGGATACGAGAATGAAAGACGGCATACACCCTGCCTACGACTTGACAGATATACACTGCGTCTGCGGCAACAAGATAAAGACACGCTCTACCAAGAAGAACATCTCCGTCGAGATATGTTCTTCCTGCCATCCCTTTTATACCGGCACTCAGAAACTCGTGGACACGGCGGGCAAGGTAGAGAAGTTCATGAAGAGATACAGGAAAAACAACGCTTGAGCATGGGAGAGGCCCCTCTTGAAAGTTACCCTCCTTGCCTCCACCCCCGATCCGGAGCATACCGTAGCCCTTGCGGCGCGGCTCTGCTACTCTGACTCCGCCATCGGGGACCTGGAAGAAAAGGTCCGGGGCATGTCCATCGAGAGGTTTCTCGGCAAGATCCTCAAGATGGGACACCTCTCCGTACTCGAACACGCCTCCTTCACCTTTGGCGTGGACGGCATCTCGCGCGTGACCTCGCATCAACTCGTCCGCCACCGCCTCGCCTCATACTCGCAACAGAGCCAGCGTTATGTTAAGTTCAGCGCCCCTGAGTACGTGGTACCCCGTACCATAGGCCGTGATGATGCGAAACGCGCCAAGTACACAGAGGCCGTAGACGGCCTCTTCAGGCTATATAAAGAACTCCTCGATGCAGGTGTCCCTGCCGAGGACGCCCGTTTCCTCCTTCCAAATGCCGCCTGTACGAGGATTATCCTCACCATGAACGCCCGTGAACTCCTCCATTTTTTCAGACTCCGATGTTGCGAGAGGGCCCAGTGGGAGATACGGGAGATGGCAACAGAGATGCTGGCCCTCGCAAAGAAAGAGGCGCCTTTCATATTTCGTAACTCTGGCCCGGCCTGCGTAACCGGCCCCTGTAGCGAGGGAGAGTTGACCTGCGGCAGACCTGCCGAGATAAGGGAAAAATTCAGGTCCCTCTGACCATGACGGCCCTGGGCCTTTCATGCCACGTGGCCGCCCCTTCGCGGGCCTTGCGTAGAGAGGTGCAATGGCGGGCCCCCCTCTGGCGCTTGGTCCGGGCCGCTACCCCTTTACTGGTTGTAAGGACAATAAGGTTCATTGTCTCTTACCCCCGGGCCGGGGCAGGAACGAGACAGTGCCCCTCTTCTGAGCCCAGGCTGCGCCCAGCGCCCCGGTCCATGGAATGCGTGAGAGATGATCTTCAAGGAAAGACTCGAGGACATAGCAAAGAGATACGACGAACTCGCGGACCTTCTTGCCTCGCCGGACGTCGTATCCAACCGCGACCTCTACCAGAAGTACGCCAAGGAACACTCGGACCTCGCGCCCCTCGTAGAGGCATACAGGCAACTCTGCGAGGTGGATGCCGAGATAGAGGAATACAATGGCGCACTTGCCGGAAAGGACGCGGACCTGCGCGAACTCGCGGGCGAGGAACTTCCGGGCCTTGAGAAAAAACGCGAGGCCATCATACGCTCACTACGCCTCATGCTCCTACCAAAGGACCCAAATGACGAGAAAAACGTCATACTCGAGATAAGGGCAGGCGCCGGCGGAGACGAATCCGCCATCTTCGTAGCCGATATGTTCAGGATGTACTCGCGGTACGCCGAACGAGCGGGCTGGAGGGTGGAAGTCCTCTCGTCGAGCCCCACCGGCCACAACGGGTTCAAGGAAATAATCGCCATCATAGAGGGCCGTGGAGCCTACTCGCGCCTCAAGTACGAGTCCGGGGTCCACAGGGTGCAACGCGTCCCGGAGACAGAGGCGCAGGGCCGCCGCCATACCTCCACCGTTACAGTGGCAGTCCTGCCAGAGGCCGAGGAGGTGGAGGTGGACATAAAACCCGATGAACTGCGCGTGGATACCTTCCGCGCCGGCGGCCACGGCGGACAGAACGTGAACAAGGTGGAGACAGCCGTCCGTATAACGCACTTGCCCACAAACACCGTGGTAGTCTGCCAGGACGAAAAGAGCCAGCACAAGAACCGCCAGAAGGCCATGAAGATACTCCTTGCGAGAATCCTCGACAAGAAGACCGAGGAACACAACAGGAAGATAGCCCTTGAGCGGAAATCGCAGGTGGGTACCGGCGATAGAAGCGAGAAGATACGAACCTATAACTTCCCGCAGAACCGCGTCACAGACCATAGAATAGGACTTACGCTCTATAAACTCGCCGAAATCATGGACGGCGACCTCACTGAACTCATGGACGCACTCAACACACACTACCAGACACTGGCCCTCAAGGGCGACGAAAAGGCCACGGCCTGAGAAAGAACGGAAGACAAGAAGAAAGTTGCGTGGGCCGGGCTTCGCCCGCCAAAAAGAAAAAGATTTCCTTACTTTCTTTTAGAAAAAAGAAAGTAAGACAAAGAAAACCAGTTTAAGAAAGAACTCGTAGGTTGGGTAGAGCGGAGCGAAACCCAACAAATAAAAGGCTACCCACCAACAAAACAAAAGAAAGAAATGCGGGCCGCGGCCCGCATATTGAAGAATGGATAGACTCGTTATAAACGGCGGCAACCGTATCGTGGGAGAGGTCCCTGTCTCTGGGGCCAAGAACGCCGCACTTCCCCTCATGGCCGGCGGCCTCCTCGTGGACGAGCCCCTCACCATTACCAATGTCCCACCTCTTCGCGATATCCGCACCTTTATCGGCCTTCTCCGTCACACCGGCGTAGACGTGGATTTTGACGAAGAAGAAGGCTCCCTGCGCATGAGTACGGCCTCGGTAAAGGAGCCTGTCGCCCCCTACGAGATGGTAAAGACCATGCGAGCCTCCATACTCGTCCTTGGCCCGCTCCTCGGAAGGTTTCACCGCGCAAGGGTCTCTCTTCCCGGAGGCTGCGCCATCGGCGCACGCCCGGTGAACCTCCACATCGAGGGCCTCCGGCGAATGGGAGCAAGTGTGGAGATAGAGCACGGATATATCAAGGCCAAGGCCCCGGGAGGGCTTCGCGGCGAGAGGATATACCTTGATCTGCCGTCTGTCACTGGCACGGAAAACCTCATGCTCGCTGCAGTCCTGGCCCGCGGCGAGACAGTCATCGAGAACGCGGCCCTCGAGCCCGAGGTGGCCTTTCTTGCCGGAGCCCTCAACAAGATGGGGGCAAAGGTCACTGGCGCGGGCACGGAGCGCATCGTCATCCAGGGAGTCGATCATCTCCATTCCGCGAAAATCGAGGTCATACCCGACAGGGTCGAGGCCGGCACATTCATGGTGGCCTCGGCCATGACAGGGGGAAATGTCCTCATAAGAAACTGTCCGCTGGACTATCTCGATGCCCTTGTGGTAAAACTCCGTGAGGCTGGCGCATCCATCGAGGCAGAGAGCGGCGGAGTGCGAGTCCTTGGAAAGTGGCCTGTAAAGAGCGTTGACGTGAAGACCATGCCATACCCCGGTTTTCCAACAGACATGCAGGCCCAGATAATGGCCATGATGACCATAGCCAGCGGCCTCAGCGTCATACGCGAGACAGTCTTTGAGAACAGGTTCATGCATGTAGGGGAACTGCGGCGAATGGGCGCAGATATCTCTGTGGACGGCAGATGCGCCATAATCCGCGGGGTCCCGGGGCTCAGCGGGGCGCCGCTCATGGCAACGGATCTTCGCGCAAGCGCCTCTCTCGTCCTCGCAGGCCTCGTTGCCGCAGGCCGTACAGAGGTCTCGAGGATATACCACCTCGACCGGGGGTACGCTGGACTCGAAAAAAAACTCGCCGCTCTTGGGGCGGACATTGTGAGGGTACATGATAAGGACGAGTAGGGCCGCAAGACAGGCCGGAAAAGACATGCTTACAATCGCGCTCCCAAAGGGGCGCATCATGAAATCAGCCATAGGCCTCTTCAAGGCCGCTGGCGTGGACTTCAGCGCCATCATGCGCAACGACCGCCGCCTCATAGCCGAGAACCCTGCAGAAGGCCTGAGGTTCATGGTCATCAGGAGCCAGGATGTGCCCACATACGTTGAGTACGGGGCCGCGGACATAGGCATCGCAGGCCGTGATGTCCTCATGGAAGAAGACCGCGACCTCTACGAGCCCCTCGACCTCGGCATCGGGGCCTGCAGGATGGTCGTTGCCGAGCCTGCCGAACTCTCCGAGACCGATGATCCATCGAGGTGGACGCGCATCAGGGTGGCCACAAAGTACCCCAATATCACAATGAGGCACTTCCTCGGCAAGGGCATAGAGGTGGAGATAATAAAACTCTATGGATCCATAGAACTGGCGCCCCTACTGGGCCTCTCCGAGAGAATTGTCGACCTTGTGGAGACAGGAGAGACCCTCAGGAAGAACGGCCTCGTGGAGGTGGAGGACATAATGCCCGTGTCATCAAAACTCATATGCAACCGCGCAAGTCTCAAGACACGTCCAGCGAGGATAAAGGCGCTCATCGAGAGGCTCTCTGCGGCAATGGAGGCGCGTGACGATGAGGGCGCGGCAGGCTGAGGCGCTGACGGCCCTGCCTACCAGCCCGTAGAGGTGAAAAAAAGGAAAACGCCACAAAAGGACTATTCTCAATGCGTATCGTAGACTCATCAGAAACTGGTTTCAAGGACGTTCTTGACAATATCTGCAGCAGGGGCAACGAAGACACGAGCGCCGTGGAGGCGGTGGTCAAGGCAATACTCGACGACGTGCGGGCCCGTGGCGACAGGGCCGTAAAAGAGTATACCCTGCGCTTCGACGGTGTCTCCATAAAACGCGGCGGCCTTGTTTCGAGGCGCGCCCGTAAAGAGGCACTGAGGGCCATCCATCCAAAAGACGTCGATATCATGAAGCGCGCCGCGGCCCGCATAGAAGACTACCACGCGCGCCAGCGCCTCGAACCACTTATATACGAGGACGACCTCGGCAACACCCTTGGCGCAAAGGTAACGCCCCTTGACCGCGTGGCGCTCTATGTACCCGGCGGAAAGGCCAGTTACCCCTCCACCGTGCTCATGAACGCCATACCCGCGCGCGTGGCCGGGGTAGGGGAAATCATAATGACCACCCCGCCGGGAAAGGACGGCATCAACCCCTATGTCCTTGCCGCTGCCGAGGTCGTTGGCGTTGACAGCGTGTACGCCATAGGCGGGGCCCAGGCCATAGGCGCAGCGGCATATGGCACAGAGAGCGTTCCACGGGTGGACAAGATTACAGGGCCTGGTAATATCTATGTGGCAACGGCAAAACGCCTCGTCTACGGCACGGTGGACATAGACATGATAGCCGGTCCAAGCGAAATCCTCATAATAAACGACGGCACCGGAGACCCTGCCTGGCTTGCCGCCGACCTCCTCAGCCAGGCCGAGCACGATGAACTCGCATCGAGCATTCTCCTTACTACATCGAGAAAGAAAGCCCTGGCCGTACAAAAAGAAGTCCGTGCACAACTCTCAAAACTGAGACCCGCACTGCGGCGCAAGGTGGCCGAGAAGTCCGTCTCTTCCTACGGACTCATCGTGGTTGTTGGGAATATGGAGGAAGCCCTTGAAATATCAAACAAAATTGCTCCAGAGCACCTCGAACTCTTTGTCAGTGACCCCATGAAGGCCCTTGAAGGCGTGCGCAACGCCGGGGCAGTCTTTCTCGGCTCCCTTACCCCCGAGTCCACTGGAGACTACATGGCCGGCCCAAACCACACCCTCCCCACAGGGGGCACGGCACGTTTCTCCTCACCCTTAGGGATATATGATTTTCAGAAGAGGACAAGTGTAATAGGGTTTTCACCACGAGGCCTTAAGGCCCTTGGCCGCGGCATACAGCGCTTTGCCACCATCGAAGGTCTTACGGCCCACGCCACGAGCGTAAAGAAGAGGCTCTGACCCGCGACTGCGGTCCAAAAAAAAGCATAAAGCCCGGAGACTACAATGGAACGCACGGCCAGCATTGAGAGAAAGACCACGGAGACAGATATCGCGCTAAGCCTAAACATAGACGGCACGGGAAAGGCGGATATCACCACTCCCATTCCCTTTTTTACCCATATGCTCACCAACATGTCACGCCACGGCCTCCTTGACCTCAGCATCAAGGCCGCGGGCGACGTGGACGTGGACCTGCATCACACTGTTGAGGATACGGGCATCGTACTTGGCGAGGCCATCAAGAAGGCCCTTGGCGACAAGGCCGGCATCACGCGCTGCGCCCATGCGAGCGTACCCATGATGGATTCGCTCTCCACCGTGGTAATAGACCTCTGCGGCAGGCCCTACTTCAGGTTCAATACCCCAGAAGAGGCCATGAGCGTCACAGGTGCGGTCATATCGCGCGCAGAAGACGGCTCCATTAAAGAGGCCTTTGACATGGGACTCCTCCGCGAGTTTCTGACGGCCCTTGCCAACGCCTCGGGCGCGGACCTACACGTTACTCTCCACTATGGCAGAGACATCCACCACTCCATAGAGAGCATCTTCAAGGCCCTTGGCCGTGCCATAAAGGGCGCCGTAGAGAGAGACGAGAGGATTACCGGCGCGCTCTCCACAAAGGGAAGGCTCTGAGACGTGATAGCAATCATCGACTATGACATGGGAAACATCCGGAGCGTTGCAAACGCCTTCAGGCGCCTTGGGGCCGAGGTCTCTGTGACGCGCGACCCCCTCGTCATCCGCGATGCGAGCCACGTCGTGCTCCCTGGCGTGGGCGCCTTTCGCGACTGCATGGCCAACCTCGAACGCTTCGGCCTCATAGAGCCAGTGCTCCGGTCCATATCCTCTGGCAAGCCCTTTCTCGGCATCTGCCTCGGACTTCAACTCCTCTTCGAGGAGGGCCTCGAGTTCGGCCTCCACAAGGGCCTCGGCGTCCTGAAGGGACAGGTGGTTCGCTTTGACGAGCACATGCCCGGCCCCTCGGGCACGACCCTCAAGATACCGCATATGGGCTGGAACGACATAAAGATGGAGAAGGAATCGCTCCTCCTCAAGGACATCCCCGATGGCTCATACTTCTACTTCGTACACTCCTACTACGCCCGCCCCACAGCGCCAGAGGAGGTAAATCTCTCCACAACAGAGTATGGCATAAGATTTACCTCGGCCATAGAAAGGGACAACATCATGGCAACGCAGTTCCACCCCGAAAAGAGCCAGCGCCTGGGGTTGAAGATAATAGAAAATTTTATCAATATTAAATAGATGGGCAAGGGACTGAAATGATAGTAATACCTGCGGTGGACATAAAGGACGGAAAATGCGTGCGCCTGCTCGAGGGCCGATTTGACGCCGTTACAGAGTACTTCGACGACCCCGTGGACGCCGCACTCCTCTGGGCCCGCGCAGGCGCTGAACTCATTCACCTCGTAGACCTCGACGGGGCGCTCGAGGGACGCTCCGTGCACATAGCCCTCATCCGCCGCATCATCGAGGTAACAGGCGCAGAAGTCGAAATAGGCGGGGGAATACGCAACGAAGAGACCGCAGAGGCCTATCTTGCCATTCCCGGCGTACGCCGTATAATCCTCGGCACAGCCGCCTACAAAGACCCGGACTTCCTCCGCTCCCTTGCCGCCGCTCACCCGGGGCGTGTTGCCGTGGGTATAGACGCCAAGAACGGGCTCGTGGCCCTCAAGGGCTGGGTGGACGTGACCGGGACGCGCGCAGTTGACTTTGCCCGTGAACTCGAAGACGCAGGAGTTGCCGCCATAATATATACGGACATCTCAAGAGACGGCGCCCTCAGGGGACCAAACGTCAAGGCTACATGCGAACTCGCCGACGCAGTGAACATACCCGTTGTCGCCTCTGGAGGGGTCTCGTCCATCGAGGATATACGGGCCTTCAAGGGTAGGAACATCGAGGGCATAATCGTCGGTAAGGCGCTCTATACCGGAGACGTGAACCTCGAAGAGGCGATCGCTCTTACAAAAGAACTGTAAGAAGGAAAAAAGAAAGAAAGAGAAAATGGGCCGGGCGGGCCCTGCCAAAAGAAAGAAAAGAAGGGTGTGTCGGGCGGGCTTTGCCCGTAAAAAGACAGGAAGACTCTTCCACTTTCTTTTTGAAAAAAGAAAGTGGAGCAAATAAAACCAATGCCAGCGGCCCTGCGGGCCGCTGGGACGCCAGTGCTTGAAGGTCGGGTAGAGCGAAGCGAAACCCGACAAATAAGGAAAATTTACAAGGGTGAATCTCCCACGACAGGAGTTGGGGGGCTGCAAAGGTTATCCCAGGTCGAGTTTCAGCCTTGTGGGGTGGACTTTGTCCACCAGAAGAAAAAGACAAAAGAGAAAGAAGCGGTCTGGGTACGCTTATTGAAAGATCCCGCTTTCTTTTGGAAAAAAGAAAGCTGGGTAAAGAAAACCGTTTTTCTGGCACAGTAGGATGATGTTGTCAATCTGTCATCTCTTTCTTCATGATTGGTAACACAACGATGAAACAAAAACAAAGATTGTTACTCCTGCTCAGGAAGTTTTGTGATAAGAAAGGGAGCAGAACTTTCACTCTCAAGGAACTTTATCGCGTCTATGATGATTTTGAAAATATAGGCATTGGTGGAAAGACGCCCAGGGCTACTGTCAGGAGGCTTTTACAGGAATTAAGAGACGACAAGATGCTCTCTTTTCTTGACTCAAGAGGAGCATATACTCTCCTGGGGGTAAGTCTTCTCCATAATGAAATGGAAAATAAGAACCTTGCAGAGATTGCTTTGGAGATTAAAACTCCAGAAAAGCAAGAGTACTTTATTGAGGCATATGCCCGTAATCGTGGCTGGGTCAGAGAAGCCAAAAAAAGATTGGGCTTGGACTGTCTCTTTCCAAGATGCCGAAATTCATTTGTCAAGGAGGATGGAACTCCATATATTGAAGTCCATCATATAATCCCCTTGTATGCCGGTGGTGTTGATGGCATATGGAATCTTTCTGTAGTTTGTGCCCATCATCATAAAATGGCACATTTTGCAGATTTGAAAACTCGAAGATATGTAGAAAGTATTTTGTTAAG
>CAYOVP010000063.1:0-10785 GCA_964407495.1 uncultured Thermodesulfobacteriota bacterium
CCTCTGCTCCCCTGCCCCCTTTGCGCCCTTTGCCCCCTGCGTCTTTGTATCTAAGACTACCAACTCTTCCCCTTTCTGTCTACCCCTCCCCTGTTTCCATATCTCCCCTCTCTCCTCTCCCGCTTCGCCTCGAGCTACTCGCCTCGAACAGTGGCATTGAAACGACGGGTCAATGCACTGACAAGGCGGGAGTGAGCCTTCTCCACCTCTTGGTGTGTAAGTGTCTTTACAGGGCTCCTGTACCTGATCCTGAAGGCAAGACTCCTGGTGCCGCTTGGTAGTTCTTTTCCATAGTATACATCAAAGAGGTCAACACTTTCAATAAGTTTTGTATTAATTTCATTTATTACGGAGACAATCTTATCGCATGGTATGGCTTTATCGACCACAATGGCGAGGTCCCGCGTGGAGGCCGGGTATCTTGGCAATGGGGTAAAGGAGGGCTCGGAAGAGATGGATGCAGAGAGGGTCTTCAGGTCCATCTCGAAGAGATAGGCCCTGTGGTTGGTACTGAGAGATTCGGTGAGGCTGGGATGGAGTTCGCCAAGGACGGCGAGACTATCATCTGTGCCGAGTCTCAGGAGGGCCGAGCGTCCGGGGTGGAAGAAGGCGCTGTCAGGGCCGTCGTAGGGGGCAAAAATACTCTTTCCTGTAACCCGGAGTTCGTCAAGGAGGGCCTCGATTATTCCCTTGATATCAAAGAAATCAACTGGTTCTGGGTTGCTGTTCCAAGTGGGCCTGCTTCTCTCTCCGTATATGAGACCTGCGACCTTCCAGTTCTCGACAGGGCCCTTCAAGCCGGCGTGAAAGACAGGGCCGAGTTCGAAGACATGGACAGAGGAGGCGCCGCGGGCAAGGTTTGTCTCAAGTGTCTTCAGGAGGCCGGGCATGAGTGAACCGCGAAGGACTCCATGGTCTTCGCTGAGGGGGTTGAGGATGGCCACTCCTGCGCTACTGCCGCCAAAGAGGGAGAAGACGTCCTCGGAGACGAAACTGTAGTTGACCACTTCAGTGAGTCCGAGGGAGGTGAGTTGGTGTTTGATCCTGTTCTTAAGCCTTACCTCGGGCGGTACGGCGGCGGCACCGAGGGTTACGAGGGGCATGGCAGTGGGGATGAGGTCGTAGCCAAGGAGCCTTGCGGCTTCTTCAAGAAGGTCTACTCTTGCGGTTATGTCCGTCCGGTACGATGGAGGGGAACAGAGGAGGACATCTTCGTTCTTTTCAGATGAACGCAGATCGATTCCGAGGCGAGTGAACTTCTTGATTATTGTATCTTTGTCGAGGTCCATGCCAAGAGAGGCCGAGGCCTTCTTCACGTTGAACTCGATATCAGGAGGGGTGAATTTCACAGGGTATATGTCTATGACCCCACCGGTAGCCCGTCCGCCGGCCACATCGAGTATCATGGCCGCGGCTTTTACGAGGGCCACCCTTACGCAGTCTATGTCAACGCCCCTCTCGAACCTGTATGAAGAGTCTGACGAGAGGCCGAGGGCCTTTGAGGCGCGTCTTATGACAAGGGGGTCGAAGAAGGCAGACTCGAGGAGGACCCGTGTAGTGGTCTCTGAGACGGCTGTCTCCTGGCCGCCCATTATGCCGCCAACTGCCACGGGCCCCTGGGCATCGGCTATAACAAGAGCGGTGTTGCCCTCAAACTCTATCTCGGTCTTGTCTATTGTAGTGATGGTCTCGTTCTTTCTGTCGGTACGGACGCGTATGACCCGACCTCTTATCTTGGAGAGATCGAAGGCGTGCATGGGCTGGCCGAGTTCGAGGAGGATATAATTGGTGATATCGACGATATTGTTAACAGGCCTCATTCCGTGCGCAACGAGGCGCGAGGCTATGAAGTCGGGCGAGGGGCCCACCTTTACGCCCTCGATTACCATGGCAGTATACCGCGGGCAGGCCTCGGCATCTTCCACATCTATGTCTATGACGTTACTGGCCGGGGGGGTCTCTTCGGCCTCGTCTTCTTCCTCGAGGACGAGGTCTGCGCCTGTAATGGCCGCTATCTCGCGGGCAAGGCCCTTTATGCTGAGGACATCGCCACGGTTTGGCGTGATGGATATCTCGAAGATTACATCATCGAGGCCGAGGACCTCCCTTATGTCCATGCCAAGGGGGGTCTCGGGCGGGAGTATGAGTATGCCCTCAGATTCCTCCTCCATGCCGAGTTCTGCTCCTGAGCACATCATGCCCCCTGAGACCACGCCCCGTATCTTTGATTTCTTTATCTTGAACCCACCGGGGAGCACTGCGCCAGGCAGGGCCAGGGCCACGGCGTCGCCAGGCTTCATGTTCGTGGCTCCGCAGACTATCTGGTGCTCTTCGCCGCCTGTGGTGACGGTGCAGAGGCTCAGGCGGTCTGCATTGGGGTGTGGTTCCCGCGTGAGTATCTTTGCCGTAACAACGCCCTTTATCCCGGCGCCGAGACGGCGCAGGGACTCCACCTCTACGCCAGCCATTGTCAGTTGATGGGCAAGGTCCTCAGGGGGCGGTATCTCGGAGAGGTACTCACTCAGCCAGTTGTAACTATAGAGCATGGGATATGGTCCTTGTCGTGTTCCTGGGCGTGCGGGCCTGCACGAGGCCGATGACGTGGCCGCAGTCCAGGGATCAGAACTGGTTTATGAAACGGAGATCATTATCAAAGAAGAGCCTGATGTCGTCGATTCCGAACTTCAGCATGGCTATTCTCTCTATACCGAGGCCAAAGGCAAAGCCCGAGACCTTGTCCGGGTCATAGCCCACGGCCCTGAATACGCGGGGGTGTATCATCCCCGAACCGAGTATCTCGAGCCACCCTGTTCCCTTGCAGACCCTGCAGTCTGCGCCCGAACCTCCGCAGATGACGCACTGGATATCAACCTCTGCGCTGGGCTCGGTAAAGGGAAAGAAACTGGGGCGGAAGCGTACGGAAACGTCTTTACCAAAGAGGGTTTGGAGAAAATATGTGAGAACTGCCTTCAGGTTGCTGAAGGAGATGCCGTCCCCCACCATGAAGCCTTCTACCTGGTGGAACATGGGTGTATGCGTTACGTCTGAGTCACGGCGGTAGACCGTGCCTGGGGCTATGACCCGTAGCGGCGGGTTCTGGGCCTCCATTACCCTCACCTGTACGGGCGAGGTATGTGTACGAAGGAGCATGTCATTTGCGATGTAGAAGGTATCCTGCATATCTCGCGCAGGGTGGTCTCGGGGGATATTCAGGGCCTCGAAGTTGTAATAATCGAGTTCGAGTTCAGGGCCCTCGGCGATTGAGAAACCAAGGCCAGTGAAGATGTCTTCCACCTCGTTCATGATGGTGGTGATGGGGTGGAGCGAGCCTGCCCGGGGTCTGCGACCGGGGAGCGTGACATCAAGGGTCTCGGCGTGGAGTTTTTCGTCTGCAAGTGTTCTGCGCAGTTCTGCGCCGCGTTGCTTGAGACGCTCCTCGATCAGGGACTTGAGGCCGTTTATCTGCTTTCCCGCCTCCCGTCTCTTGCCAGGCTCCAGTCTGCCGAGGCCCTTCAGCAGGAGTGATACCTTGCCCTTCCGGCCAAGGTAACGCACGCGCAGGGCCTCGAGGTCTTCTGGCGTCTCCACGCCTTCTATGGCGGAGAGTGCCTCGGACCTTATGCCTTGAATTGTCTCTTTCATCACAAGAAACAGGCCGCTTCGGCATGAAGCGGCTCATCTGTATTTGTATGGTTTGGCGGGGCAATTGGCCCGCAGTGGTCGGGACTCTTCCTACAGGTGCCCTGCCTCAGGAGGCAAGTGCCGTACGCGCGGTCTCCACGATGCGCGAGAAGGCCTCGGGGTCTCTGGCGGCAATGTCTGCAAGGACCTTCCTGTCGAGCCCAACGCCGCTCGCGGCAAGGCCGTTCATGAGCCGCGAGTAGGTAATGCCGTTCAGGCGCGCCGCGGCGTTGATCCTCGTTATCCAGAGCCTGCGCATGACGCGTTTTCTGTTTCTCCTGTCGCGATATGCGAAGGAGAGCCCTCTTTCTACGGCCTCTGTGGCTATGCGGTAGAGATTGCCGTTGCCGCCACGGTACCCCTTGGCGGCCTTGAGGACCTTTCTCCTCTTTTTCTTGGCATTTACGCTTCTCTTTACCCTTGGCATCTTAGTGCTCCTTGAAGATTATTATTATAACGTTGCTCTTGTTCAGGCGCGGCGGACTCTCTGTCAGGGAAGATGGTTGTTTTCCATGCCCGCGAGAAAAAGTGGCCAGCGTCCGTAGGTGATCTTCTTTCTCAGGCGCAACCGAGCATCCTCTTCACGGCCCTGGAGTCGGCCTTTGTAACGAGGCCGGGCTTTCTCAGGTTGCGCTTGGCAGACTGGGGCTTTGTGGTGAGGATATGCCTGAGCCCTGATTTCTTGCGTTTCACCTTGCCGGTGGCCGTGAGTTTGAACCTCTTTGCGGCCCCTCTGTTTGTCTTGAGTTTTGGCATGAGTCTTTTTTCTCCTCTATTAAGGCCAGCGGGTAGCACCCACAAGGCCATTTTTCATGTTCATACAAAGTGGGCCGGAGCGTGTCCAGGGCCTTGGACTGCCCTGACCCGGCCCGAGAGCCGGGGATCAGGACTTTTTCTCCTTTATCTGCTGTGGGGCCAGGAGCATTGTCATCTTCCGGCCCTCCATGCGGGGCAGTGCCTCTACATTGGCAACGTCCTTGAGGTCCTGGGCGATACGCGAGAGCATCTTCTCGCCGATTTCCTTGTGTACGATCTCGCGGCCCCTGAAGAAGACAAAGAACCTCACCCTGTCGCCGGATTCGAGGAACTTCCTGGCATTTCGTTCCTTGAAGAGGAAATCGTGCTCATCGGTCTTTGGCCGGAGTTTTATTTCTTTTATGTTGATAACAGACTGTTTCTTCCGTGCTTCCCTTGCCCGTTTGCTCATCTGGTACTTGTACTTGCCGTAGTCCATGATGCGGCAGACGGGCGGTTTTGCCTGGGGCGCCACCTCCACAAGGTCGAGTCCAGCCTCGGAGGCGATATTAAGGGCCTCGTTGGTGGGCATTATACCGAGTTGGTTGCCCTCCGAGTCCACTACCCTGACTTGTGGCACCTTTATCTGGCTGTTGGTGCGTGTCCTGTCCCTTGCTATAGAGGCTCACCCCCTTGCGGTTTATTTTCTTCGTTTATCAGTTGCACGAAGTCCTCGATGCCCATGGCACCGAGTACGCCCCGTCCCTTGGCCCGGGGTGTTATCTTTTCTTCTTTTTCTTCCCTGTCTCCCAAGACAAGGAGGTAGGGTATCTTCTCTACCTCGCCTTCGCGTATCTTGAAGCCAAGTTTCTCGGCCCTGTCGTCGAGTTCGGCGCGGATGCCTGCGTCCTTGAGGGCGGCAAGGACACGTGCTCCATAGTCCGCGTTGCGCTCGGTGACAGTGAGAATACGTACCTGCATGGGAGCGAGCCAGACCGGGAAGGCGCCGCCATAGTGCTCTACAAGGCACCCCATGAACCGTTCTAGCGAGCCCATGAGCGCGCGGTGGAGCATAATGGGGCGGGTCTCCTCGCCGGAACTGTCCCTGTATGTGACGTCGAAGCGCTCCGGCAGGTTGAAGTCCACCTGGAGGGTGGAACACTGCCAACTCCGGCCAAGGACGTCTTTTATCTTAATGTCTATCTTTGGCCCGTAAAAGACCCCTTCGCCGGGGTCAATGGTGTACTCCAGCCCCAGGGCCCTCATGGCGCCGGCGAGTGCGTCCTCGGCAGAGGCCCAGTCAGCGAGGTCGCCGACGTATTTTTCGGGCCTTGTGCTGAGGTATATGTCGAAATCATTAAACCCGAAAGACCTGAGTATGTAAAGGGTAAACTTGAGTACGCCCTTTATTTCCTCTTCCATCTGCTGGGGTGTCATGAATATATGGGCGTCGTCCTGAGTGAAGCCGCGGACGCGGAGAAGGCCGTGGAGCACGCCAGAGCGCTCGTAGCGGTATACGGTGCCGAGTTCGGCATAGCGTATGGGGAGGTCGCGGTAACTACGGAGACGGCTCTTGTAAACCTGTATATGGAAGGGGCAGTTCATGGGTTTTACGATGTAGTCCTGCCCTTCCACGTCCATGGGAGAGAAGAGGTTCTCGCGGTAAAAGTCCCAGTGCCCGGAGGTCTTCCAGAGTTCTATGGAAGCCACGTGAGGCGAGTATATGATATCATAGCCGTGCTTTCTGTGCTCGCCTCTCCAGAAGTCTTCTATGATGCCGCGCACTGCCGCGCCCTTTGGGTGCCAGAGCACGAGGCCAGGGCCCACGTCCTGGCTTATGGAGTAGAGGTCGAGGTCCTTACCGAGACGACGGTGGTCGCGCTTCCTGGCCTCCTCGAGGAGTTTCAGGTACTTCTTGAGGGCATCGCGGGAGGCGAAGGCAGTGCCATATATGCGCTGGAGCATCTTGTTGTGCTCGTCGCCCCGCCAGTACGCGCCGGCTATTCCTGTGAGTTTAAAGGCCTTTATATACCCTGTAGAGGGTATGTGAGGGCCGCGACAGAGGTCGGTAAAGCCGCCCTGGGTGTATAAGGTGACGGTCTCGGCGTCTATTTCTTCCAGGATCTCCACCTTGTAGTCTTCGTCCCTCTCACGAAAGAACTCCATCGCCTCTTCCCTGGGAAGGGCCTTCACGCAAAAGGGGATGTTCTCCCTTATTATCTCGGTCATGCGTTTTTCTATGCGTTCGAGGTCATGGGGCGTAAAGGTATCGGGAGAGTCGAAGTCGTAGTAGAAGCCGCTCTCTATGGTGGGGCCTATGGCGAGTTTTACCTCGGGGTAGAGTTCTTTTACGGCCTGGGCCATGACATGGGCCGTGGAGTGGCGGAGTATATCGAGACCCTCGGGGCTCTCGAGGAGAAGGGGCTCGAGGACGCCGTCTTCCACATTGGCGGGGCTGGAACGCAGGTCTACCAGTCTGCCGCCTGCGGTCTTGAGGGCCACGCATTTTTTATGGAGGCCTCCGCCATAGGCCTTGAGCGTGTCGAGAAAGAGGTCTTCTGACCCGCACTCAAGGTCCACTCCGTTATCAAGCCTTATGATAGTCATGTATCCATCCAGTGTGTTGAAATTCACAAGAGACGCCATCGCCCGCTACCCTGGCACTGAGGCCCCAAGATTCTCTACATGGCCCGGTGCTCGGGAACAGGCGGCGACGTCTCTTAAAACTGGTAGGCACGGGCGGTTTCGAACCGCCGACCTCTACCGTGTCAAGGTAGCGCTCTCCCACTGAGCTACGCGCCTGAAGAACGTCCGGGGCAAAGGGCCCGAACAAAGTTGAGACAATAAAAAAAACGCCCGAAAAGGGACTCCGGGGCAACCTTCAAAACCTCAACGGTATAAAGGTGTTATAAAATATTATCATAAACGGGACGGGTGTCAAGAGAAATGAGGGAGGGAGGCCTTTTCACGGGTGAAAGGGCCTCCCCGGTGTTGCGGATATCATGGAAGGAGGGGGTGGCGGGTCTTCTTCCAAGGTGAAGAAGCAAGGTGCGGAAGAAAAAAAATCATCGGGAATAATAGGATCCACGCTTTTGTCGTTATCATGCCTGCGGCTTCAGAGATGATACGGCCTTTATCTTTTTTCCTGATTACAGTGCCATTCTACAGGGTTGTATATTAAAGAATTATTAGAAGAGAGGGATATTGTAAAAAAACTTTCAGAAAGCCCCCTTCTCTCCTTGCTGGAATTCAGGCCTTGCCTCGTGCTATATTGTTACGACCCGGTTAGATACGGGAAGCAGACAGGCCCAAACAAGGAGCACCAAGAGCCCCCTTGCCTCCATGAGAAAGAACCTCATAGTCTTTTTTTTCCTCATCGTATCTCTGGCCCCTGCAGCAGGGCTCCTCTTCAATGATGGGGACTTCTTCAGGGAGAGGCCCTTTATCGCCCCGCTTCCTCCTCTCACGGCTTCGTCACTACTTGAAAACAGGTTCTACCGCGGCCTCGAGGATTACATGGGGGACAGGAACCCCCTAAGGGGCAGACTCATAAGGGCAAAGGCCTGGATTGACTTGCGTATCTTCGGCTCATCTCCCACGCACGAGGTGCATATCGGAAAGGATAACTGGCTCTACTACAGGCCCGCTCTCAGGAGTTACGAGAAGAACGACTGCCCCAGGACGCGCCAGGCCTATACCCTTGCCAGGCGGCTTCAGAGACTTGAGAATTTTCTTCACGAGGCGGGCAAACGCCTCGTCTTTGTCGTTGCCCCGGACAAGGCAACCATATACCCGGAGTATGTGGGAGGGGTGCCCGAAGAGAACATCTGTGGGAAGAGTTTCTACGACCTATTCCTTCTTGCAATGAAGAGGTTCCCGGTAAAGGGCTTTGTACGTCTCGACAGGGCCCTCATCGAGGCAAAGAAGGACGGCCTCCTGTACTACCGGGGAGGCACGCACTGGAACGACCGGGGAGCGGCTCTCGCGGCAGGACTAATCCTTGAAAAACTCTCCGGAGAGGGCGAAAACCCAGGTCTGCCGAAGGTAATGTTTGAGGAAAGAGAGATGCTCTGCGAGGACTCCCCCATGCTCTCTGTTGCCCTCCACGAGCGCGCCCCCTTTGCCAAGAAAATAGAATTCAGCGAAGATGTGACTACCACCGGCATTAAACCCCTCCCCTTCTTTCCCGGCGAATGGGTGTTGTTGAGGACAAAGGCAGAGCCAAGGTCAAAGAGGCCGCTCTTTCCAAAGGCCATCATTTACAGGGACTCCTTCATGACGGCCCCGCTAAAGTTCCTTGGGGGGGCTTTCAGCGGGATATACGCGAGATGGAGTCACTTCTTTCCAGAGGCAAGGGGCGCTGACCCCGTGGAATTGCGAAGATCAAAGATTGTCATCGTGGAGATTGTGGAGAGGGACCTGCCGCTTCTCACCATAAGGCTAAAGATTTTAGAAGAGATTATTAAAGGGAAGAAGAGAAAGGGATTGTAAGGGGAGGTGTGGAAGATGAAGAGGGGCGCTATCTCTGCTGCGCCTGCCTCATCCTCCTTGCGCGCTCGAGTTTGAAGGCAATACGCCGGCTATCGGGCATGAGCCCAAGGGCCTCGGCATACTGCACTATGGCCTCGTCGAGCATGCCCTTTCTCATGAAGACATCGCCGAGGTTGTTTCTTATGATGGCCTGGGTGCCAGGGTTGCTCGTAAGGGCCGCGGCCCTCATAAAGGCTGAGAGGGCCTTGTCGAGTTGTCCTGTCTCGAGGAACTCTACACCAAGGTTATTGAATATCTCGGGCGAATCGGGCGCAAGTTCATAGGCCCTCTTATAGGCCTCTATGGCCTCTTCGTGATGCCCCATGAGGCCAGCGGCTGAGCCGAGATTTATATAGACCACCTTGCTGTCCCTTGTCTTGCCGGCAGTATCCTTCCAGAGGGTGTAGTTGTTCTCCCAGACCCTATTTCTGAGTATGGTCTTTGTTGAGAAGGCCCCGGCTGTCAAGACGATTATCAGTACAAAGACAGATCTTCCCTGTCTCGAGAGGAGCGGCCTCCTCCCTCTCGTCAAGAGATGGTAAAGGAAGGATGAGACAAGTATGGAGATACAAGCAGATGGTATGTAGAGGTACCTCTCGGCAAAGACGGCCCCCCTGACACCCACGCCCGGGAAGTAGAGCGCAGGCGAGAGGGCGGCAAGGGCGAAGAAGACGCAGAAGAGGGCCCTCCTCTCGTATCTCACGAGGAGAAATATGAAGACAGGGACGAAGAGGATAAGGGGCATTAGGCGCAGAAGACTGTAGTCCTTGATCGAGAGTACGGGGTGAAATGAGTAAAAGATATTGAGGCGCACGGGGTAGAAGTAGATACGGATATACTCGGCCAGAAGGGGCGGTATGTTCATGAGGTACTGTGTTACTGTGAGAAAGGAACTCTGCTTGTGAGGCACGAAGCCTCCGAGAAAGTGCATCCTGACGAGGATATAGAAAACCACCACGAGAAGATAGGGCAGGTATCGGAGGCAGGGGCGGAGCCAGGACCTGGGGTTTAACCTCAAGGCGCCACCTGCGGTGAGATCATAGACAATGATAACGCCTATCAACGTGACCGCTGTTTCCTTCAAGAAGAGGCTCAGGGCTGAGAGAAAAACGGAGATACCGAGCAAGACGGTCCTTCGTGCGCCATCCTTACTCGACGAGGCCCGCATGTAGAGATGAAGGGCCGCGAGATAAAGAAAACTCATGACCAACTCTACCACTCCCGAGGCAGGGGCGACGACGTCTACGTGAACGGGGTGAACGGCGAAGAGGAGCGCCGCGCCGAAGGCTATGAGGCGTTCACGGCCGAGTCTGGCCACTCCCCATGCCCCTGCCTCCATGCCCTGCGGTTCTGATACCCCCTTACCAAGTAATTGAAGGGCAATGAGGTAGACGAGGACCGTATTGGAGAGGTAGACAAGGATATTGGTGAGATGATAGGCCCAGGCCTTCAGGCCGAAGAGGTGGTACTCGGCCATGAGGACAAGATGGACAAGGGGCCTGTAGTAGTTCGAGTCCGAGCCGAGTTTGAAGCCCCAGAGGTGGGAGGAAAATATCTGGGGGATAAAGGCTATGTCACGGATCCATTTGTTCTTGAGTATGAGGAATTCGTCGTCATAGACAAAACCATTGTAGAGGGTGTTGAGAAAGACTGCAGAGGCCGCGGCCAGAAGTATTATTACAAGTAATACATTTGTATATGAAATTTGTCTGGTTCTACGATACACCATCATTACCTAAAAAAAGGGAGCCGCAGTGCGGCCCGCGTTGTCTTCGAAAAGTATATCATGAAAAGACAAAGGAAAATCCCTTTAAATACAGACTTTCAAACGCCCACAGA
>CAYOVP010000064.1:0-10734 GCA_964407495.1 uncultured Thermodesulfobacteriota bacterium
CCCACGGGATTTTGAGTCCCGCGCGTCTACCAGTTTCACCACTCCGGCGTTTTTGTTTGGTAAGGATCGTTCGGCTTACCCTGATTATACTGAAATCCCGCGCTCTTTCAAAGAAAAGATTGCCCTTTCCCTGGCCCGCTGGCGGCCATCAGGCAAGTATTCTTCCTCTTCCTTCATTATTATATATATCCGCCCCTCTATGTGTTGACAGAAAAGCGGGCTTTGGGATATATTGAACCATCATGAAAGTGGCGGCTATTATCCCGGCAAGGTACGCCTCGACGCGTCTTCCGGGTAAACCCCTTGCCGAGATTCAGGGCAAAACCCTGGTGGAACGGGTATACGAGAGGGCGCGCGAGTGTGCTCTTGTGGACAGCATCACCGTCGCCACGGATGACGAGAGGATCTACCGGGCGGTAGAGGCCTTTGGGGGCAGGGCAGTGATGACTTCTGCCTCTCACCGCTCTGGCGCGGACCGCGTGGCCGAGGCCGCGGCCCTGGCGACAAAGGCGGATATTATAGTAAATATTCAGGGAGACGAGCCCCTCATCTCGCCAGAGGCCGTGGACAGCGCCATAAGGCCGCTCCTCGATGACGACTCAGTGGATGTATGCACGCTCAAGACGGCCATTAGGGACGAGGCCGAGTTTCTCGACCCGCACGCCGTAAAGGTGGTGACAGACTCCCGGGGGAGGGCCCTTTATTTTTCGCGCAGCCCCATACCCTACGCGTCCGTGCCATTCGGCGAGAGAAAGACGCCGCCCTTTAAGCACATTGGCCTCTACGTATACAGGCGCGGGTTTTTAATGGATTTTACGGCCCTGCCCCACAGCCCGCTCGAGGAGGCCGAGTCCCTTGAGCAACTCCGGGCGCTTGAGCACGGCCATATTATAAAGGTAGTGGAGACAGACTATAACCCCGTTTCCGTGGACACGCCCGAAGACCTCGAACGCGTAAGGGCGATATTTGCAGGGCGGGAGGGGGCCTGATGGGGTTTTTCCAGGGCCCGCAGGGCCGCTGGCACTGGTTTTCTTTGTCTTACTTTCTTTTTTCCAAGAGAAAGTAAGGTCTTTTTATTATTATTTCTTGCCTTAGACGTGGGAGCGGAGGCCATGAGCGCGATTGATAGGGAGATAAAGACAAAGTTCATATTCGTCACAGGCGGCGTGGTCTCTTCGCTCGGCAAAGGCCTCGCAAGCGCCTCCATAGGGGCGCTCCTCGAGGCACGGGGCCTTACAATCACCATTCAGAAACTCGACCCTTACATAAACGTGGACCCAGGCACCATGAGCCCCTTTCAACACGGCGAGGTCTTCGTCACTGATGACGGTGCCGAGACAGACCTCGACCTCGGTCATTACGAGCGTTTCACCAATGCGCGCCTTACGAAGAAGAACAACTTCACCACAGGCCAGGTCTATGACTCCATCATCACAAAAGAGCGCAGGGGCGACTACCTCGGCAAGACCGTTCAGGTCATCCCCCATGTGACGGACGAGATAAAGTCCAAGATACTCGTACTTGCCGACAGCGTGGACGTTGCCATCGTGGAGATAGGCGGCACAGTGGGCGATATAGAGAGCCTGCCCTTTCTCGAGGCCATAAGGCAACTCAAGTTCGACCTCGGAAAGGAGAATGTTCTGTATGTTCACCTCACGCTCCTTCCTTATATAGCCACTGCAGGGGAGATAAAGACCAAGCCCACTCAACACAGCGTGAACAAACTCCGCGAGATAGGCATACAGCCCGACATACTTCTCTGCCGCTCGGACCGCCCCATTACGAGCGAGATGAAGGACAAGATAGCGCTCTTCTGCAACGTGGAGAAGAACGCCGTCATATCCGCCGAGGACGTGGGGTGCATATACGAGGTTCCTCTCGTCTTTCACCGCGAGGGCCTCGATGCGCTCATACTCAAGGACCTCAATATCTGGACGCGGGCTCCGCGGCTCGATGCCTGGGAGAAGATAGTCAGGAAGATATACAAACCCCGCGCCGAGGTGACCATTGGCATCGTGGGCAAATACGTGGACCTTCAGGACTCGTACAAGAGCCTTCACCAGGCCCTCATACACGGGGGCATAGCGAGCAACTGCCGCGTGAACCTCCAGTACATAGACGCCGAGGACGTGGAGAAGAAAGGTCCTGCCGCTTTTCTGCGCGATGTTGACGGCCTCCTTGTGCCAGGCGGCTTTGGCACGCGCGGCATAGAGGGCATGATCTCGGCCATACGGTATGCCCGCGAAAAGGGCATGCCCTTTTTCGGCATCTGCCTTGGCATGCAGGTGGCGGTCATAGAACTGGCCAGGGACCTTGCCGGGCTCAAGAAGGCCAACTCCGCGGAGTTTGACGAGGACACGCCCGACCCCGTGGTGCACATTATGGCGGGCCAGAAGGGCATCTGCGCAAAGGGCGGCACAATGAGGCTCGGTGCCTACCCATGCGTCCTCAAGAAGGGCACAAAGGCCTACTCTGTATATGGCTCGGTAGAGATCTCCGAGAGGCACCGCCACCGCTACGAGTTCAACAACGCCTACCGCGAGGTCCTCGAGGCCGAGGGCGTGGAGTTCAGCGGCCTCTCTCCAGACGGCCACCTCGTGGAGATAATGGAACTCAAGGGACACCCCTGGTTCGTGGCCTGCCAGTTCCACCCGGAGTTCAAGTGCAGGCCTCTCAAGCCCCATCCGCTCTTTAGAGGTTTCATAAAGACCGTTCTCTCCCTGAAGCGCGCCGGGGAAAAGGCCAAAAAAGGGAAAAGGGCCAGAAAGGGCGCCTCAACCCGAAAGAAGGCCGGCAGAATGCTTTCTACGAGAAAACGCGCCAGAGGCGCGGCTACCTCTACATGAGGGGGGCCCATCATGACAAAAGAGAAGACCCTTGAGAGTATCTTTCCGCCTTCTGGCAAGCGGGGTTCCCTCTTCTTCATGCTCGGCCCCTGCGTCATCGAGTCCGAGGAGACGACGCTCCAGACCCTGGAAGGCCTGCTGAAGATTACAGGCGACCTCGGTGTGCCCTTTGTCTTCAAGTCTTCCTATGACAAGGCAAACAGGACTTCCCTCGAGTCGTACCGCGGCCCTGGCCTCAAGGAAGGCCTCAAGGTCCTCTCTGCCGTAGCAAAGGCCTTTCCAGAGGTGCCCATTGTAACTGACGTACACTGCCGCACCGAAGTGGGCCCAGTGGCCGAGGTGGTGGATATCCTGCAGATACCGGCATTTCTCTCGCGCCAGACTACGCTCATAGTAGAGGCCGCACTCACGGGCCTTCCGGTAAACATAAAGAAGGGCCAGTTCATGGCCCCAGGAGACATGCGCCACTCTCTGGACAAGGCCCTGGGCGCAGGCGCCGACAGGGTGATGATAACCGAGCGGGGGGTGAGTTTCGGGTACAACAACCTCGTCGTGGACTTTCGCGCCTTTCCGCTCCTCAAGTCCATGGGGTGCCCTGTGGTATTCGACGCAACGCACAGCGTGCAGACCCCGGGCGGGCTCGGCGGGGCCTCGGGGGGGGACAGGAAAATGGCAAGATACCTTGCCAGGGCCGCCGCGGCCTGCGGTGTGGACGGGTTTTTCATGGAGGTCCACCCAGACCCGGACAACGCCCTCTGCGACGGGCCCAACTCACTGGCCCTCGCAGACGTTAAAGAAGTCCTCACGGAAATCATGGCCATAGACAGGACGGTACGGGAACTGGCCGAGAGAAAAGAAGGATAGATAGGACGGAGAGAAGGAAAAGAAGGTAGGGCTCTGCGCCCACCATGAGAGAGATTCGCAGGATAGGCACTGCCCACGGGAAAAGACCGTTACAAAGGAGAAAGAAGGGGGCTCTGCCTGCATATTAAAAGCCCCCCCTTTCTTTTAAAAAAGAAGGGGGGGCAAAGAAAACCAATATTCCGCCGGCCCTGGTGGCCTGGGGAAGAACCCCGATGAAGAGCGAGATGATAAAAGAAAAAGAGGCAAGAGTTGAGAAGACTCAAGACGATGTGCTCGATGCCGCGCGGCGGGTACTTGAAATAGAGTCCGAGGCAGTAAGGGCCCTTGGGGCCCGCCTCGATGAGTCTTTTAACAGGGCCGTGGAGATGATCCTTGATACAAAGGGCAAGGTCGTTGTCTGCGGAATGGGCAAGAGCGGAATAATCTGCCAGAAGATAGCCTCTACCCTGGCCTCCACAGGCACATCGGCCTTCTTTCTTCACCCTGCCGAGGGAGTGCACGGAGACCTTGGTGTGCTCATGAAGAACGATATCCTAATAGCAGTGTCCAACTCCGGTGAGACAGAGGAACTCTTAAGGATCATCCCCATTATAAAACGCCTTGGTATAAAGATGATAGCCATGACCGGCAGGACAGGCTCCTCGCTTGCAAGGTTTGCCGATGTCGTGCTGGACGTGGGCGTCTCAAAGGAGGCCTGCCCCCTTGGGCTCTCTCCAACGGCTTCTACTACTGCCACCCTTGCCATGGGCGACGCCCTTGCAGTGGCGCTCCTCGAGGGCCGGGGCTTTGGCGCCGAAGACTTCGCCCGCCTTCATCCCGCCGGAAGCCTTGGCAGAAGGTTCATGCGCGTAGAGGACTTCATGCACACCGGCAAGGAGGTGCCACGCGTTGGGAGCGGCGCCCTCATGAAAGAGGCGGTCATGGAGATGACGGCTAAGAGACTGGGCATAACGGGCGTCTTCAGCGGCCATGACCTTGTGGGCGTCATAACAGACGGTGACCTCAGGCGGGGCCTCGAGAGAATACCCCACCTCCTGGAGAAGAGGGCAGGGGAAATCATGACCCCAAGCCCGGTGACCATAAGGGGAGGGGCCCTCCTCGAGGAGGCCCTCGATGTCATGGAGCGTCGCTCCATCACGGCCCTCTTCGTAAAGGACGATAATGACCAGGTCGTTGGTCTCATACACCTGCACGACCTTATAAAGGCAGGCGTCATATAGGGGCCTTTCTCTCTGTGTATTGGTCTGGCCCTAAGGGGCTTTGTCATGCGCATGGGTTGGACGGGTTGCCTGGGGCGCTCTCTTGATGTGGTATCTGCGGCCCTTCGAGCGCCTGCATTTGGTCCGCAGATTCTTCACCTTCAGAGACACCTCAAGTCGCAGAGCAGGGATGACTCCTCCTGCTGAGGCTCGTGGAGCAGAAAAAAATAAAAAAAAACACTAAAAGGCTTGACAGGCCTGCCAATGTTGTGTATAACAAATCAACTTTAGTGTACAACCACCTAAAAAACGTAAGTCGTTCCTCTTGGATTTGACTTCCCACTGAAAGGACGTCAAGTGCAGGGCTGTCTGTATAAAGGCCAATTCAAGGTGGGTTTTTCATGAACAGTTCTTAGTCCTTAACAGCAGAATCGGCAGATATGCGCCTTGCGTCATGGGGACGCAGGCGGGTTTAAAGGGTCCTTGGTATCAAGATAAAGGAACTACAAAGGTTACAAGGACCGCATATACTATGTGCCGCGCAGGCGGCGCTTAATCGATTAAACAGCCAACACATCAGAGAAGTCATTAATACCAACTCAAGGAGGAAGAGAGGATGAAAAGATTACTTTTGTCAGTGTTCGCAGCTGCTTTAACTGCCGCAGTGGCCGTGCCTGCCATGGCTACTACCTTCAGTTTTCAGGGGCAGTACAGGGTAAGGGGCGAATACAGGGGTAACCCCGGGTTCGTGGATTCCGCTGGCATCAACGGTATACTCCAGAGGGTAAGGCTCACCACCAACGCCGAGATCACCAATGATACTTCCGTAAGGATCACCCTCCAGGACTCCACGATGTGGGGCCTCCAGGATCCTGCAGGCAGGGGCGGCCCGGCACTTACGGATACCGGTAACAACACCCTTGACCTCCACGAGGCCTATGTAAAGGTAAAAAATATCTTCGGTCAGCCCATCTCTCTCAAGATAGGCCGCCAGGACCTCGTTTACGGCGACCAGAGGCTCATCGGCGCCTTTGGCTGGAACAACAACGGACGTTCCTTTGATGCTATCAAGGCCAACTTCACCAACTCTGCCGTAAGCGTCGATGCCTTTGCCTCCAAGATCAACGACGCCACTACTTCGCTCGGCACCAACTGCACGGCAGGTTGCGGCGGTGATGGCGACCAGGACTTCTACGGCATCAACGCCGCAGTTAAGTCCATCCCCAACAACACCCTCGAGGCCTATGTCTACTACTGGAGGGATGCCAATAGCGGAACAGCCTTTGGCCAGAGTGTAAATGGCGGGCAGATCGGCGCCAATACCATAGCCGCAGGCTCTACAACAACAAAAGCCAGCAACCTCTACACCTATGGTGTGAGGCTGAAGGGCCACTTCAGGGCCTTTGACTATGGTTTCGAACTTCCCTTCCAGAGCGGTAGTATAGATACAATAAACGGATCAGTTGGAACCAGTTACGATATCAAGTCTTATGCATTCTCAGCCAAGGCCGGCTACACTCTCCCCATCTCCATGAAGACCAGGATAGGCGTGGAGTATGACACCTCGCAGGGTGATGATGACGGCGGTGCTGACACTGACATCGAGACCTTCTTCAACCTCTTCCCCACCAACCATGGTCACTATGGCATCATGGACCAGCAAGGCTGGAGGAACGTTGACGCATGGTCCGTGGATGTCAAGTCTGATGTGACCAGCAAACTGAAACTCTATCTCGCCTTCTGGTCCTTCAAACTCAACGAGGAGAAGGATGCATGGTATGGCGCGGCCAACTGGAACAACACACCAGGCGGCTTCCGCATGGCCAGTTCCACCAACACTGAGTCTGACCTCGGTACAGAGCTCGACTTCGTGGCTACCTACAAGTACAATAGCGCTCTCACGGCTCAACTCGGTCTTGCCCGCTTCTTCACAGGCAAGTTCCTCGAGGCACCTGGCCGCGTGAACGCCACAGGCAATACCGATGATATGGACTTTGCCTACCTGCAGTTGACCGCCAACTTCTAAGTTGGTTGTAGGCTGATTCTTAAAACAAAAAGGGGAGAGGCTCCGAGCCTCCCCCCTTTTTTTATTGAAAGAACCATACTAAGTACATATAATACAAAATTATGCGTAAACCCCGTCAAGAGGACATCCTTCTTTTTTTGCTTGAATTACCTGGGCCGTCGTATAATGCCGGGCATGCAGAGTAGCAGAGGGAACCCCTTGAACTGAGCGGATAACTAGGGGCACTGGTTCAACGCCAGTGTGACATCAGGCGAGAGTGGCGGAATTGGCAGACGCGCCAGACTTAGGATCTGGTGGGCAACCATGGGGGTTCGACTCCCCCCTCTCGCACCAACTAACGAAGCAAAAAAGTCTTAGGGAAGGTGAGCCTGTGAGTGAACAAAAAAAGATTAAGTACAACGCAAGACTCGATGATATCAGCGCAGTAAAGAAGAAGATAGAGGTAACCGTTGCTGCCGAGGACGTTACTAAGGCACTTGACCAGGCCTACCAGAGGGCACGGGCCACTGCGGCCATTTCAGGCTTCCGAAAGGGCACGGTCCCAAAGAGTGTTATCAAGGCAAAGTTTGCTGATGCCATCAACGGAGAGGTAACTACAAAACTCATTGACGAGACCTATCACAGGGCGCTCGAAGACTTTCAACTCACGCCCCTTGGCGGCCCAGCCGTTGAGTTCAAGACCCCAAAACCAGAGGAGGGAAAGGAATTCGTCTATACACTGGCCTTCGAGGTTACGCCCCGTGTCGAGGTGGATGGGTACCGTGGCCTAGACATTGGCGAGCAAAAAGAGATAGAGGTCACAGATGAAGACATAGAGAAGGGGCTCGATGGCATAAGGCAGACCAATATTAGATTCAAGGAAGTGGATAGACCCGCCGAAGAAGGTGACATGGTCATAACCGACTTCACGGCTTCGAGAAACGGTAAGACCATAAAGGGACTCAAGGGTACGGGCTATCCCGTGCTCATAGGCGAGACCTCTCCCATGCCTGGCCTCGACGAGGCGCTCAAAGGGCTCTCCAAGGGCGATAAGAAAGACGTGGAACTTACCTTCCCTGAGAATTACAGCGAGAAGAAATACGCCGGAAAGGACGTGGTCTTCCATGTAACAGTGCAGGCAGTAAAAGAAAAAACAGTGCCAGAGATAGACGACGAGTTCGCCCGGGGCCTCCAGTGCGAGAACCTCGAGGCACTGAGACAACGCGTGGCCGACGAGATTAGAAAGGCCAAGGAGAAAGAAGAGAGAGACAGGCTGAAGACCATTATCCTCGACAAACTCCTGGAGGGCCGCGACCTCGAAGTCCCCGAGGCCCTTGCCGACCGCTACCTTGACCTCATCTTCAAGAGTGTGGTGGACAACATGCGCGCCGGCATCGTTCATCCGGAAGACAGGGGCCTTGGTCCTGAGGCACTGAAGAAAAAATACCGCCCTCTTGCCGTGAGAAGGGCCCGCGAGGACATGATCCTTGACGCCATAGCGCTCAAGGAAAAGATGGAGATCTCCAACGAGGAGGTCACCAAGGCCGTTGAGGAACTCGCTCGAGAGAGAAACCTTCCCGTGGACTCGCTCCTTGCACGTATACAGAGAGAGGGCAACCTGGAAATGATAAAGGACGGCCTGAAGCATGAGAAGGTCTTTGACCTTATCATAGAGTCGGCCAAGAAGGCTACGTCAGAGGAGAAGAAATCAGACCCTAAGAAAGGGGAGTAGACGATATGCTTGTTCCTATTGTTGTTGAGCAGACAGGCCGTGGCGAGCGCGCCTATGACATTTACTCGCGCCTCCTCAAGGACAGGATAATCTTTCTCGGAAGCGCCATAGACGATAATGTGGCAAATGTAGTTATTGCCCAACTACTCTTTCTCGAGTCCGAAGACCCTGAAAAGGACATACACCTCTACGTTAACTCCCCCGGCGGAGTCGTGAGCGCCGGGCTTGCCATATACGACACCATGCAGTACGTGAGGCCCTCTGTCTCCACCATGTGCATAGGCCAGGCCGCGTCCATGGGGGCACTTCTCCTTGCCGGAGGCGCCCCAGGCAAGCGCTTCGCCCTCCCCAACTCGCGCATTCTCATACACCAACCCCTTGGTGGCGCCCAGGGCCAGGCCACAGACATAGATATCCAGGCAAAGGAAATTCTGCGGATAAGACGCGAACTTACGGATATTCTCGTAAAGCACACGGGCCAATCGCGCGAAAAGATACACAAGGACACTGAGCGTGATTTTTATATGACTGGTCAAGAGGCAAAAAAATATGGTATAATTGATAATGTCATCGAAAAGAGGGCCTGACAAGGGGTCCTCACTCGCAGGTCTGCTGAATCGGGAAGCAAGCAGAGGTAGGGAAGAGAATGGCCTTGGGTCAAGACCTCGAGACAAGTAAGACATACATGCAAGCCCCGCTCCATGGGGTGAAAAGGACCTGTTAAGGGAACAAGTCCCCTCTGGAGCAAAAAATACTGAACCACGGGTTTAACAATGACAATAAACAAGCACGACAGCGGATATCTGACATGCTCGTTCTGCAAGAAGAGCCAGGACGAGGTGAGAAAACTCGTAGCCGGCCCAATGGTCTACATCTGCGATGAGTGTATCGAACTCTGCAACGATATCATCGCCGAGGAGTACGAGAAGGACGAGTTCAAGAAACACGAGAACAAGATACCAAAGCCAAAGGAGATAAAGTCCATTCTCGACGAGTACGTGGTGGGCCAGGAAGGGGCCAAGAAGGTCCTTGCCGTTGCCGTTCATAACCACTATAAGAGGATAGAGAGTAAGGCCTCCCTTGGCAACGTGGAGATAGAAAAGAGCAATATCCTCCTCGTGGGCCCCACGGGCTCTGGAAAGACGCTCCTTGCCCAGACCCTGGCCCGCATACTGAACGTGCCCTTTACCATAGCCGATGCCACCACCCTTACAGAGGCCGGCTACGTGGGCGAGGACGTGGAGAACATAATCCTCAGCCTCCTGCAGAACGCTGAATACGACATAGAGCGCTGCAAGCGAGGGATTGTCTACATAGACGAAATAGACAAGATTTCGAGAAAGAGCGACAGCCCCTCCATTACCCGTGATGTCTCGGGCGAAGGAGTACAACAGGCCCTGCTCAAGATAATCGAGGGTACTGTGGCAAACGTACCTCCAAAGGGCGGAAGAAAGCACCCCCAGCAGGAGTTCCTCCAGGTAGACACATCGAACATACTCTTTATCTGCGGCGGTGCCTTCAACGGGCTCGAGGACATTATCGCCCGCCGTGTGGGAAAGCGTACCGTGGGATTCCGGACAGGCGCCGAGAAACACGACGGAAAGCCAAAGAAACAACTCCCCTTCGAGGTGGAGCCAGAGGACTTCCTCCACTATGGCCTTATCCCCGAGTTCATGGGCAGGCTCCCCGTAATAGCCACCCTCGGTGAACTCGACGAGGAAGACCTCGTGAGGATACTTACAGAGCCGCGTAACGCAATAATAAAGCAATACCAGAAACTCTTTGAACTGGAGAACGTACATCTCAAGTTCACCGACGGCGCCCTCGGTGCCATAGCACGTGAGTCCATGAGACGAAAGGCCGGGGCCAGAGGCCTCCGTGCCATACTCGAACACGTCATGCTCGATACCATGTACGAACTGCCATCGCAGACCAATATCAAGGAGTGCATCATCAACGAGGATGTCATACTTGATAAGGGCAAGCCAATAATCGTATATGGTAATGAGGCAGAAACGGCCTGATACGCCCCAGGGGGCAGGCGGCCATAAGTGGGGGCGTGGGGGTATAAGGGGGGGATACAGGGGC
>CAYOVP010000065.1:0-10598 GCA_964407495.1 uncultured Thermodesulfobacteriota bacterium
CTAAAAGAAAGTAAGTAGCATATCGAGGGCCGCTGTTGCGGCCTCTTCTCTTATCTCTTCTCGTGATCCGCTGAACCTGAACTCATTGACTATGGTTTCGCGGTCTTTTGAGGCAAGGGCCATGAAGACGAGGCCCACGGGTTTTTCTGTGGTGCCGCCACTGGGGCCGGCTATGCCTGTGACCGAGATGGCGATGTCTGTAGAGAGGCTATGGAGCGCTCCTTCGGCCATTTCTGCGGCTGTCTCAGCGGAGACTGCGCCAAAGGTACGGAGGGTCTCTGGTCTTACGCCGAGGAGTTTTTCTTTGAGGGCGTTGCTGTATGTTATTACGCCTCCGGCATAGTAAGCAGAACTTCCGGGCACGTCGGTGATGAGTTTTGAGACGAGCCCGCCTGTGCAGGACTCTGCAACTGATAGCGAGAGGCCTCTTTCGCGAAGGCGTAGGCCCGTTTCTTCGGCAAGCGTCGAGGGTTTCATGAGAAGAGGTAGAGTATCATATGGGCCGATATATTGGCGTAAATACCAGCGGCAGTGTCATCGAGGACAATGCCTGCGCCTCCACCGAGGCCGCGGTCTATGAGAGATACCGGGTATGGCTTCAAGATATCAAAAATACGAAAGAGAATAAAGACCATTATGGCATTGAGGAGGTTGAACGGTATGAGGAATGAAGCCATGAGAAAGCCCGAGACCTCGTCGCAGACGATTGCGCCGGGGTCTTTCTTGTTGAGCCTCGCGGCAGTGCTTCCGGCGGCATAGATGGAGACAATGGTGACGCCTGCAAGGACCAGGGCATGGAGGGCCGTGCCAGTGCCTGCCTCGAGCCAGGCTATGAGCACGCCTGCGAGGGTGCCGGCTGTGCCGGGGGCCCTGGGGCTGAGCCCGAGGTATGCGCCCGTTGCTATGAAGAAGAGGACCTTGTCTTTCATTATTTTGCTTTATTTCTCTCAGGCCAGGTATGCATGCCTTCCTCTTACACTAAAATATGAACCTCCGCATCCTGATATTGATGATGAGTCCCATGGCGGTCATGGAGACAACGAGGAACGAGCCGCCGTAACTTATGAAGGGCAGTGGTACTCCCACCACGGGCAGGAGTCCTGTGACCATGCCGAGGTTTATTATCACGTGCCAGAAGAACATGGATGATATGCCGAAGGCAAGGAGAAAACCGAACCTGTCCTTCGAGGAGGTGGCCGCACTTAGTCCCTTCATGACGAGGGCAAAGAATATGATGATGACTACGCATGACCCGACAAAGCCCCATTCTTCAGCAAAGACGGAGAATATGAAGTCTGTGTGGTGTTCTGGGAGGAACATGAGTTTGCCCTGGGTGCCGTGGGTGAAGCCCTTGCCGATGAACCCCCCGGAGCCTATGGCGATCTTACTCTGCAGAAGGTGGTACCCCGAGCCATAGGGGTCGCGTCCTGGGTTGAGGAAACTCGTGAGCCTGGCCTTCTGGTAGTCCTTGAGGCTCATCCAGGCAAAGGGGGCCACTGCCGCGGCCACTGCCATGATGGCGGCCATGGTGCGCTTTCGAACGCCCACCACGAGTGTCATGGAGCAGAAGATGGCAAAGAGTATGATGGCTGTGCCAAGGTCTGGCTGCTTCATGATGAGGACAAAGGGAACAAAGAGTATGATGCCCGGGACGATGAGGTCTCTCATGTCGAGTTTGCGCCCGGCCAGGTTCTTCATGCTGAAGTAGCGCGCGAGCATGACGATGAGGGCGAGTTTCGCTATCTCCGAGGGTTGGATGGTGATGACCCCGAGGTCGAGCCAGCGCCTGGCCCCTCCGCTGGACCTGCCCATGACAAAGACGAGGACCAGGAGCAGAACAGAGGACCCGTATACGAGATAGGCGAAGCGTTCCAGGAGGTGGTAGTTCAGCACCATGGCAACGGCCATGAAGAAGAGGCCTATGAGTGCCCAGTACAAGGCCTTGGTGTGTATGGCAGGGTTACTAATATGGGTGGCGCTGTATATGGAGCCAAGCCCTATTATGACCAGGGCCGCCGTAAGTGCAAGGGCCCCGATATCGAGGTGGGTAATCAGGTGTCTGTCTACTAATCCTCTCATTGTTTTTTGCTCCATGGCGCCCCTGGCGGCCTCGATGGGCCGGGGCTGGCCGGGGTTTTCATTGAACTGCGCATTCTTTTTCCGGTGAGATAGGCCCTTATGACCTCTTTTGCCACAGGCGCGGCGGCCCTGGCGCCGAACCCTCCGTGCTCCACGAGCACGGCTACTACAATCTGGGGGTCGTCATAGGGCGCAAAACCCACGAACCAGGCATGGTCGCGGAGTTTGTAGCGGACCTTCTCGATGTCCCGCTCACGCTCTATCATGTGCGCCACCTGTGCGGTACCCGTCTTTCCGGCTATCTTGAGGCGGCGGTCGCGAAGGCCCCTTGCAGTGCCCTTCTTGTCGTTCACAACGCCCTTCAGGGCCTTTCGTATCTTCTCAAGGATATCTGGCGGTATGTCCACTGAGCCCCGTATCTCAGGGGTGTTTTCTTCCAAGACCTTGCCCTCTGGTGTACTTATCTTTCTTACTATCTCCGGCCTGAAGAGGGTGCCGCCGTTGGCAATGGCCACGTATGCACTGGCGAGTTGCATGGGCGTGGCGAGCATGAAACCCTGGCCCACGGCAACGGAGATGGTCTCTCCGCGGTACCATCGTTCTTTCTTGACGCGTTTCTTCCACTCGGAACTCGGCACGAGCCCGGATTTTTCTCCACCGAGCCTTATGCCGGTAGGTGACCCGAATCCAAAGGACTTCGCGTGTTTTGCTATGGTGTCCACGCCGAGCATGAGCCCCACCTGGTAGAAGAATGTATCAGAAGACTCGATGATTGCCCGTTCGTAGTTTATCTTGCCGTGACCTTCTTCCTTCCAGTCGCGGTAGGGTCTTCCGGCAAAGACGAAAACAGGACCAGAGTCTATGAGGGTCTTCGGGGTAATGGCCCCCTCGGTGAGGGCAGAGGCGGCCACAATGGGCTTGAAGGTGGAGGCCGGGGGGTACTGGCCCTGTATGGTGCGGTTGGTAAGGGGGTGCAGGGGGTCTCTCACGAGGGCGTTCCAGTCCTTGCTCGTGATGACGCCGGCAGAGAGGCGCTCTGGATCAAAGGCCGGCTTGCTCACCAGGGCAAGGACCTCGCCTGTACGCGGGTCGAGGGCCACGACAGAGCCGGCGTTCTCGCCAAGGGCCTGCCAGGCCGCGAGTTGGGTCTTGAGGTCTATGGTAAGGGTAATGTCGTTTCCAGGGTAGGGAGGGGTCCAGCCGAGGACATTTATCTTTCTCCCAAGGGCATCCACCTCTATGTCCTTGAACCCGTCCTTGCCGTGGAGAAAATCCTCGAAGGTCTTCTCTATGCCGTACTTGCCGAGGTAGTCGCCGGCATCATAACCGCGGGACTTGAGTTTTTTCAGTTCTTCTATGTTCAGTTCCCCGAGATATCCTATGAGGTGTGAGAGGGCGGGGCCATAGATGTACTCTCTCTTCGGCGTCACATCGAGCATGACGCCATGCATCTCGAAGTTGAAGGACTCTATCTTAACGGTCTCTTCCCAGGAGAGGTCTTCCTTGAGTTTTACGGCCCTGAAGGGGGGCTGACCGCGGGCGCGTCTGAGTTTACGCGCTATGGTCTCCTCGTCAATACCCACGAGTTCATGGAGCATGGCCTTTGTGCGGGGCCAGTCCGTCACGTCCTCTGGTATTATGTAGAGGTCGAAACCAGGGCGGTTTATGGCGAGTTTTATGCCGTTCCTGTCGTAGAGGATGCCCCGCGGGGCCTGAGACTTTATGGTGCGGGTCTTGTTGTGGCGGGATAGATCCGAGTAGTATCCGCCCTGCATTATCTGCAGGTGCCAGAAGCGGACGATGACGACGAAGAAGAGTAGTGAGGCGAGAATGATGGCCAGTGAAGCCCTCTTCCTGAGTTCCACCGGCTCCTTGTCCTGAAAGAATCTCCCGCCCATCTGCCTCCCTTACCTCTCGATGGCGTGGGGAGAGACCATGGTATCTACGCGTCCGAGGAGGTTCATGACAAAGGGGGCGAAGAAGGAAGTGAGGACTATATCGGCGAGGGTGAGGTACGAGAGCCCTATCTCGCTGTTTATGCTCCGCATTATGAGGTATATGAGGAATACCTTTACCGAGGTCAGGGCCAGGGCGGTAATGGCCGAGACCCCGGGGCTCCTGAAGTGGACTTTGTGCGAGAGGAAGTAGACGGCGAGAAATACCGCCATGTAGGAAAAGGACGTTGAGCCAAGTACCCCGCCGAGGAATATGTCCTCGATGTAACCGAGGAGGAAACAGAAGATCACACCAGATATATTCGGCCTCGTTACAGCAGTATAGAAAACGAGGAGCAGGAGTATGTCCGGCATGGGAAGGGAAGTGACGAGCGTACTCTCCACCACGAGATATGCAATTGAAATAATTATGAGTGAGATGTATCCGCGCATGGTTTCGGCTATTTTTTCTTTATTCTCGTTATGGTATCACGCGCCCCGGCCTTGGACCTGGGGCCGGCCTTGGAGAGCACGACGAGTACGTCCTCCAGGGTCTTGAAGTTCACCGAGGGCGTTACCTCCACGTGATTGAAGAAGTTGTCGCGGCCCTTTTTCACGGCCGTGACCTCGCCTACTACGAGCCCCTTTGGGAAGAGCCCGGAGAAGCCAGAGGTGATTATCGTGTCTCCCACCTTGACGTCGTCGAGTTGACGGACGTACTTAAGTATCAGCCCGTCCTTCCCGTTGCCCTCGGCTATGGCGCGGACCCTGGTACGCTCCACCATTGCCTCGATATTGGACCTCGGATCTGTGTTGAGAAGGACGGTCGCCGTTGTGGGGGTCACGTCGGTGATCCTTCCAACTATGCCGAGCGGGCTGATTACGGCCATGTCGCGGGCAATTCCGTCCTTACTGCCCTTGTTGATCACCGCCGTGCGGGTCCACCTTGCCGCGTTGTAGGCTATTATACCGGCGGCGGTAGCGTTCAGCCTGGCCTCTTTCCTGTACTGGAGAAGGGTCTTGAGCCTCTCGGTAAGGCGGAGTTCTTCCTTGAGTTTCCGGTTCTCCTCTTCCATGGCCAGGAGGGCCTTCCTGTACTCTTCGCTCTTTTCCTTGGCCCCTATGACTGCGACGTACTTGTTCACGGCGTCTGCGCCTGCGCGGTAGACCGACATTATGGAGTTCTGAACCGGTGTGAGTGTGATGGAGATGAACCTCTTCAGGACATAGCCCCTCTCGCCCACGCTCGTATCGGTGAGTGCCAGGTGGAGCGAGAAGAGGGCCAGGAGGGCCGCTACGATGATTACCTGGTTTTTCCTGATAAAGGAATTCATGATGTTTCTCGCCGTGGTCAGAAGGTGGCCACATTCACGGCTCTGTCGGGGCCAGGTCATAAAGGAAGCGACCTGCGCCGTGCTGGGCCGTCCGGGGACGGCCCAGTTCAGTTGGGAAGAGTCACTTCCTTCAAGAGTGTTATCTCGTCAAGAAGCCTGCCGGCGCCCTTGACCACGCAGGTAAGGGGATCGTCGGCAATGGTCACGGGAAGCATGGTCTCTTCCCGCAGTATTACATCGAGATTCTTTATGAGCGCTCCGCCTCCGGCAAGGACCAGGCCCTTGTCAACGAGGTCTGCGGCGAGTTCGGGAGGAGTGGTCTCGAGTACGTGCTTTACGGCGTCTATGAGGGCGCTGATGGGCTCGTTCATGGCCTCGCGAATCTCCTGCCCGTCTATCTGCAGGGTAGTGGGTATGCCTGTTATGAGGTTCGAGCCCTTTATCTCCATCTTCTGCGTGTTGTCCTCGGGCAGGGGCAGTCCAAAGTGCATCTTTATGGTCTCGGCCACGCCGGTGCCTATGGAGAGGTTGTATTTTCTCTTTATATACTGGGCTATTACCTGGTCTAGTTTGTCCCCGCCTATGCGGATGGACTTTGCCCGGACTATGCCGGCAAGGGAGATTACGGCTATCTCCGAGGTCCCGCCTCCTATGTCCACTATCATGTTGCCCGAGGGCTCTGTAATGGGCAGACCCGCGCCTATGGCCGCGGCCATGGGCTCTTCTATGAGATAGACCTCCGAGGCGCCGGCAGAGTAGGCCGATTCCTTTACAGCCCTCTTTTCCACCTGCGTAATGCCCGAGGGTACGCCGACGATGATGCGGGGGCGCACGAAGAACTTTCTGTTGTGTACCTTGGCTATGAAGTACTTGAGCATCTCTTCCGTGACCTCGAAGTCGGCGATGACGCCGTCCTTGAGGGGACGTATGGCCGAGATGTTGCCAGGGGTCTTGCCCAGCATTGCCTTGGCCTCTGTGCCGACGGCAAGGACGCGCTGGTTGCCTCCGTCGCGCTTGACGGCCACAACAGATGGCTCATTGGTAACGATACCCTTGCCTTTCACGTAGATGAGGGTACTCGCCGTGCCAAGGTCGATGGCGAGGTCGTTGGAAAACATGTTCATCAGTCTATTAAACATCTCAACTCCGGGATGGGGAAAATTTTTACGATTCTATCAGACCCCCAGGGCTCTTGGCAAGGATAAAGTTACATAAAAAGGTTGCGTTCAAGGAGAATTTTTCTTAATATTTAACACTAAATAGCGCATCTGCGCTGTGACGCTCATTACAAAAGCCAATGGCAAGGGGAGGAAAAACAAGTTTATGCTTGAGACCATACGAAAAAGCACCAAGTCCACCTACATCCTTCTGCTCTTCGGGGCCATCATTCTCGTCTTCATCTTCTGGGGCATAGGCCCTGGCGGAAGGGGGCGCACCACCAATGCCGTTGCCACTGTGAACGGTGAGCCAATAAGCGTTCGAGACTACCTCGCCCTTCACAAGAGGCTTACGGATTATTACCGGAGCGTCCTGAAGGACAAGTATACACCACAGGTAGAGAAAGAACTGGACCTCAAGAGGAGCGCTGTCTCCATGCTCATAGACAGGCAACTCGCCGTGGAGGCGGCAGATGACATGGGCATATCCGTATCCACCAAAGAGGTCCAGGATGCGATTGCCGATGTGGAGGCATTCCAGAAAGACGGCGTCTTTGACAAGGACAGGTACTTCAGGGCCCTCAAGTCCGAGCGCATCAAGCCCACGGACTATGAGAACGATGTAAAGAGAGATCTCCTCGTGGAGAAGGTGAGGGCCGCTGTCATAAAGGACGTACGGGTGACAGATGAGGACATAAAAAAGGCCTATCTCAAGGAGAACAGGAAGATAGACCTCGCCTACGTAGGCATAAGCGCCTCGTCAAAGAAGGACTCCGTAAAGGTTACTGACGATGAGGCCAAGAAGTATCTCATGGCCAACTCCACGGACTTTGTCATACCCGCAAAGGTCAAGGCCGTCTATGCCTATGCCGATTACGGCGCTTTTTCGAAACTGGCCAAGTTCACCAATGAGGACGTAAAGAAGTATTACGAAGAACACAAGGACCGCTTCACAGAGCCGGAGAAGATAGAGGCAAGACATATTCTCATACGCCCGAGCAGGAAGAACAAGGACAAGGAAGCGGCCAGAAAGGCCGCCAGGACCAAGGCAGAGTCCATACTCAAGCGCTTGAGGGGAGGGGCCAGTTTCGCGACGCTTGCCAGGAGGTACTCGCAGGACCCTGGCTCTGCGAAGAAGGGCGGAGACCTGGGGTGGTTCCCAAGGGGGGTGATGATGAAGGCCTTCGAGGACGCCGCCTTTGCGCTGAAGGTGGGCGAGATAAGCGATATAGTGGAGACGCCCTTTGGTTTTCATATCATCAAGGTGGAGGACAGAAGACCCGCAAAGGTCAAGACCCTGTTCAAGGCACGGGCGGAGATATTGAACGCCCTCTCCAGCAAGGCCTCGCGGGAGAGGGCCCTCAAGGCCATAGAGTCGCTGAAGGAAGAGTTCAGGAAGGCCAAGGATACCAAGGCCCTGAAGGAGGCTGTGAAGAAGATACCCGGCGTCACCATCAAGGAGACCGCTCTCTTCGATTCCAAGCACTTTGACGCCACCCTTGCCGTCATACCCAGGGTCAAGGATTCGCTCTTTCTCATGAACGAGGGCGAGGTCACAGAGCCGCTGAAGACCTACAAGGGCGTGTATCTCGTGAAGGTCGTAAAGAGGGTGGAGGCGAGGATACCAGAGTATGCAGAGGTCAAGGACGAGGTGCTCAAGACCCTGAGGGCAAAGAACGCCGAACGTGCGGCCAGGAAAGAGGCCGAGGACGTCTTGAAGGCCCTGAAGGGGGGAGAAAAACTCGATAAAGCGGCCAGTGACAAGGGGCTCGAGGTCAAGAGCACAGGGTACTTCTCCTTGGGAGACGGTTTCATACCCAGGATGGGGGTACCGGTGCGTAACTATACGGATCTCTTCGACCTTGATGAGAAACACCCCCTGTATGAGAAGGTAATCTCCTCTGGCGGGAGGTTCTTTGTCGTGAGATGGAAGGGGGCCAGGGAGGCCGACCTTTCTGGACTGAGTGAGGAAGTGAGAGACAGCCTTGCCAAGAGACTAAAGTCCGAGAAGGAAGAAAAAGCGCTCAACGACTGGCTCGTCTCTCTCAGGAAGAAGGCCAGGATACAGGTCTATGAAGACCGCATGTAGGGAGTACAATCAGTCCCCGGGCCCGTACCCCATGCCCGCCAGGGGGAGTCAGGACAGGTAATGCGATACTCCAGGATGCTCCTTCCTACCTTGAAGGAGTCGCCGGCAGATGCCGAGGTGCTGAGCCAGCGCCTCATGATGCGCGCCGGCATGATAAAGAAAGTTGCCGCAGGCATATACGAGATTCTTCCCCTTGGCACGCGTGTACTGCGCAAGGTGGAGACCATCGTGCGCCAGGAGATGGACCGGGCCGGCGCCCAGGAAGTGAGCCTTCCCATAGTTATCCCTGCCGAACTCTGGATGGAGAGCGGGAGGTGGGATAAGTACGGTCCCGAACTCCTGCGCTTCAGGGACCGACACCAGAGGGAATTCTGCATGGGCCCCACCCACGAGGAGGTCATCACAGACCTTGTGCGCGGCACGGTTCGCTCATACCGCCAACTGCCCATAAACCTCTACCAGATAAAGACGAAGTTCCGCGACGAGATACGCCCCCGCTTCGGTCTCATGCGCGCTCGTGAGTTCGTCATGAAGGACGCCTATTCCTTTCATGCCGACGAGGAGAGCGCTGAGCGCGAGTACGAGAACATGCTCGCCGCATACACCCGTATCTTCGAGAGGTGCGGCCTGGAGTTTCGCGCAGTGGAGGCCGAGTCCGGGGCCATTGGCGGGAGTTTTTCCCACGAATTCATGGTCCTTGCCGAGACGGGCGAGGACGAGGTCGCGGCCTGCGACACCTGCGGGTACGCGGCCAATGTGGAGAGGGCCGAGGTGCGCCCGCCTGCGAAGATGTCCCCGGTAACCCAGGGTGTCGAGGCCGGCCAGCCGCAGAGGGTACGCACCCCTGGCAAGAAGACGGTGGAAGAGGTCAGCGCCTTTCTCGGTGTCAGGCCCTCGGTGCTCATCAAGACCCTCGTCTACGAGACAGACAAGGGCCCAGTGGTAGCCCTTGTCCGTGGAGACCTGGATATCAATGAGATGAAACTCGCAAGGGCACTCGGCGTCTCCGAGGTCCGTCTTGCCGACGAGGATACGGTGAGGAGCGTTACAGGGGCGCCGTCGGGCTTTGCCGGGCCAGTGGGGCTGAAGGGCCCCATATATGCGGATTACAGCGTCCTCTCGATCTCCTCTGGCGTAACAGGGGCCAACGAACCAGATGCCCACCTGCGGAACGTGGTGCCTGGACGCGACTTCGAGGCGAGGTACACGGATATTGCCTTTGCCAGGACAGGGGACGGATGCCCGCGCTGCGAGGGCGCCCTGGTGCTCAGGCGTGGAATAGAGGTGGGCCATGTCTTCAAACTGGGCACAAAGTACAGCGAGGCAATGGGGGCCGTCTTTCTCGATGCAGATGGAAAGGAGCGGCCCATGATCATGGGGTGCTACGGCATAGGCATAGGCAGAACCGCCGCTGCCTCCATAGAGCAGAACCATGATGATTCCGGCATCATCTGGCCCACGGGCCTTGCGCCCTTTGGTGTGGAAGTGCTCGTGGTGAATGCAAGGAGCGGGCCCGCGATGGAGGCCGCCGTAGAGATATACGAGGAACTCAAAGGCCTTGGAGTGGAAGTGCTCTTTGACGACCGCGACATCCGCGCAGGCATAAAATTCAAGGACGCAGACCTGCTCGGCATTCCGCTTCGCCTTACCATAGGAGAGAGAAACCTCGAAAAAGGCCTCGTGGAGATAAAGACGAGGGCGAGCGGTGAGGAGCGCACCGTGGGAAGAGAAGAGGCCGCGGTGGAGGCAGTAAGGCTCCTTGGGGAACTCGCCGGGCAGGGGAAGGGCTGAACGAGCGGATACTTGCGGGGTAGGCCGAAAAAACAAGAGCAGGGAAGGTCGGATTCACCTAGACCTTCCGGCGCCGCATCGATTAGGTAAGAAGGGAACCGCCTTTTTCCTCTCAAGTCTCTGAATAGTTGAGGGACGGATATTTCAGCGGTTCCTTGACAAGATACTAAAGAATCGGCCCCTGGACCGAAAAAGTAAGCGAGGCCGGAGGGTA
>CAYOVP010000066.1:0-10182 GCA_964407495.1 uncultured Thermodesulfobacteriota bacterium
CTCCGCCCATTTTTTTCAAAATATCGATAATACCCGTCCTCGTGGGGTTTATGCCCACATTTCTTATGAGTATCTCAGAGCCGGGCACAATGAGCGCCGCCACCATGAAGAAGGCCGCCGAGGAGATATCCCCGGGTACGTCTATGTCCAGACCGTGAAGGGTCGACCCGCCCTCTATGCTTACGGTGCAGCCTTTCACTTTGATTTCCGCGCCCATGGCCCTTAGCATGCGCTCCGTGTGGTCGCGGCTGAGAGCAGGCTCCTTGACCATTGTCCTGCCCTCGGCATAGAGCCCGGCAAGGAGTATGGCTGATTTCAACTGTGCGCTCGCCACAGGCGTCTTGTAGGTAATGCCCCTTAACTTGGCAGGCCCAATGGCAAGAGGCAGGAGCGTAGCCCCCTTTCTTCCGCCTATTTCCGCCCCCATCTCGCGTAGCGGCCTCACCACCCGGCCCATGGGACGGCCCCGAAGGGATTGGTCGCCTGTTATGACCGAAAAAAAGCCCTGCCCTGCGAGAAGACCCGTAAGGAGCCTTGCCGTGGTTCCGGAGTTCATGGCATTGATTACGTCTGCGGGCTCTAAAAGCCCCCCACGGCCTCTTCCCTGCACGAGAAGCGTCTCGTCACTTCGCTCTTCTATCTCCACGCCCATTGCCCTGAAGGCGTTGATCGTGGCCCTGTTGTCGGCTCCGTGCAAAAAACCGCGCACAACCGTCTCTCCCTCGGCAAGGGCCCCGAGAATAACGGTCCTGTGAGAGATGGACTTGTCGCCCGGCACACTGACCTCGCCACGTAGAGGAGAAGAGACCGGCCCTATGATGTATGTCTCAGCCATAATAGAGAAAAAGAGATAAGAAAAGAAAATTTTCCTCCCACTTTCTTTTGGAAAAAAGAAAGTGGTCCAAAGAAAACCAGAATGGGGCCGTCAACTCTGCCCTTTTGACGCTGCCGGAGCCCCGCTATGGGCTGGTTATGAAGGCAACGCAAGAGCGCCGATATAAAAAAACACGCCGCTTGGGACAAGACTACTTGAGAGAATCCCTCACCTTCTTGGCCTTCTCGAACCTCTCTTGCAGGGCCTCGAAGTCGCACCCCGCTATAAGTTCTCTCATGGCCGAGAGCCTTGATTCGAACTCGCCGATGGCATCGAGGAGATGTTCTCTGTTCATGGCGCAGATGTCGCGCCACATCTCCGGAGAACTGGAGGCTATGCGGGTAAAATCACGGAAACCGCCTGCCGAGAAATCAACGGCCCTCTTGCCGTTCACAGCCCTCTCGCAGGCAACGGTATTCACGAGGGCGTATGCGATTACGTGCGGCAGGTGGCTCACAAGGGAAAATACCCTGTCGTGTTCAGCAGGCTCCATGGTCACCACGCTGGAGCCTGCCTCCCGCCAGAGTTGCTCGACAGCGGCAAGCGCCCCTCTCTCAGTACGTCTTGTGGGGGTTACCACAGTGAGACGCCCCTCGAAGAGGGTCTCGAAGGCCGCGCCTGCGCCTGATTCTTCCGTACCTGCAACAGGGTGCGCCGGCACGAACTCCACTCCCTTGGGCAGCAGGGCCTCTACCTCTTGTATGACCGGGACCTTGACGCTCCCCACGTCTGTTATGATACAGGGGGCCTGGATTCCAGGTAGCGCCTTTCGCACCACATCGCCTATCTTGCGAACAGGAACGCAGACCACTATGAGCCCTGCACCGCTTACGCCTTCGGCAATATCAAGGGTATAGTCGTCGATTATCCCGCGCTCGAGGGCGAGTTCGAGGTTGGCCCTCGTCCTCCCGATACCCGTTACAGTACCTGCAAGGCCCCTTTCCCTTAGGACGAGCCCAAGAGACCCCCCTATGAGGCCCACGCCGATTATGGCTATCTTCTTGAAGAAGAGCGGCTGTTCTTCCGTCATTTTACCCTGTCTTGCATGGCGAGGCTCAGATGGTCTTACCAAGAGCAACTGCTATGGGACGGAGTTCCTGCATAAGGGTCTCAAACTTGCCTGGCTTCAGCGACTGGGCCCCATCGCTCATGGCGTTCTCCGGGTCTGGATGGACCTCTATGAGGAGCCCGTCGGCCCCCACGGCGACAGCGGCGCGCGATACAGGGGCCACGAACTGCCAGGTCCCGACAGCATGGGAAGGGTCCACCACGACCGGCAGATGCGACTCGGCCTTCAGGACAGGCACGGCGCTGAGGTCAAGGGTGTTCCTCGTGGCGGTCTCAAAGGTGCGGATGCCGCGCTCGCAGAGGATTATGTTGCTGTTGCCGTTGGCCGCTATGTACTCGGCGGACATGAGAAGTTCCTTTATGGTGGCCGAGAGCCCGCGCTTGAGGAGCACAGGTTTATCCACGCGGCCAAGTTCCTTGAGAAGCATGAAGTTCTGCATGTTGCGCGCGCCTATCTGTATGATATCCACATACTCGCAGACGACATCAAGATCGCGCGGGTCCATAAGTTCGCTTATGACAGGCAGGCCCGTCTCCTGTCTTGCCTCGGCAAGGTACTTCAGGCCCTCCACGCCAAGGCCCTGGAAACTGTAAGGAGAGGTGCGCGGCTTGAAGGCCCCACCCCTCAGGATTCGTGCCCCGGCCTTGCTCACATCACGGGCCGCCTCGAAGAGCCCCTCTCTCGACTCCACACTGCAGGGGCCTGCCATTACAACGATCTCCTTTCCCCCTATCTTCACTCCCCGGACATCTATGATCGTATCTTCGCCTCTGAGTTCGCGGCCCACGAGTTTGTAGGGCTTCAGAATGGGCATTACGTTCTCGACACCGGGCATGGCCTCGAGCGGGATGGAGGCAAGAACCTCCTCATCGCCAATGGCGCCCACTATGGTCCGCTCCTTGCCCCTGGAGACATGCACGGCAAGGCCGGCGTCCTTGATTTTTTCGAGGACGTGGTTTATCTCCTCTTCCGTGGCCGTGCTCTTCATCACTATTATCATCTTGATGCTCCCCCTTATCATATCTTTGTTTTTTAGTGTGTTATGCCCCCTCAGGGAGCGGAAATCCCAAGTACTTCCTTGAGCGAGTTCATAAATCGCTCGTTCTCGCCGGGCAGCCCCACCGTAAGGCGTATGTACTCGCCAAGGCCGTAACTCTCCATTGGCCGCACGATTACGCCTTTTTTGAGTAGGGCGTCATAAACGTCTCTGCCTTGCCCCACCCTTATGAGGAGAAAATTGGCCTCTGTGGGCACATACTCGAGCCCCAGGGCTGTTAGTTCCCTGTACAGGTACTCGAGGCCTCTGGCGTTATTGTCTCTACTCTTCTCAACGTGTTCGTCGTCGCCTATGGCCGCAAGGGCCGCGGCCTGGGCCACTGAGTTCATGTTGAAGGGCTGGCGCACGCGGTTAAGGTAATCTATCATCTTCGCCGGCCCCACTCCATACCCCGCCCGCAGGCCCGAAAGACCGTATATCTTTGAAAAGGTGCGAAGCACTATGACGGGCTTCCCGCCCCCAAGGTACTTGAGCGAGTCCGGGTAGTCCTCGGACCTTACATACTCGTAATAGGCCTCGTCCAGGCAGACGATGACATCGTCTGGTACTCTCTCGATGAACTCCTCGACCGCGTCGCGCCCCACGATGGTGCCTGTTGGGTTATTCGGGTTGGCGATGAAGACAAGTCGCGTCTTATCGGTGATAGCCGAGGCCATTGCCTTCAGGTCAATGGTCATGTCTTTGAGAGGCACGGGCACGCCGACCCCGCCGGCGGCCTTTGTCACAAGGGGATATACTGCGAATGACGGCTCGCCAAAGACGACCTCCTCGCCGGGGCGAAGAAAAGTACGGATAAGTAGTTCTATTATCTCATTAGAGCCGTTACCCGTGATTATCATCTCCATCCCCACGCCAAGACGCCCGGAGAGGGCGCGGCGGAGATAATAGGAACTCCCGTCAGGGTAGCGGTTCAGCCCGCTGAGGGCCTTTCTCGCCGCCTCCACGCCAAGGGGCGAGGGCCCAAGGGGGTTCTCGTTACTCGCCATCTTTATGGATCCCGTGATGCCGAGTTCGCGCTCCAGTTCCTCCATGGGTTTACCCGGCGGATAGGGCACCAGTTCTTCTATGTCTCTCGAGACTCTGAGCCTCATCTCTCTTTCCTCTATTATTCAGAAGCCCCCTGCGCCCACGCCCGGGCGCAATACGCCTTCCTGTCTTCTGGTCAGTGCCCCTGCGGGCCGTGGCACTTGGGGTATGAGCCCAGTATCTTCATGAAGGAGCAGAGTTTTTCCAGTTCATCAACGGCCTCCCGCACCCCTTTGTCGTTTATATGGCCATCGAGATCTATGAAGAAGAGATACTCCCAGGCACGGGTCTTTATGGGCCTCGACTCTATCTTCGTAAGGTTTATACCGCGCGAAGCGAATGGTTCGAGCATCTTGTAAAGGGCGCCGGGCGAGTCCTTTATGGCGAAGACTATGCTCGTCTTGTCGTCGCCTGTCTCGGTGGCGCCCTGGCGGCCCACTACGAGAAAACGCGTAAGGTTGTGCGGTGTATCCTCTATGTGGTTCTCGAGAACACGCAGGTCATAGAGGTCTGCCGCGGCCATGCTGGCCACTGCCGCAGATGTCTCGTCCTCTGATGCCATCTTTGCGGCCATGGCCGTGCTCGAGACATCTCGCAGAGAGGCCCCGGGGAGGTTGGCCCTCAGCCAGTTCCTGCACTGCGCAAGGGCGTGAGGGTGCGAGAGAACGGTCTTTACGTCATCGACCTTACCCGTCTTGTTGAGAAGCGCCAGAGAGACCTCGAGCATGACCTCGGCAGAGATGGTGAGGTTGGACGATACGAACATGTCGAGCGTATGGGTGACAACGCCCTCGGCAGTGTTCTCGATGGGAACGACGCCAAAGTCTGCCCTGCCCTTTTCCACCTCCTCGAAGACATCGGCTATCTCCTTCTGCGGCAGGAACTCCACGGAGAGGCCGAAGTGCTGTATGCAGGCCTGGTGCGTGAAGGTGGCCACAGGCCCCAGGAAGACCACGCGAAGGGGCTTCTCGAGGCGTAGAGACGCGCTCATTATCTCGCGAAAGACCGTCTTAAGTGCGCTATTGGGAAAGGGCCCCTTGTTCTTTTCGAGAAGACGCCTGTAGACCTCCTGCTCGCGCCTGGGCACATAGAACTCGGAGCGGGCCTTTTTCTTGGCCTTTCCGATGGCAATGACCTCCTTTGCCCTCTTGTTCAGAAGGTCGAGGATCTTGAGGTCGATAGAGTCTATGTTCCTTCGGTGAAGGTCGAGTTCTGTGCTCTCTTCTCTGGACTTCTTGTTCTCTGCCATTGTTATCTTTCAAGATTGAGGTTGATTGAATAGATTAGATTATTCAGTAAAAAAAATCAACACCTTACTTGCCTGTATGAGACAGGGGTGGGTAAGGGAAAAAAATATTCATTTATCCGGGGCATGGCGAAGTAGAGATATGGGGGGGGTAGGAGACAAGGGGGACGACTCTCTGAATGAGTGTCTCCGGATAGTCCTGTCTCTCGGGCTCAGCCCTCGGTAAAGACACCGAGTGAGCGGAATTTTTCGTAGCGTTGGCGGACGAGATTCTCGATTGGCGTGTGTTTTATCTCGCGAAAGACCTCCTCGAGCGAGTCCTTCAGGTTCTTGGCGGCAAGGTCATGGTCTCTATGCGCCCCGCCTACAGGCTCTGGCACAATGGCGTCTATTACGCCTGATTTCAAGAGGCTCCTTGCGTCGATCTTCAGTGCATTGGCCGCAAGGTCGGCCTTTGTGCCGTCTTTCCATAAAATGGCGGCGCATCCCTCGGGAGAGATGACCGAGTAGGTGGAGAACTCCATCATCAGGACCCTGTCGGCAACGCCTATTGCAAGGGCCCCTCCAGAGCCGCCCTCGCCTATGACCGTGGCTATGATGGGGGTACGGAGCCCTGACATCTTCATGAGGTTCTGTGCAATGGCCTCGGCCTGGCCTCTCTCTTCTGCGCCTATGCCGGGGTAGGCGCCCGGCGTGTCTATGAATGTGAAAACCGGGCGCTTGAAGCGCTCGGCAAGGTCCATGATGCGGCGGGCCTTTCGGAACCCCTCCGGGTGGGGCATGCCGAAGTTATACCTGACCTTCTCCTTTATGGTGCGGCCTTTCTGGTGTCCCATGACGACAACGGGCTCGCCTCCAAAACGGGCCAGGCCGCAGACAAGGGCCGGGTCGTCGCTGAAGGACCGGTCGCCGTGGAGTTCCATGAAGTCGTCGAAGATAGTTGAGATATAATCCATGGTATAGGGGCGCTGGGGGTGGCGGGCCACCTGCGTAATCTGCCAGGGCGTGAGTTTGGCGTATATGCCCCTCAGTATCTTCTGGACCTTTGCCTCCAGTCTCTCTATCTCCTCGGCACTCTCCGTGCCGGGAGTGGCCCGCAGGAGTTCTATCCTGTCTTCCAACTTTTCAATGGAACTCTCGAAACCAAGGCGCTGCATGGGGATCCCTTTTGTGATGTGCGGGCAAGGCCCGCTTCTTTCTCTTTTGTTGTTTAGTATCGGTGGGCAGAGCCCACACTGCACACTGCTGTTTTGCTGACGGCTCTGCCCGGCCCACCCATCTTTGTTGGGTTTCGCTCCGCTCTACCCAACAAATCTCAGTTCAGACCTGTCTCTGTGCCTGGAAAGACCTGTTTCATCCGTTCCAGTAGACCCCTCGATGGGTGTATTCTCAAGTCATGGGGAAGTGCCATTACCACGAGTCTTCCCTCAGGGTACCTCAACTTGAGGATAATCTTCGAGTTGCCGGGATTTTCCTCGATCATTTTCCTGAGTTTCCGGAGCCCTTCTTCATTTACGTTCTCAGCCCTGAGGGTAATCTGCGTATCCCTGCAGTTCAGGGCCCCGGGGTTGTGGCGCGCCGATTCCAGGGATATGACCTCATCGGCGATTATCTTCACCTCTTCTTCGTCGCCTTCGACCCTGCCGCGTACGAGGACAGGCACTTCCGAGGCAACGAGTTCCGAGGCCGAGGCATAGACCTCGGGAAAGAGGACCACTTCCACGCCCTCTGTCTGGTCTTCGAGGCGTATGAAGCCCATGCGCTTGCCTTTTTTCGTGGTTATCTCCTTCAGGCCTGTAGGGAGCCCTCCTACGGTCACCTCCTGCTTGGCATGGAGTTCTCTCAGTTCCGCGAGGGGACAGGTGGTGTTGATATCGAGAATTTCGCGGTACTGGTCAAGGGGGTTGGCCGTGAAGTAGAAGCCCAGGGTCTCTTTCTCTGCAGAAAGGAGTTCCTTCTCCGTCCAGTCCGGGGCGCTTACTACCGTGTCTGCAAGGCCGGAACTTGCCGCCCGCGGGCCTGCGCCGAGGACGTCGAAGATGGAGCCCTGGCCAGAGGCGCGGTCGCGCTGAAGGCCTTGGGCCGTCTCCATCATGGTATCGAGGGAGGCGAGGAGCGAGGGGCGCGAGATGCCCGTAAAGTCGAAGGCACCGCACTTTATGAGGCTCTCGGTGACCTTTTTGTTCACCTTGCGCGTGCTGAGGCGGCTCAGAAAATCGAGCATGGACTCGAAGGGTCCGTCACCACGAACAGCAAGAATCTCTTCTATGGCCGATGCCCCTACGTTCTTTACGGCCCCCAGGCCGAAGCGTATGCGCCCATCCTTCACGGTAAAGTCCTTCCCGCTCTCGTTCACGTCGGGCGGGTCTACGGGCACGCCCAGGTCGCGGCACTCGTTTATGTACTTTACTACCTGGTCGGTATTGCCTGTCTCGGAACTCATGAGCGCGGCCATGAACTCCACTGTGTAGTGGGTCTTGAGATAGGCCGTCTGGTAGGCTATGAGGGCGTAGGCCGCGCTGTGGCTCTTGTTGAAGCCATAGAGGGCGAACTTGGATATGTGGTCGAAGAGTTTCTCTGCCTTTTTCGGTGGTATCTTGTTTGCCTTTGCGCCGTCAAGGAACTTGCGCCTCTGAATGACCATCTGGTCCGCGAGTTTCTTGCCCATGGCCTTTCTGAGGATATCGGCCTCTCCAGGCGTAAAACCGGCTATGACACGGGCGATCTCCATGACCTGTTCCTGGTAGACGATGACGCCGTAGGTGTTGTCGAGGATATCCTTGAGTTCCGGTATCTCGTAACGGACAGGTACCTTGCCGTGTTTTCGCTGGATGAAGTCCTCGACCATGCCGCTCTGGAGCGGCCCTGGGCGGAAGAGCGCCACCGCGGCGATGAGTTCCTCGAAACTCCGGGGTACGAGCCTTCGGAGCATCTCCTTCATGCCCGAACTCTCGAGTTGGAAGATGCCGTTGGTCTCTCCAGAGGCTATTACCTTGTATGTAGCCTTGTCTGCAAGGTCTATGGAGTCGAGGTCAATGTCCTCGCCCCGTGTCTCGCGAACCATGGCGAGGGTCTTGTCTATGACCGTCAGGGTCTTTAGGCCAAGGAAATCGAACTTTACGAGGCCCACCTTCTCGGCGTACTTCATGGAGAACTGCGTTGTGACGACCTCGTCTTTCTGTCCCTTGTAAAGGGGGAGATACTCGACGAGGGGCTCCTTTGATATGACAACGCCTGCGGCGTGCGTGGAGGCGTGGCGCGGCAAGCCCTCGAGGGCCTTGGAGTATTCTATGAGTTCGGCCACGCGCTTGTCCTCGTCAACGAGTTGCTTGAGTTTGGGCTCCTGCTTCAGGGCCTTTTCTATGGTGATGTCCTGTTCCTTTGGTATGAGTTTGGCTATGCGGTCCACCTCGCTGTAGGGCATGTCCAGGACCCGGCCAACGTCTCTGATGACGGCCCTGGCCTTCATCTGGCCAAAGGTTATTATCTGCGTCACGTGCTCTGGGCCGTATTTCTCGGTGACGTATTTGATTATCTCGTCGCGCTTCTCATAACAGAAGTCTATGTCTATATCAGGCAGGGATATGCGGTCCGGGTTGAGGAACCTCTCGAAGAGGAGGTTGTACTCGATGGGGTCTATGCTGGTGATGCCGAGCGAAAAGGCGACGAGGCTCCCTGCCGCAGAGCCCCTCCCCGGGCCCACGGGGATATTACGTGATTTCGCGTAGTTGATGAAGTCCGAGACCACGAGAAAATATCCCGGAAAGCCCATGCCCTTTATGACCTTGAGTTCACGGTCGAGACGATCGAGGTACTTAAGGCGGAGGGCCTCTACGTCGCGGCCCTTGGCGGCCATGGCGCGAAGGCGTGCCTCGAGCCCCGCGCGGGCGCGCTCGTCTATGACCTCGTCGAGGGACTGCCCCTCTGGCAGGGGGTAATCGGGCAGGTAGGCCTTGTCGAGGGTAAAATCGAAGTTACACCTCTCGGCAATTTCTATCGTGTTCGTAATGGCTTGTGGCACATCCCTGAAGGCCTCCATCATCTCCTCGGGGCTCTTCATGTAGTACTCGTCGGCAGGGAAACGCATTCTTTTCTCGGCGTTTACAGTGGTGCCTGTCTGTATGCAGAGGAGAATATCATGGACCTTTGCATCTTCTTTCTTCAGGTAGTGGCAGTCATTGGTGGCGACGACTGGGATGTCGAGTTTTTTTCCGATCTCGATGAGCGCGGCGTTGACCTTGACCTGCTCGGGTATGGGGCTTGGCTGGATCTCGAGAAAAAACCTGCGGTTGTCGAAGATCTCGCGGTACTCCTTGGCAGCCGCAAGGGCCTTGTCGCTCTGGTCGCGAAGGGCATAGAAGGCCACTTCCCCCTGGAGGCAGGCCCCAAGGGCTATGAGGCCTTCGTTGTGCTGGCGGAGAAGGGCCTTGTCTATGCGGGGCTTGTAGTAAAAGCCATCGGTATAGGCCTTTGTGAGGAGTTTGCAGAGGTTCTTGTATCCGGCGGGGTTCTTTACGAGGAGGACGAGGTGAAAGGCCTTTGTAGGGGCACCGCTCCGCGTGGGAGGGGTCTTGTCGTACATGGAGGTAGGGGCAACATATGTCTCGCAGCCGATGATGGGCTTTACCCCTGCCTTCAGGGCCTTTTCATAGAACTCCACTGCACCGAAGATGTTGCCGTGGTCTGTTACTGCAACAGCGGGCATCTTGAACTCGTGGGCACGCTCCACGAGGGCACCGGGCCGTATGGCGCCGTCGAGGAGGCTGTACTGTGTATGCAGGTGGAGGTGTACGAACTTGCTATGGTGCATACTCTGTAAATAACATATCCTCCTGTTTTTTTCAGCCAGTTTTTTCAAGAATACGGCCAGAGGCCGCTCTTTCTTTATTTTGTTTTAGTGGGCAAAGCCC
>CAYOVP010000067.1:0-9909 GCA_964407495.1 uncultured Thermodesulfobacteriota bacterium
GCTCAAGGGGGCAGGGGGCAAGGGGGCCGGTGAGATGGGTGGTCAGTGGCGGCGAGGTCTCTGTATGGCCTTGTTTCAAGGTACCTTTCTTGCCTATCCATGCGCCAAATAGGTGCTGCCGCCACACTCCACATTCCTCTCTGCACAGGTCTTGCGCTCATACAGAAGCCGCTCTGGTCGTTAATCTTACCCCATCTCCAGGGGTGATTCCCTCTCCTCGCAGTTCAGCCTCTTTTCATCCAGCCAAGGGCTTTCTCTTCTTTACAAAAAATACCCCTTTCTGTTAATCTCTTGCCTATGTCAAGAGCCCTCATACGCATAGCCATGGCACAGGTCAACCCCACCGTGGGAGACCTCTCTGGGAACGCCTCCCTCATCCTATCCTATGTAAGACAGGCCCTTGACAGAGGTGCCGGTCTCGTAGTCTTTCCCGAACTCGTCGTAACGGGTTACCCCCCTGAAGACCTCCTCCTCAAGCCTGCCTTCATAGATGACAACCTGAGGGTCCTCGGTGAGATAGCCCGAGAGATTAAGGACATAACCGCCATCATAGGCTTCGTAGACCGGGAGAACGGTCAGATAAGGAACGCCGCTGCCATTGTCCACGGCCAGGAGGTGAGGGGCGTGTATCACAAGATGTTTCTCCCCAATTACGGGGTCTTCGACGAAAAGAGATACTTCAGCCCCGGCAGAGAGCCCCTCAACTTTCTCCTCAATGGCGTGAACATGGGCCTTGGAGTCTGCGAAGATATCTGGGTGAGCGATGGGCCGGCGCGGACCCAGGCACAGTGCGGCGCCCGCGTTATTGTAAACATCAATGCCTCGCCCTATCATATGTACAAGGCCCAGGAACGCGAGGACATGCTCCGAAGACGTGCGAGGGAAAACAGCGTCATCATAGTCTACAACAACATGGTGGGCGGCCAGGACGAACTCGTCTTTGACGGCAGGGGGCTCATCATGGACCACGACGGTAGGGTCATTGCCAGGGCCCGTGCCTTCGAGGAAGACCTCCTCGTCCATGACCTCGCCCTGGAGACACGGTCTGGGGAGGCCGGGGCAAGGAGGCCGTGCAATGCAGGCATATCCATAATAGACCTTGGCCGCACAGTGCCCCGAACCAACGCTGAGACCCCGGCAGCACGACGCGACACCTCTCTTCCAGAACCTTCCTCCCCCGAGGAGGTATACAGGGCCCTTGTGCTCGGCACAAAAGACTATACGCACAAGAACGGCTTTTCCCACGCAGTAATAGCCCTGAGCGGGGGCATAGACTCAGCCCTTGTGACAGTCATTGCCGAGGAGGCCCTTGGGAGGAAGAACATCACCGCTGTCTTCATGCCCTCGCGCTATACCTCCAGCGAGAGTAGCGCCGATGCCAAGGCCCTTGTCCGCAACCTCGGCGTCGAGATACTCACTATCCCCATAGACGATATCTTCGATATTTATCGCCAGCGTCTCGCGCCCTTCTTCCACGGCCTCGAAGAAGACGTAACCGAGGAGAATATCCAGGCAAGAATCCGCGGCGACATAATCATGGCTCTCAGCAACAAGTTCGGCTGGCTCGTCCTTACCACAGGCAACAAGAGCGAGATAAGCGTGGGCTATGCTACGCTCTACGGCGACATGGCAGGCGGGTTCTCGGTCATCAAGGACCTGCCAAAGACCCTTGTCTACAGCGTGGCAAGGTGGATAAACGAGACGCGTGGCAATTCCGCCCCCATACCAGAGGGTATCATCACGCGGCCTCCGAGCGCAGAACTCCGTGCCGGACAGACCGACCAGGACACGCTCCCGCCATACGAAGACCTCGACTGTATCCTCAAGGCATACGTGGAAGAAGACGAGAGCAGGGCCGCAATCGTGGAGATGGGCTATCCAGAAGACCTCGTTACGAGGGTAATAGCCATGGTTGACAGGAGCGAGTACAAGCGTCGACAGGCGGCCCCTGGCATAAAGATTACGCCCCGGGCCTTTGGACGCGACAGGCGTATGCCCATAACAAACCGTTACAGGCCTGGCAGATGAAGTAGAAGATGGCCCTTCTGCGTAGCGAGGGAAAGGGGACACCCAGATACAGGTTTTTTCCTTGGCTATGTCCCTTTCCGTGTTATTATCTATGGCTCGTCAGGGCGGGCCCCATCGCCGCCAGGGCCTGGCCCACGAAGCCCGTACCAAGCGCAGACACTACTAATGAATAGAAAAAAGATAATATTAGGCATACGCATCTTTGTGGCCATATCCCTTCTTACCCAGATAGGGATATTTATTTTTCCATCCTTCAAACAGATAAGCGGCGCTCCGCATATAGCCCCGCATAGCCTGAACCTCTTCATGCTCTTCGTGGCTGTAGCCGCCTCATGGATAGAGGGGCCCATAGGCGGACTACGCACCTATTACATAATGAAGGTCATAAACCGCAACATGACCTTCAAATCAGCCGTCAAGGCCTCGTACAGTAATATCTTTCTCGGGGCCGCAACCCCATCGCAGACAGGTGGCGGTATCGCCGAGATCTACTTTGTAACTCGAGACGACATCCCCATCTCAGAGGCCACTGCAGGCACGATCATGACCTTTGTCTGCACCCTTCTCTTCCTTACGCTGGCCCTGCTCCTGCTCTATTATCTCAAACCCCAGGACATGGGCTACCTCTTTACGGTCATGATAAAGACCGCTGTCATCATGCTGGGGCTTGCCACGCTCTTCTTCTTTGTCTCCATCTTCTTTACGAACTACGTGAACAGGGCCCTGCTCTTCGTATTCTACTGGCTCAAGCAGTCGGGTAGGATAAAGGACCGAAGCGGCAGGATAGAGCACAGGATGACGCGTATCTGCGAGGGACTGCTCAACTACAGTCAGGCCTCCATGTTCATGTACAGGCACGGCAAACTCGCCATGGTCCTTGGCTTTTTCTTTACCTGTCTGTTCTTTGCCGTGCGCTTCATCATCCCCTTCTTCGTGCTCCGCGGCCTTGGCATGGAGGCCAACGTCATTGCCGTAATGTACATACAACTCCTCATTACGCTCATCACCTACTTCAGCCCAACGCCAGGAGGCTCGGGCCTTGCTGAGATGAGTTCTCTCGTGCTCATGGCCCCTTTCGTCACACCATCGCTCGCACCCGTGTACACCGTGCTCTGGAGGTTTTGTACGCTCTATGTAAATGTCTTCATCGGCGGGGTCCTCCTCCTGCGAGAACTGCATAAGCCCGATGAGGAGAGCCCCGAAGAGATGGGCATGGACAGTGGAGGAGGGTAGGCGGGCTTACTTGGCTTTGACCTGGGCCGGCACAGAGGGCCCGGTGGTGGCCTGGTTTTTGGGCTTCACGGCGGTCTCGCCTGGTTCGTCTACACCAAAGGGCTTTACCTCTTCCTTGGGTATGTCTCTCGATATCTTCATGCCAGAGGCGAGTTCCAGCGCTATGGTCGTTCTTATGAGTTTTTTCATGAGCCTCAGGCGAAGGAGTTTTACTGCGAGTACGGCCTTGAGTTTTTCATAGCCAATGACCGAGTCCTTGCCAAGACCGGCCTCGTGTGACTCGTCTTCCATGGCCGGAAGGGTAAGGTCCACCTTGGTCAGTTCTTCGAGGAGATAGTCCATGCCCTGCCTGAGCCGGGGAATGTCTTTCTTTGCATAGCCTATCCGCCTCTTGTACTCCTCGAAGAGTTTCTTCCCGTCAGATGCTCGGAGCGGCGCCTCCTCTACGACCTTGGAAAAGAGAGGCAGGTCTATGATGACGCCCCTTCTCTTCGTGTTAAGCCACTCGGCCTTCTTTGTGTCGCCCACAAAGGTTACTATGTCCTCGAACCTCGAGTAGATATAGCCCATGTTGGCGGGGTCCTTTGCCACTATGCCCTCCTGGATGGCGCGCAGGTCTATGCGCCTCCTGCCGAGCCCGTCTATGAGTTGGGGCGCCATGGGGACCCTGCGGGGCAGTGCAAAATCCATATCATCCCGTACAGGAACATGGAGGTTCGTGGGAAGACCGAGGGCATGATCGAGTTGTACCCTTGCCTCGCTGAGTACCTTTTTTTCGTCGCTGATGTACTTCCCTATATGCCTGTACCCGGCCCTTGCCTTTACGCGCTTGTCATCGTACTTGCCCCTGTAGACAGGCCATTCCGCTGTCCTGTATATCTCACGGTACGCGGTCCTTATCTCTCTCAGCGTGTCTATTATCTTCCTGCTGTACAACCTCTCGTAAAAGTAGAGCCGTGCGGCCTGGCTTGCCTGCCACTCGATCCAGGCTGTCTCCAGTTCGACCCTGGGGGCAGGGGATTTCTTCCCGCCTATTTCACGGGACACCTTCTGAAGGGCCTCGGTCTGGTTACGCGGTAGCCACGCCTCGGACCATGGACGCAACAACTTGGACTCCTGGACAATGGGCGGCGAGACCAGTCCTGCCTCCATTACCTGGGGTATGGAGAGACCCTTGCGCGAGCGCATCTTCCGCGCGCGCGGGTTTATGACAGCCGCGAGCACCGGGGCTTCAAGGGCGTTGAGGCCGTCATCGAGGTTGATCTGCGCAGTCTCTGCGTACCCCTTGGCAGGGTTGTCCGTAAAGACAGGGATGGCCTTAACAGGCACTGGGGCACTTCGAAGATGCAGTTTCTTGTCCTTTGCGGCCTGCTCGGGGAAGATGGGCCCGGCCAGGGCCGCGCCTCGCGGCAGGATCATGGCAAGGCATAGTACTGAGGAGAAGAGAAGAGGAAGGCGCCTGCGCCTCATACCCCTCAGGAGTGGGCGGAGCCACATCTGAGAGGCTTTACCTGTTGTCATCTCTGATCCTGTCATGGAGACCATATCTCTGGTACGAAGAAGGGTGCCACTGCCTCTTCCTCGAGAGAAGAGCGGGCCGCTTATGAGGTCAAGACGTCAGGGAGCGGGTTTTTTTCTCAGCCCCAAGTGCCCCCATGCCGCAAAGACCGCGGCCACGTCGTGGTCTGTCAGGAGGAAGCCGGCAGGCGACCTCTCTATGAAGGGTCTTGAAGCCTTACGGGCCATGGCCGTGATCCAGGTTTCCATGGCCTCTGCATAGCAGTAATTACTCGGTCTAAGCAACACCAGGACAATTCGTCCCTGAATTATTCAGGTAGGGGAGAGAAATAGAGCGCTTTTACTCTCCCTCGCCTTTTCAGGTGCCTTGCAGTTCTCGAAAAGGGCGGCGTGTCCCTGCGCCGCTGGAGAGACTGGGTTTGATCAGCCTATTTTTTTATTATATCTCTTTTTTAGCCCCATAATCCACATAAAAAAGACCCTGGCGCCTCTGAGACCCTGAGAGGCCTGGTCTGAAGGGGGCGCGGTCCTGGGCCCTCTACGGGGACGATCGTGCCGCTAGTCAGGTGCCGCAGATAGTCTTCTTGAACATGTACATGCTACAGAGCGGAGCCCCCTCTACTCTCCTTACCCCTTACTCAGCGTATGTAGGCCTCTGTCACGTAGCGCCGCATCATGCGGTGAGTGTTGAAGTAATAGGCTATCTTGCCTATGGCGTTCTGCATCATGCGTACCCAGCCGTCTCTGTCATCGTAATACAGCGGTATTATCTCCTCTTCGAGTTTGCGATACAGGTCCTCGCTGTCTATCTCGTTGTTCGAGACCGGGCTCTCTGTGGGCTCGGGCCCTATAGACCAGCCTGTCTCGCCCTCTACATACCCCTCTATCCACCAGCCGTCGAGGACGCTGAAGTTCAGGACACCGTTGTGAGCGGCCTTCATCCCGCTCGTGCCAGATGCCTCCCGCGGCCTCATGGGCGTGTTGAGCCAGAGGTCTGCCCCTGAGATGAGTTTGCGCGCTATCTCTATCTTGTAGTTCTCGAGATATACTACGCGTATATCACCGCGCAGTTCTTCTATCCTCCTGAAGATCTCTCGGATTATCTTCTTTCCGCCCTCGTCCCTCGGGTGGGCCTTGCCTGCGTAGATTATCTGGAGCCTTCCGCTTCCTATCCTTCGCAGGCGCTCCATGTCCGAAAACAGCATGTCACCCCTCTTGTATGCCGTGGCCCTCCTGGCAAAGCCTATTGTGAGGGTATCGTAGTCCATGCCGGCACCAGAGACGCTGTTGACATAATCGATGAGTTCCTTCTTGGCCGAGATGTGCGCCTTCCAGATCTCGCTGCAGGGGACCTTGTTCACGCGTACGAATATCTCTGGTTCGTTCGCCCAGCCGGGAAGAAACCTGTCGTAGAGGCTCGCAAAGGCCGGAGATACCCAGGTGTGGGTGTGTACGCCGTTGGTTATTGCCTTGATCTCGTACCCTGGGAACATGCGCCGCGAGACCTCGCCATGCTTCTTTGCCACGCCGTTAATGTACTGGCTGAGGTTCATGGCAAGGAGCGTCATGTTGAAGGTCTCCTCTCCAGCGAGTTTCTTCATCTCGTCGAGGGCTACGATCTCGCCAAGGACGTCGAGGACCATCTCGTAGGGAAAACGGTCGTGCCCGGCCTCTACGGGCGTGTGCGTGGTGAATACGCAGAGGTCGCGGACACGGTCCTCGTCCCAGACCTTCTTCTCGTCCCAGACAGATTCTATGTCGCGCTTGAAGCGCCTTAGCAGTTCAAGGGTGAGGAGCGCGGCGTGGCCTTCGTTCATATGGTACTTCTTTATCCTCAGGCCAAGGGCGTTGAGTATGAGTACGCCCCCTATGCCCAGTACTATCTCCTGCTTGAGCCGGTAGACCGAGTCGCCGCCGTAGAGGTAATCTGTAAGGGTGCGGTCGTCCTCTGTATTCTCCGGCAGGTTGGTGTCGAGATAGAAGACAGGTACCTTCCACTCTGTTGCAGGGCAGACGATATCCCTGCACCAGGCGGTTACTGCCACGGCACGGCCCTCTATGGAGACCTTTACCTTGACCGGCAGGGCCCTCATGTGGTCTGCCGGGTCCCAGTCCTCGGGCACCTCGGTCTGGTTGCCCTTGGCATCGAGCACCTGCCTGAAAAAACCCTTTCGCGACAGAAGCGTAACAGCCACCATGGGAAGGTTGAGTTCTGCCGCACTCTTGAGCGTGTCGCCGGCGAGGACACCGAGCCCTCCCGAGAAAGTAGGGATTTCGTCCGTAAGCCCTATCTCCATGGAAAAGTAGGCAATCTGTTCGTCTTCTGTCAGTTTCGTAAGTCCCTGCATGCGCAAAGGGCCTCCCTCAAGATATTTTTTAATAGACTATTATGGTACACCGTGTTTTTTTAATCAAGGGGGAGGAGAAAAAAGTCTCCCTGCAGTAGGTCACATACGAGGCTGTTGCGGGTGGTGTATCATGGAGCAAACCATGGGACATCAAGACGCCTTTGTGCCACCTCTGGCGAAGTATAGTTATCCTCATGGAGTATATTCGACTTGCAACTATCATGCCCATAATATCTTGCCTTTGCTCATGAGAAAGAGTTTCTATCTGTTAGTCATACTATTTCTGCTCGGCTCCTGTGCCTCTGGGCCTCTGCCTGCCGGGCCTGCCTCAAGCCCAGGGACTCTCTCCGCCGCCCCATCGGTGCTCCTCGGCAAGGCCCTGGAGGAGATTAGATTTGGCCGCAGATCCGAGGCCATACCCTTGCTAGCCGAGATACGCCGGAGGAACCAGGGTACGGACTGGGCCGCGAGAGCGTCTTTTCTTCTTGGCCTCGATGAGCTCGAGAGAGGCGGCCAGCGGGCAGTGCTCTATCTCCAGGAGGCCCAGGCCCTTGGTATCATAAGGCCGCATGTGCTCCTGAGGCTTGCCCGCGCCTACAGGGCCGCAGGTGCTACAGAAGAGTCCGGGCGGGCCTATGACTCCATTGAGCGCGAGTACCCGGGGTTTTCCCATATGGACGAGACCCTCGTGGAGCACGCAAGTGTCCTGGAAGAGATGGGCCATGCTCTCAGGGCCCTTGAATTGTATCATAAAGCGGGGGACCGGTCTTCTGCCGCAACGAGCAGTGCAAGGGCCCTCCTCGCGGCGGCAAGGATAGAGATGGCCACTGGCAGGAACGAAGACGCGGGCCATGACCTGAGGCGCATCCTCGTCGAGTACCCTGGTACCAGGGCCGCAAAGAGAGCAGAACGGCTCCTGAGGGAGAACCGGCGTCTTGGCCTGTCATCCCTGAGTCGTGACGAGCGTTGCAGGCGCGCCGAGGCCCTCTTCAGGTCTTACCATTACGAAGAGGCGGTAGATGAACTGAGCGCCCTTCTTCGCAGAGACTCACGTGCCTGCGACGGCGGAGCCGAGGGCCTTGCTCTGGAGGCGCTCTTCAGGCTGAAGAGATACGCCAAGGCCGAGGAGATGCTGAGGGAGCGTCTCGAGAGGCAAGGGAAAGACCCTGCCGGAAGAAGAGAACTGTCGTCTCATGCCCTGCGCTCCACCCTTCTTCGCCTTGCCACCGTCTATCTCAGAGAAGGCAAGGGCCCTGGCTTTCTGAGTGCTGTCAAGGACCTTACAAGGGCCTTTCCGCAGAGCCATGAGGCCTGGCGTGCCCTCTTCATGGAAGCCGCCTACTACGAGAGCGCAGGCAGGATGCAGAAGGCACTGGGGCTTTATGGGCGGGTGCTCAGGACAGGCGGCAGACGACTGGCTACAGAGGCGGCTTGGCGGCGCGGGTGGCTTCTTTACCGCATGGGCAGGTACCGTGAGGCCTATGAGAGCCTGCGGACTCCTGGTGCAAATGTGGGCAGCATGGCACCGAGGTTTGCCTACTGGCGGGGCAGGGCCCTGGATAAGGCAGGGTACAGGGAGGGTGCACTGAGGGAATATGCCGCGGCATGCAGTGGGTGGATGCCGGGGTATTACTGTTTTATGGCGCAGGAGCGAATGGGCTTGAGAGACGGGGCAGAGGAGGCTGGCCCAGGCAGTACTTGGAAGAGCGCGCCCTTGCCGGGCATGTATGGAGAGGCAGTAGGGGAGGAGCGATTCAGAAAGGCACTGGTACTTCTGAGCGTTGGTCTCTCGGAAGATGCCGCCAGGGAGGCAGACGAGGTCCTCAAGGCCGGGCGGCCTGGTCGCAGAGACCTGCTCATGCTCATGAGGGCCTTTTACTCGGCAGGAGACTATTACCATGCCTTGCGCCTCTTCGAGAACTACGCCTGGATCCTTCGAGAAAGAGACGGCACCATGCCGCCGGAACTTATGGTGATGGCCTTTCCATTGAAACTCGTGGAGTACATGGGGACACGCGGCCTCACAGGTGAGGCGGATCCATTACTCGTGGCCGCGGTAATGCGTGAGGAGAGTTCCTTTGATCCCTCAACCGTATCCCGCACAGGTGCCGTGGGCCTTATGCAGGTCATGCCCTCCACTGCAGAGTTCATAGCCAGGGCGTCTTCCAGGGGCAGACCTACAGAATACGACCTTGGCGACCCGGAGACGAACATCCGCATGGGGGCATGGTACCTGGCCTACCTCTGGCGTCGGACCAAGGGCGATGTCATCGAGACCATAGCCGGATACAACGCAGGGCTCAATATGGTGAGAAAATGGCGCAGGACCTTCCCGCTCGAGGACGACGAGTTCATAGAGTCCATCCCATACGAAGAGACGAGGAACTATACTAAGAAAGTACTGAAGAGTTACCGGGCCTTTACCATGCTCGTCTCGAAGAGGAGGCCTTCTCTTCTCTCGTCCAGGGAGGACGCAGGCAAGAGGAGGATAAATAAGCACTTTGCATCTCTGGAGATAGGCAGGCAGGCAAGCCTCTACTCCTCGCAAGGACACCGCCTCGGCGTAATGAGCCCTGGTGCGCGAGACAGGACGTATTCACCCGAGAAACATATGGATTATGGAAGACGATGGTCTGAAGGGCTGTGAGGCATGAAAAGACTTGACAACCAGGAGCCGTTAAATTAGTTTATAACATTGCAACCAGAGCCCAGGTAGCTCAGTCGGTAGAGCAGAGGACTGAAAATCCTCGTGTCGGCAGTTCGATTCTGTCCCTGGGCACCA
>CAYOVP010000068.1:0-9414 GCA_964407495.1 uncultured Thermodesulfobacteriota bacterium
TTATGCCCGAAGAAGTAGACGCCGCCAACTATATTACCTCTGCTTTGCCGCCCGCGGCCTCTATCTTGCTGATGGCCGAGTTGCTGAAGGCATTGGCCCTGATGGTGAGCGGTATGTTTATCTCACCCGAGCCAAGTACCTTTACCGGGCCTTTTCTGGCCTTTATGATTCCCTTTTCAATGAGCGTCTCAGGCCCAACGGTCTCGCCTGAGGTGAAGGCCGCGGCGATTACGCCGATATTCACGGCCTGGTTCTCTACCCTGAATATATTGGTAAAGCCCCGCTTGGGGAGGCGCCTCTGGAGCGGCATCTGCCCGCCCTCGAAGCCGGGTTTGACGCCTGAGCCCGCACGTGAGCGCTGGCCCTTGTGTCCGCGTCCCGAGGTCTTTCCGAGGCCTGATGCACGGCCCCTTCCGAGTCTCTTTTTTTTCTTTACTGCCCCCTTGGGAGGGCTGAGTCTATCGAGCATCTCTGACCTTCTGCGTTTATTTTAAGATTAAGTCCATGGGCCTGTCCCCTGGAGGGAACGGCAAACCCCTCGCGCCTCAGACCTCTTCCACTTCTACGAGGTGGGAGACCTTGTTGATCATGCCGCGGATGCAGGGTGTATCCTCGAGGATCCTTGGTCTGTTGAGTTTTTTTATGCCAAGGCCCTTGATGGTCTCTTTCTGCTTGATGTTATACCCTATAGCGCTCTTACGCTGTGTTACCTTGAGCATTTTCTTCTTATCGCTCATCTCTTATCTCCGAGAGGTCCTTCCCGCGAAGGCCGGCTATGGCGTCGCCGCTCATGAGTTGACGGAGGCCGTCGAGTGTAGCCTTTACCACATTATGCGGGTTGCTCGTGCCGAGGGACTTTGTAAGTATATTGGTGATTCCGGCTGTCTCTACAACGCTCCTTACAGGGCCGCCGGCTATGATGCCGGTCCCCTGGTGAGCGGGCCTCATAATGACCTTGCCGGCGCCGAACCTTCCGATTACTTCATAGGGTATGGTCTCGTTCACTATGGGGATGGTTATGAGGGACTTCTTGGCCTGTTCCACTGCCTTTCTGATGGCCTCCGGGACTTCCTTGGCCTTTCCGAGTCCAGAGCCTATCCTGCCCTTACCATCGCCCACGACGACGATGGCGGTGAAACTGAACCTCTTACCACCCTTTACGACCTTGGCTACCCTGTTGAGGTATACAAGTTTATCCTTCAGTTCCGTATCACTTCCTCTTGAACTCTGCAACAAATCCTCCTACCGTTCCCTTGGAACAAAAAAACAGGTTCTGATAAATACTCCCTTTAAAAACCGGTCCATAGAAATAGGGCCCCAATCTCCAGGGCGGCTTAGAATACGAGGCCTGCCTCTCTTGCGCCCTCGGCCAGGGCCTTGACCCTTCCGTGGTACAGATAACCGCTCCTGTCGAAGACGACCTTTGTGATTCCCTTTTCCAGGGCGAGTCTGCCTATTATCTCGCCGACCTTCTTCGCGGCCTCGGTCTTGTTGAGTTCCTCGAAGCCCTGGCCCTTTTTGTTCGAAGAGGCGGCAACGAGCGTACGGTGCGCGGTATCGTCTATTATCTGGGCATAAACATACCGTGCCGACCTGTATACATTGAGGCGCGGCCTCTCAGTGGTGCCCTTGATCTTCTTTCTTACCCTGAGTTTTCTATAGCCCCAGTTCGTTTTTCTTCTCTGTCCGGTCTTCATCTATCAGCCAGCCCCCTTACCGGCCTTACCGGCCTTTCTCCTGATAATCTCGTCGGCATATTTGACGCCCTTGCCCTTGTATGGCTCGGGCTTTCTGAAGGCCCTGATCTCGGCGGCCACCTGGCCGACGAGTTGCTTGTCAATACCGCTCACAGTGACCTGCGTCTGGTTCTCCACATTAACGCTGATTCCTTCCGGCAGATTGTAGAGTATGGGATGGGAGTAGCCGAGCGAGAGGTTCAGGACCTTGCCCTGTACGGCGGCCCTGTAACCAACGCCTACTATATCGAGTTTCTTACTAAAGCCCTTGCTCACACCGTCTACCATATTGGCTATGAGGGTCCGGGAGAGGCCGTAGAGTTCTCTTGCTGTTCTACTCTCGCCCTTTTTTCTTACCACCACGGCAGAGTCTTCTACTCTGGCCTCTATCTCTGGTTTTAGGTCGAGGCTGAGCGAGCCCTTGGGGCCGGTGACGCTCACGGTCTGGCCATCGATCGTCACCTTCACGCCTTCTGGAATTGTTATGGGAACCTTACCGATTCTTGACATTTACCTGTTCCTGACTCTTATTTGGGACCACCGGCACCCTGCCGGCAGGGTTGATCAGAATACGGTGCAGAGCACCTCTCCGCCTATACCGAGGCTTCTTGCCTTCTTGCCGGTCATTACGCCCTGTGAGGTAGAGACTATGGCTATGCCCAGGCCCCCGAGGACCTCGGGGAGTTCGTCCCTGGAGACGTATCTTCTAATGCCCGGCTTGCTTATCCTCTTTATCTCTCTAATGATTCCCGTCTTTGCAGGGGTATACTTGAGGGCAATACGTATGTATGGCCAGTTGCCTTTCTTTATTATGGAGTAGCCCTTTATGTATCCCTCTTCCTTGAGGATACGGGCAATGTCTTTTTTTATCCTCGATGACGGGATGTCCACGGAGGCGTGTTTTGCCTGTATGGCGTTTCTCACCCTCGTGAGCATGTCCGCAATGGGGTCTGTCATTGTCATAGTGCTATCCTCTTCACCTTAGTAGGTCTTACCAACTCGATTTGATGACGCCAGGGAGTTCGCCCTTGAGGGCCATGGTCCTCAGGCAGATCCTGCACATGTCGAATTTTCTGTAATAGGCGCGCGATCTTCCGCAGATGGGACAACGGTTGTACTCGCGGACCTTGAACTTCTTTGGCCTCGCGGCCTTTGCTATGAGCGATTTCTTAGCCAAGACTCCTCCAGATAAATAGACTTAACGGGTGACAAAGGGCATGCCAAGGGCCTTGAGGAGGGCCTTGGCCTCTTCGTCCGTCTCTGCCGTGGTGCAGATGGTTATGTTCATTCCCCTTATCTTGTCGATCTTGTCGTAATCCACCTCAGGGAAGATTATCTGTTCCCTTATGCCGAGGGTGAAGTTCCCGTGGCCGTCGAAGGACTTGTCGCCAAGGCCGCGGAAGTCCCTGATCCTTGGTATGCTGAAGTTCACGAGGCGGTCGAAGAACTCGTACATATGGGCCCCGCGAAGGGTCACCATGCAGCCTATGGGCATGCCGGCGCGGAGTTTGAAGGAGGCGATGGATTTACGGGCCTTTGTGATGACGGGCTTCTGACCGGTAATGGCTGTAAGGTCGTTAACAGCGCCGTTCAGGGCCTTGATGTCGCGCACGGCCTCACCTATACCCATGTTGACGGTTATCTTATCCAGCCGCGGAGCCATCATCACGTTGGAGTAGTTGAACTCCTTCATGAGAGCGGGCAGCACCTCGGCCATGTATACTTCCTTGAGTCGTGGTATCATTTATCAATAACCTCGTTGCACTTCTTGCAGTACCTGACTTTCTTTCCACCCTCAAGCACCTTGCGCCCCACCCTTACGGGCCCCTTGCACTTTGCGCAGAGTATCATCACGTTTGCAATGGCTATAGGAGCTTCTTTCTCGATTATGCCGCCGTGCTTGTACTTTTCCGTGGGCTTCTGGTGGCGCTTTATCATGTTGAGTTTGTCGACGATGACGGTACCCTTGGCAGGGTTTACCCTCATGACCTTGCCGGTCTTTCCGGCGTTCCTGCCCTTTATGACCATTACCTGGTCATCGCGCCTTATCTTGAACTTTTTAAGAGCCATCTTCCTCTTCTCAACCTTTCCTTACAGAACCTCTGGGGCAAGCGAGACTATTTTCATGAATTTCTTGGCCCTCATCTCCCTTGCCACTGGCCCGAATATCCTTGTGCCCACCGGGTCGCCGTCCTTGTTGATGATGACCACGGAGTTGTCGTCAAACTTGATGTACGTGCCGTCGCGGCGGCGCGTCTCCTTTGCGGTGCGAACAACTACAGCCCTTACGACATCGCCCTTTTTTACACGGGCCCCAAAGGCCGCTTCTTTCACATTGGCCACGATGACGTCACCGAGGCGCGCTGTCATCTTGTTCGATGCGCCGACCACGGTGATACAGGAGACCTTCTTTGCCCCCGAGTTGTCGGCAACGCGGAGTATGGAACACATCTGTATCATTTTGCTCTCTCCAGTATCTCGCCGATGCGCCAGGCCTTCATCTTGCTGATGGGGCGCGTCTCGATTATGGTGACACGGTCGCCCGGGCGGCAGTCGTTCTTCTCGTCATGGACCATGTACTTTACACGTCTCTTTATATATTTTCCATAGAGCGGATGTTTCTTGAGCCTCTCTACGGAGACTACGACTGTCTTGTCCATCTTGTTCTTGAGGACATTGCCTATAAGGGTCTTTTTCTGTCCCTGTGCTCTCTCTCCCACTTAGGCCTCCTTCTTTTCAGCCGCTACTGTCAATACACGGGCGATATCACGCCTCAGCGTGCGGAGCTTGAGCGGGTTCTCTATCTGTGAGGTGGCGTGCCTCATCCTGAGGTTGAAGAGGTCCTTTTTCAGTTCCTCGGCCTTGGACCGGAGTTCTTCGGGTGTCATGTTTCTAAGTTCCTTGGCTTTCACAGCGACTCCCTCTTTACGAATTTTGTTGGTATCGCCAGTTTATGCGAGGCGAGCCTGAAGGCCTCTCTTGCCACTTCCTCGGCAACGCCCTCCATTTCATAGAGGACGCGGCCTGGTCTGACTACGGCCACCCAGTCCTCGGGCGCTCCCTTACCGCTACCCATACGGGTCTCAGCGGGTTTCTTGGATATGGGCTTGTCCGGGAATATGCGTATCCAGATCTTCCCGCTCCTCTTGATGTACCTTGTCATGGCTATACGTGCGGCCTCTATCTGGCGCGTGGATATCCAGCCGCCGGCCATGGCCTTGAGCCCATAGGCCCCGAAGGCCACGGTGGAGCCCCTGTGGGCGAGGCCCCGGCGCTTGCCGCGTTGCTGTTTTCTGTGTTTTACCTTCTTGGGCATCAACATGGTTATCTACCCCTGGACTTGTTGGGTTCGGCGTCGAGTTTTGGTCTCACAGGCACCTCGCCCTTGTAGATGAGGACCTTTACGCCGATTATTCCGTATGTCGTGTGCGACTCGGCTATGCCATAGTCTATGTCGGCCCGGAGGGTATGGAGCGGCACGCGGCCTTCCCTGTACCACTCGCTACGCGCAATTTCCGCGCCGCCGAGCCTTCCGCCACAGGTAATCTTCACTCCCTTGGCGCCCATTCTCAGGGCCGATGTCACGGCCCTCTTCATGGCGCGGCGGAAAGAGACCCTGCGTTCGAGTTGAAGGGCCACGTTCTCGGCAACGAGTTGAGCGTCCGTGTCGGGGCGGCGTACCTCCACGATCTCGAGGTTCATCTTCTTGCCAGTGAGATCGGAGAGGACCTTTTTCATCACGTCTATCTCGGACCCGCGTTTTCCTATGACTATTCCGGGCCGTGCAGTTCTTATGATAACCTTTACCTCGTTGGAAGTACGCTCTATCTCGATCTTCGAGATACCGGCGTGGTAGAGTCTCTTCTTTACGAGTTTTCTTATCTGGAGGTCTTCATGAACGAACTGGGCATAATCCTTGCCGCCGAACCACCTCGAGTCCCAATCCTTTGTGATTCCCAGTCTGAAACCAATGGGATGTACTTTCTGCCCCAACGAAGACCTCCTTATAACTTGACCGCAAGATAGATTGAAAAGTTCATCTTCCCTCGTCCAGCACGATGGTGATGTGGCTGGTGCGTTTTCTTATGGTAACGCCTCTGCCCATGGCCCTTGCGCGCATGCGTTTTTGCGTGGGGCCCTGGTCTACATAGGCCTTTTTCACGTACAAACTGTCTATATCGAGGTGAAAGGTATTCTCCGCGTTGGCCATGGCGCTCTTCAGCACCTTTGCCACGGTGCGGCTCACAGCCTTCTTGGAGTTGTTGAGCTGGGCCAGCGCCTCCTCTACCTTTCTTCCGCGGATAAGGTCCACCACGAGGCGGGCCTTCTGCGCAGAGACCCTTACATATTTTGCCGTGGCCTGAGCCTCCATCTTATCTACCTCCGCGCGATTTCTTCAGTGCCGCGTGTCCATGGAAGGTCCTCGTGGGAGAGAACTCTCCGAGTTTGTGACCAACCATATTCTCGGTGATAAAGACTGGTATGAACTTTTTCCCGTTGTGCACGGCTATGGTAAGGCCCACCATCTCGGGCGTTATCATGGACCGGCGCGACCATGTCTTTATTACCTTCTTCGAGCCGCTCGCCACTGCGGCGGCCACTTTCTTTTCGAGATGCCCGTCAATGAATGGGCCTTTTTTGAGGGAACGCAATTACTTCCTCCTGTTAAGGATATACTTGTCCGAGGTCTTTTTCCTTCGTGTCTTGTATCCCTTTGTGGGCACTCCCCAGGGGCTCGTGGGATGGTTTCCGCCCTTGCTCCTGCCCTCGCCGCCGCCGTGGGGGTGGTCGACGGGGTTCATGGCTATGCCCCTGACGCCCGGGAGCCTGCCGAGCCAGCGGACACGACCGGCCTTTCCGTAGGAGATGTTTTCCTTGTCCAGGTTACCCACCTGGCCTATGGTGGCCACGCAGACCTGGGGTATGAGGCGGACCTCTCCGGAGGGGAGTTTTATGGTGGCCGTGGTGCCCTCGCGGGCCATGAGTTGGGCGTAGCCGCCGGCCCCGCGCACAAGTTGGCCTCCCTTTCCGGGCTTCATCTCGATATTGTGTATGAACGTACCAAGGGGTATGTTCTGTATTCTCATGGCATTGCCGGGCTTTATCTCGGCCTTCTCGTCCGAGACGACGGTGTCTCCCACCTTGAGGAGGTGGGGTGCCAGGATATACCTCTTCTCGCCGTCGGCATAATGGAGGAGTGCGATATTGGCGCTCCTGTTGGGGTCGTACTCGATGGCCGCAACGCGCGCCGGAACACCGAACTTGTCCCTCTTGAAGTCTATTATGCGAAGAAGTCTCTTGTGCCCTCCGCCTATCCAGCGCACGGTTATACGCCCGTTGTTGTTGCGTCCGCCGCGCTTCTTCTTTGGACGCGTAAGAGCCTTCTCGGGCCTCTTCTTGGTAAGGCCGGAAAAGTCCAGCGTAGTGCGCGTCCTCATGCCGGGTGATGTTGGTTTATATTTTTTCAGTGCCATTGTCTCTCACACTTCCCTGTTTTTTTTAATAACGAGCCCGCTCGAACAATGAGCGCTTCCATGCGACTCAAGCGGCCTGCGGAACGTGGCCGGAAACCCTGCGCCCAGCCGCGGGGCACGCCTGCGCGGCCCTTTTGCCAGACGGATCAGACACCCTCGAAGATCTCGATGCTGTCTCCTTCCTTGAGTTTTACATAGGCCTTCTTCCGCGTGGGTCTTCTGCCAGAGAAACGTCCGAGGCGCTTTACCTTACCGGCCACTCTCTGCGTATTCACGCTCAAAACCTTGACATTGAATATCTTCTGAACGGCCTCTTTTATATCGCCCTTGTTGGCCGCAGGGTCCACCCAGAAGACAACGCAGTTGCCCTCTGCCGAAGAAGTCATGCTCTTTTCCGTGACCACGGGCGAGAGAATTACTGAGTACAGGTCCTTCATCTTATCATTGCCTCTACTTTTTCAAGGGCCTGGCGGGTAATTACGAGTCCCTTGTACTTGAGTACGTCAAAGACATTTATGCCCACAGGGCGCACTGTCTTGTAGTCCTTGAGGTTTCTTACGGCAAGGTCCATGTTCCTCTTCCCCTCCTCTGTGACTATGAGGGCAGAGGCAAGACCGAGTGCCTTCAATACCTCAATGGCCTTCTTTGTCTTCGGCTCGTCCAGGTCCAGGGAGTCCACTACCCTGAGCCCGCCCTCGCGGAGTCTCAGCCGGATGGCCGATTTAAGGGCTTCGCGGCGGACCTTCTTTGGCACGCAGTATGAATAGTCCCGTGGCTTTGGTCCGAAGACCGTGCCGCCGTGCCTCCAGAGGGGCGAACGGGTACTGCCGGAGCGGGCCCTGCCGGTACCCTTCTGTTTCCAGGGCTTTACGCCGCCGCCGCTTATCTCTCCCCTCGTCTTGGTGCAGGCCGTACCACGCCGCCTGCCCGCCAGTTGCATCTTCACAACTTCATAGAAGAGATGCTCACGCACCTCACCCGTATATATATTGTCGTCGAGGGAGAGCCCTGAGACCTTTGTGCCTTCCTTGTTTAGAACATCGATATCCATCAGGCATCCCCTTTCGCGGCAGAGGCCTTCTTGAAGGCCTTCTTTATCCTGAGTATGCTGTTGACAGAGCCTGGGACCGCGCCCTTGACGAGTATAACGCCGTCGTCAGGCCTTACTGCCACCACCTGGAGGTTCTGCGTGGTGCGTCGACGGTTCCCCATGTGTCCCGCCATCTTGAGTCCCTTCATGACGCGCGAGGGCCAGGCGCTCTGGCCGATGGAACCAGGGGCTCTGCCATGCATGGAGCCATGAGATCCGGGCCCTCCGTGAAAGCCCCATCTCTTCATGCCTCCCTGAAATCCCTTTCCCTTGGTGCGTCCCGACACATCCACGTAATCGCCGGGCTTGAAGAGGTCCTCGCACTTTATGAGGGTTCCGGGCTTGTACTCGTCGGCCTCGTCACAGCGGAACTCGCCGAGCCTTCTCAGGACCGGAGTGCCGGCCTTTGCAAAGACCGTTCTCATGGCCTTGCTCGTGTTCTTTTCCTTTTTTTCGCCCATGCCGAGTTGCACGGCCTCGTAGCCATCGCGGGCCCCTGTCTTACGGGCCACAACATAGCAGGGCCCTGTCTGTATGACCGTTACCGGCACCTGGGCTCCGTCCTCGGCAAAGACATGGGTCATGCCGATCTTTTTTCCGAATATTCCCTCTATCATTGATCAGTCCTGCCTGAATTCCTTATTAATCCAGTTTTATCTCAACGTCCACGCCGGCCGGCAGATCCAGTTTTATAAGTGCGTCCACAGTGTTCTGCGTGGGGTCCATGATATCCATTAGCCTCTTGTGCGTCCTGATCTCGAACTGCTCCCTGCTCTTCTTGTCCACATGGGGCGAGCGGAGCACACAGAACTTGTTGATTCTTGTCGGCAACGGTATGGGCCCCTTGATAGTGGCGCCTGATCTCTTAGCCGTCTCTACTATTTCCTTGACAGATCTGTCAAGCAGCCTTGAATCAAAGGCCTTGAGCCTTATTCTTATCCTCTGATTTTCCAAACCGTCAACCCTATTCCTTATAATACCTTACAGTTTCTATGACCTTGCCTGTTTTTGCCCTGCCAATCCTGCACCTTCCTGCCCCAACTGCACCTTCCTGCCCAACTCCGGCCCCCTCTGTCACCTTGCCCCTTACTGCCCCTCTATCCCCCAAAACTGT
>CAYOVP010000069.1:0-9140 GCA_964407495.1 uncultured Thermodesulfobacteriota bacterium
AACGCTGGCCTGTCAAGCCAGAGGGCGCGGGTTCGAGTCCCGTCGGCCCCGCCATCTTCTTTTCCACGGGGGAAAGTCATCTGGGCTTTCCCCCTTTTTTTTCGCCCTTCTCTGGAGCCAAGCCTGTAATATTACGCAACAGCACGTGAGAGCCAAGTATATGCTACGCTCCAGTCCTCAGCCCCTTGGTCTCCTCTCTATAAACCCTTGACAAGGATTATCGCAACTGGGATAATATCACTGCGTGACGCGAAGCATGATCAAACCCTTGGCATCACAGTCAACCCACCCGGTCAATCCGGCACAATTCCCCTGAAATACCGGCATTGCCACAGGCCAGACCCCAGTTCCTATGATAAATCTCTTTCATGTCTCAAAATCCTTCGGCAGAGACGCCATGGCCCTGAAGGATGTGACGCTCAAGATAGAAAAAGGGGAGTTCATCTTCGTCACAGGCCCGAGCGGTGCAGGAAAGACTACCCTCCTCAAGGTCATGTTCGGTGCCGAGAACCCCACTGAGGGACATATCATCATAGACGGAAGGAACTACTCACGCATCCCACGCCACGAGGTCGTCCGCCTACGGCGCCGCATGGGTTTTGTCTTCCAGGACTTCAAACTCCTGCCAGCAAAGACGGTCTTCGAGAATGTTGCCATAGCACTCGTAGTAATGGGCGTAGGGCAGAAGGAGATAAGGAACCGTGTCATCAGGATCCTCAGTTACCTCAAACTCCAGCACAGGATGAACTTCAAGCCCCTCTCGCTCTCTGGCGGTGAGCAACAGCGCGTGGCCATAGCCAGGGCCCTCGTAAAGGAGCCCACCATCATCCTTGCCGACGAGCCCACCGGCAACCTCGACCACGACCTCTCCATGGAGACCATAGAACTCTTCAGAGACGTTAACAACCGGGGCACCACCGTGGTCATAGCGAGTCATGACAGGGAGATAATAAGGCGCTTCGGGTCAAGGGTGGTCAACCTCAACGAAGGAAGGCTGGTATCTTGAGTCTCGGCAGTGCTAACCTCAGGTTCTTCGTCTCCGATGCCCTCGGCACTATAAGGGAGAATCTTGCCACCGCTGTACTTACTGCCGTTACGCTCGCCTTCTCACTGGCCATCTGCGCGTTTTTTTTTATCGTCTTCGTAAATATGGGCTCCCTCTTCAGTTCCTGGGGCAGTAATGCCTATATAGTTGCCTATGTAAAAGACCCGCCCCCAAAGGCAGGGGCCGTGAAACTCGGCAGACAGATAAAGAGGATCAAGGGCGTCTCCAATGTCAGGTACATATCCAAGTCGGCGGCCATGGCGGAACTCAGGAAAGGCTTGAGGGGGCACGCCGGGATACTGGAGGGAATGGACAAGGACATACTGCCCGCATCCTTCGAGGTAAGCCTCAGCCCGGAGGCGCGGGAGCCCGCGAAAATGCTTGAAGTTGTAAAACGCATAAAGGCCCTCTCATGGGTGGACGAGGTGCAGTACAGCCAGGAGTGGGCACGAAAGTTCTACGGCGTCTTCAGGTTCTTCGAACTCACGGCCATTGTAGTGGGCGTAGTACTTGCCGCCGCCGCCGTATTCGTAATAACCAATACCATACGGCTCACTGTCTATGCCCGGCGCGAAGAGATAGAGGTGCTGAGGCTTGTGGGGGCCTCGGACAACTTCATCAGCATGCCCTTCCTCATAGAGGGAATTATCGAGGGCGCCGCAGGCGGGGTCCTGGCCTCAATCATAGTCTTTGCCGTCATCTTTGTCCTGCGTTATAATATACCGGCATACCTTGCCTTTATCCTCGATGTGCCGGCCCCGGTATACGTGGTCTTCATAATCACCACCATCATTGGTATACTCTCCGGTGCCCTGGGGAGCATCATCTCAACGGGAAGGTTCCTGCGGGCATGAAGGGTACTCTGGCCAGAAAGGTTATAGTAGTTGTCCTACTCGTCTTTTTGCTCCCAGTGCTCTCAGAGGCCGTTGCAGGCGAGACTGCAAAGGACAAGAAAAAACTTGCCGAGGTCAAGGAAAAACTCGGCAGAGAACGGCACAGGGTGAGGAAGATACTCAGGAAAGAGTCTTCCATACTCCTTGCCATCAACAGCATCAACAGGGATCTCAACAAGACGACGAGGGAACTTGCGCGTCTTCGGGCCTCCAGGAAACGCCTTGAACAAAGGCGCAGGAGAGAGAGAAAGAAAATGCAAGGCATAGAACGGCAACTCCTGGCCGAGCGTACACACGTTGCAAGGCGGCTCCGGGCCATGTACAAGATGCGTAGCGGTGAACTCCTGAACATGGCCTTTGCGCCAGGGGCAGATGACCCTGTGGACGTGGCAAGGCGGCACAAGTACATGATAGCCATTACAGACTTCGATGCCTCGGTTCTATCCTCTTACGAGTCAAAACTCAGGGCAAGGAAGGCCGCTCTCCAGAGGATCGACTCCATTGAGAGCGATATAGAAAAGAGCACAGCGAGGCTGAGAAAGAAAAAGGCCGAACAAAAGAAACTCAAGACCGAGAAGGTGGCCCTCCTTACGCGGGTGAGACGTGAGAAAGAAAGCGGTCTAAAGATACTCAGGGAACTGGAGGCTGCGGCAAAGGAACTCTCTGGCCTAATAGAAAGCCTTGACAGGGAAAGCCCAGGGAATTACAGTGGATTTGGGGCCATGAAAGGACGCCTCCCCATGCCCGTGACAGGGCCGATAGTCTCGCGCTATGGAAAGGTGAGACACCCGAGGTTCAAGACAATTACCTTCAACAAGGGTATAATAATAAAGGCCCCGGCCGGAAGACGCGTAAAGAGCGTCTATGACGGGCGCGTCATATATACGGGCTGGCTCAAGGGATATGGACAGATTATAATAATAGATCATGGCAGCGGGTTTTATACGCTCTTCGCCTACCTCGAACGTGTACTGAAAAAACGCGGCGACAGGGTGGAACGGGGCGAGGCCGTGGCGCTCGTTGGAGACACGGGCCCGTACGCCGAGCCAGGCCTCTACTTCGAGATAAGAAAGAAAGGGATCCCAGAGGACCCGGCCAGGTGGCTGGCAAGAAGATAACACATGACTTGGAGCGCTGGGCATGAGATACTTGAATCTTGGTTTGATGATAATGAGTAAAAGGGAGGAGTAGAGATATGAAGAGGCGTTATAGACCAGGGAGGGTCTTGGCCGGACTCATCACGGTGGTGCTCATCCTGGGCATGGCAACAGTGACCTATTCTGCAAAGTCAGTCAAGGTCCCTGCAGATACATACGAGGGACTAAAGATTTTTGCCGATGTCCTTAGCATAGTTCAACAGGATTATACTGAGAAAAAAGAACCCAAGGAACTTATTTACAATGCCATAAAGGGTATGCTGAGCAAACTGGACCCCCACTCCAGTTTTATGACACCAGATGAGTACAGGGAGATGAAGATAGACACAAGGGGGGTCTTCGGAGGCGTAGGTATACAGATAGGTATAAAGAACAAGGTCCTGACCGTCATCGCGCCCATAGAAGACACACCTGCCTGGAAGGCAGGCATAAAGGCCAATGACAAGATAGTGAAGATCGGGAAGAAGTCCACGAGAGACATGACCCTGGACGAGGCAGTAAGGCTCATGCGCGGCCCTAAGGGCGAGAAGGTCACCATATACATCATGCGCGAGGGCTTTACAAAACCCAGGGCCTTTGTCATCAAGAGGGATATCATCAAGGTCAAGAGCGTCAAGTACAAGATGAAGGAAGACGGCATTGGGTATATCCGTATCGCCCAGTTCCAGGAGAACACCTCTGCAGAGATGAGAAAGGCCTTCAGAAGGTTGAAGCCAAAGAAGGGGCATCTTCGCGGCCTGATCCTCGACCTCAGGAACAACCCCGGGGGCCTTCTCCAGGAAGCAGTCTCAGTATCCAACTTCTTCCTCCGCTCTGGTCTCATAGTCTATACCAAGGGCCGTGACGGCAAGCAGAACATGGTCTTCAAGGCAGATGCCAAGGGCACTCAGCCCGATTATCCCGTCATCGTCCTCGTGAACGGCGGAAGCGCCAGTGCCTCGGAGATTGTGGCCGGCGCCCTCCAGGACCACAAGCGCGCCGTAATACTCGGCACCACCACCTTTGGCAAGGGCTCTGTCCAGACCATCATGCCCCTCGATGACGGATCCGCCCTTAGGCTTACAACGGCAAAGTACTACACACCCTCGGGCCGTTCCATACAGGCAAAGGGAATCGAGCCCGATATCGTCGTAAGCGCCAACCTGGGCAGACACATAAAGGAAAAAGACCTCACTGGCCACTTTGCCGCCGAGGAGACGAAGACCACAAAAAAAGAGACCGAGAAGATCCACATAGTGGAGAGCAAGGTGGAGACCGTCAAGGGCAGGGATATACAACTTGAAAGGGCCCTCGAGTACCTGAAGAGTTGGTTCATCTTCGAGAAACTCAGGGGGGCCAGGGGGCCCATAAGGCTGGCCGGCTGAGAGCCGGAGCGCCCGGAACGCCTGGCGCAAGACAAACTGGAGGGCAGAGAAGGAGCCAGGGCCGGGGCCCCCTGAGGCGCCTTCCTTCCTAACAACTCATGTGCAAGGTTTCTTGTGGCTAAGAGAGGCAGAAAAAAAGGCAGTCCCCTTGAGAAGACACTGATCCTTGTCATGGGGTTTGCCCTTGGTTTTGTGGCCGCTGTCCTTGTGCTCCGCTACCTGCCCAACATGGGGCCAGCCCCCACCCCACCTCCGCCTTCCATCGAGAAGGGACCGCCGCCAGAGGCCAGGGGACCTGTCCCTGCACCAAGGGTGGCAATAGTCATAGACGACATGGGGGGGAGCCTCCGGAAGATAAGGGAGATCCTCGACCTCGACGCACCTATTACCATTGCCGTACTCCCCCATCTGCGCCACTCACGCGAGGTCTCGCGCCTTGCCGGAAGGAGCGGACGCGAGGTCCTCCTGCACCTGCCCATGGAGCCTCGAAATATCCTTCGCAACCACCCAGGCCCAGGGGTCCTGCTTACTTCCATGACAGGCCCAGACCTCAGAAAGACCATGGAGGAAGACCTCGATTTCGTCCCAGAGGCCGTGGGCGTGAACAATCACATGGGCTCAAAGTTTACTGCAGATACTGCAGGTATGCGAGAGGTCTTCAGCGTCCTAAGAGAGCGGGGACTTTTCTTCGTTGACAGCCGCACCACATCGCATACCCTGGGCACCAGGCTCGCCCGTGAGGCTGGTGTGCCAAGGGCCGAAAGAGACGTCTTCCTCGATAACAGACGCGATGCCACGTATATCGACGGACAGATTGAGACCCTCGTTCGTATCGCCGGAAAGACCGGCAGTGCCATAGCAATAGGACATCCCTACCCCGAGACACTGGCGGCCCTCAGGCGGGCCCTGCCGGGCCTCAGGGAGCGTGGCATAGAAGTGGTCCCAGTATCGGATCTTACAAGAGGGGATAAAAATCCTTGACACCATCTGCGCCGCTTGTTAGAATTACTTGACTTTTTTAAACGGGGTACCTTTTTGCGATTCTGATCATGTAAAGGCTGTGGATGTTACCATTAATCCCACGGCCTTTTTTTATTTCGCGCAAAGAGGGCCTGCACAAAGAGGAGGATCAGAAGAATGGCACAGGGCAAAGTAAAGTGGTTCAACGAGACAAAGGGCTTTGGTTTCATCCAGCAGGAATCTGGCGAAGACGTATTCGTCCATTATACCGCCATACAGGGTGAAGGCTTCAAGACCCTCAAGGAAGGCGAGGACGTGGAGTTCGAGATTACCGAGGGCCCAAAGGGACCGCAGGCCTCCAACGTTGTAAGGTTGTAGCGCCGCTGTAAACCACTTGTCTGCTCAACAGGAAGGCCCCTTGCCGCGCACCGCGGCAAGGGGCCTCTTTTTCTGCCTTCCTCCGGCCAGGGGCAGTCTTCTTGTATTTTACCATGCGTTCTGTTATCATGACTTCATCATGGGCGAATTTGACCTCAGCGCATACCTGGGGGATAAGAAGGTTGCCATAGACAGGGCCCTCGACGGCCTTGTCCCACCCCGTGACGGGCACGCCTCTGTGCTCCACGAGGCAATGCGCTACAGCCTCTTTGCCGGGGGCAAGCGCCTGAGACCTGTGCTTACCCTGGCCGCCGTGGAGGCCCTGGGAGGTGATACGGCCCTTGCCATGAACACGGCCTGTGCCTTGGAGTGCATACATACCTACTCCCTTATACACGACGACCTGCCGGCCCTCGATAACGATGACATCCGGCGCGGAAGGCCAACTTGCCACAGGCAGTACGGTGAGGCAATGGCCATACTCGCAGGGGACGGCCTGCTTACACTGGCCTTCCATATCATAGTCGCTACAACCGGGGCAAGACCAGAGGCCATAGTGAGAGTGGTGGCCGAGGTGGCGCATGGCGCCGGCGCAGAGGGCATGATAGGCGGACAGGTAGTGGATATAGAGTCTGAGGGAAAGGAGATCTCCTTTCCTGAACTCGAGTACATACATACGCACAAGACAGGCCGCCTTATACGAGCGGCCATACGGAGCGGAGCCATACTCGGAGACGCCACCCCCGATGAACTCGCTTCACTTACAGAATACGCCGAGGCAGTGGGGCTTGCCTTCCAGATACTTGACGATATACTTGATGTAGAGGGCTCTTCCGAGACCATGGGTAAACCCGTGGGAGGTGACGCGAAGAAGGGCAAGGCCACATACCCCGCACTCATAGGCCTCGAAGAATCGAGAGAAATGGGTACAGAACTCATCGAGACCGCAATAAGGGCCCTCAAGAAATTTGACGAAAAGGCCGAGCCGCTTAGGGCGATAGCAGGGTATATAATCTCAAGAAAGAATTAGAGAATAGAAGATTGGAACGAGCCACATACCAATAAAAACCCTTACTTTCTTTTGGAAAAAAGAAAGTAAGGCAAAGAAAACCAATTTTTTGCTCGATGTCTGTCATCACCTATGGCCTCCTTGGCCTCTGAAGAACAGGCGTTCTTGGGTAAAAAAGAAATTAAGACAAAGAAAACAATTAGTAGTTGCTCCGCGGGAGCCCTAAATAAACACGGCACACTATGGGTGCCTGAGATAAAGGACAACCACGATGGCAGGAGTACTCGAGAAGATAAAGAGCCCCAAAGACCTCAAGGGCCTTGACCAGGCCGAGTTGGAGGCGCTTGCCACCGAGGTACGCCAACTCATTATAGACGTGGTCTCAAGGACCGGAGGGCACCTAGCATCGAGTCTCGGTGCCGTGGAACTCGCCGTTGCCCTGCACTATGTCTACGATACACCTTCCGACAGGATAGTCTGGGACGTGGGACACCAGGCATATGCCCACAAGATACTTACGGGCCGGCGCGATTCCTTCCATACCCTTCGCACTCATGGAGGGATAAGCGGTTTTCCGAAGATCTCAGAGAGCGAGTACGATGCCTTTGGCGTGGGTCACTCATCCACGTCCATCTCGGCGGCACTCGGCATGGCCGCGGCAAGAGACCTTTCAGGCGAGAACAACGCTGTCATCGCCGTCATAGGCGATGGCTCCATGACCGCGGGCCTCGCCTTCGAGGGACTGAATCAGGCCGGTCACCTCAAAAAAGACCTCGTAGTAATCCTCAATGACAACGAGATGAGCATTGCCCAGAACGTGGGTGCGCTCTCCTCCTTCCTCAGCCGGAAGATTACGGGCAGGTTTGCCCAGAAACTCAAGCAGGAGATAGAGGGCTTCATCGAGTCCATACCCATGATAGGAGGCCGCCTCATGGGCATAGCAAAGCGCGCAGAGGACTCTCTCATTACCTTCCTTACGCCTGGTATGCTCTTCGAGGGCCTGGGGTTCAATTACCTGGGGCCCATAGATGGACATGACATTGGCCTGCTTGTAAAGACGCTCCGTGACGTCAGGGAACTCAAGGGCCCGGTCCTGGTCCATGTCCTTACGAAGAAAGGCAAGGGGTTCGCCCCTGCCGAGGCAGAGCCCTCGAAGTTCCATGGCGTGGGCCCCTTTGACGTCGAGACAGGCGAGGTGAAGAAGAGTTCATCCATTTCGTACACAAATGTCTTCAGCGAGGCCCTCCTGGATATAGCCAGAAGGAACAGGAAGGTCCTTGCCATTACCGCGGCCATGCCAGGCGGCACAGGGCTTGCGGCCTTTCAGAAAAAATACCCCGAGAGGTTCTTTGACGTTGGCATTGCCGAGCAGCATGCCCTTACCTTTGCCGCTGGTCTTGCGCGAGAGGGTTATGTGCCGGTTACGGCCATATACTCGACATTCCTCCAGAGGGCCTTTGACGAGGTCTGTCACGATGTCTGTCTTCAGGACCTTCACGTGGTCATGGCCCTCGACAGGGCTGGCATCGTTGGCCGCGACGGCCCCACGCACCACGGCATCTTCGATATCGCCTTCCTGCGCGACCTGCCCAATATCATCATAGCCGCGCCAAGGGATGGCGACGAACTCCGCAACCTCCTCTACTCTGCTATCAAGTACAAGGCCCCTGTGGCGCTACGTTATCCGCGTGGGCCGGTGGACGGCGCCTACTCCAAGGGTCCCTTTGAGTACATCAAGCCCGGCACCGCGGAGGTCATCTCCGAGGGCACGGACGTTACCCTTCTTGCCCTGGGGGTCATGGTGGGCCCGGCTATCGAGGCCGCCGAGGCCCTTGCAAAGAGCGGTATCAAGGCAGGCGTGGTAAACGCACGTTTTGTCAAGCCCCTTGATGAGGACCTTCTCATGGGCCTGGCAGCGGGCACGGAAAGGATAGTCACCCTTGAAGAGGGTTCCCTCCATGGCGGTTTCGGGAGCGCTGTCCTGGAGTTCTTCGAGGCCCGTGGCATACAGTGCCCTGTAAAGAGGATAGGCATTCCCGACGAGTTCGTAGGACAGGGCTCGCAGGAGGAACTCAGGGCAGAACTCGGCCTTGACGCCAGAGGCATAGAAGAGACAGTGCGTGCCTTCGTGGGAAGGGGGCTTACAACGAGGATAGCGGCAAGTTGACCGCTGCTTTCTCTTAGTCGTGAATCCTCACCAGTCAGGCGTCACCTTTCCTGGCTGACTACTCTCTTCGCGAAGAGACTGAGGGCCTTGTAACAGAGCATGGAGTATTAAGGGGCAGGGTCTTGACGCTAATACTGGTTTTCTTTGCTCCACTTTCTTTTTTCTAA
>CAYOVP010000070.1:0-8997 GCA_964407495.1 uncultured Thermodesulfobacteriota bacterium
GGAGCCAGTCAGGACTCTCAGCAAAATCCATGTCAGAGGGTTTGGCTGAGTTAATCATTGATGGGTCTATGGAAGGCAGTTCCCATAGATCCATCTTTATATTTCCCCTTCTTTCGCGCTCCTTCTTACAACCTTGAAGCACCGCTCCATTTATGCTGTAGAAGATGCCTTTAAGTCCATAATGGGCGATAAGAGCAGCCGCTATGAACTCCGATCCTTTTCATGATATTATGAGAATGAGGTAAGGTTATGAAAATTCTTCTCGTGGAGGATGACAGGCTGACAGCCTCTTTTATCTCCAAGGGGCTCCGGCAGGAAGGCTACTCCGTAGACCATGCCGTGGATGGAGCCGAGGGGCTCGGGTACGCCCTTGGGGGCGCTTACGACGTAGCGGTAGTGGATGTAATGCTCCCAAGGCTTGACGGTCTTTCGCTCATAAGGGAACTTCGAAGGCATGAGGTCACCACGCCCGTACTGGTCCTCAGCGCACTTGCCTCTGTGGACAACCGCGTAAAGGGGCTTCAGGCCGGCGGCGACGATTATCTCGTAAAGCCCTTTGCCTTTTCCGAGCTCGTGGCAAGGCTTCAGGCCCTCACTCGGCGCGCAGGGGCGTCCGGCGAGCCTACTGTCTTCACCGTGAGCGACCTGAAAGTCGATATCGTAGGCAAGAAGGTCTTTCGCTCTGGAAGAGAGATAGAACTTCAGATGAAGGAGTTCGCCCTCCTCGAGTACCTCGTAAGGAACGCTGGCCGAGTTGTCTCGAAGACAATGATAATGGAGCATGTCTGGGATTATGACTTCGACCCGCAGAGCAATGTGGTCGAGGCGCGACTCTGCAAGCTACGCGACAAGATAGACAGACCCTTCAAGAAAAAACTTATACATACCATAAGGGGGCTCGGCTATGTCCTTGAAGAGAGGTAGCAGCCTCTTTGCCACCGTGACCTTCCGCCTTACCCTTATGTACGCGCTCCTCTTCGGAGCGCTCTCGCTAGTTGTCTTTGTGCTCGTATATCTCTCCCTGACCTCTGGGCTTGGCAGACGCACCGATGTCGAGCTTATGGATACGCTTCAAGAGTTCAGGTCCCTATATGAGAGCCAGGGTGCAGAGGCCCTTGGGGCCGAGTTCAGGCGAGAGGCCCAGTCCCGCGGCATTGAAGACGTGTTCTTCAGGCTCGTCTCTTCATCGGGCAGGGTCCTTGCCTCCTCTGATTTGAGCGCCTGGAAGGGGCTCGGCCCACCCGGCCCGCGGCCAGAGACCGCCCGCCCCGAAAGACCCGTCTTTACCACCTTGAAGATACCCGGCCTTCCTCATAGGGTCCGTGTCATCAGAGGGGCCACGGGAGACGGGAGCTTCATCGAGATAGGGGCCAGCCTCTCGGGCAACGAACTCCTCATGGAGAGATACAGGGAGACCTTTGGCTATGCCTTCCTCGTCATGCTCGTCTCCGGGGCGCTCCTTGGCTGGCTCATGGCAAGACGGGCCATGGCCGGTGTGCAGAGGGTCACGAAGACAGCTGTGCAGATAGGGGGCAAGGATCTCGGCCTCAGGGTTCCGCTTGGCAAGGAGGGGAGGGAGATCAATGACCTCGTACATGGCTTCAACGAGATGCTAGAGCGCATAGAGGGGCTTGTTGGTGAGCTCAAGAGCGTAAGCGACAATGTGGCCCATGACCTCAGGAGCCCCCTTACGCGCATCCGCGGCATGGCAGAGACCACCCTCTCAGGGCCCCAGGATATAAGGAACTACAGGGAGATGGCCGGGGCAGTAATCGAAGAGAGCGACCGGCTCGTGGGACTCATAAACACCATGCTCGAGATAGCGAGGGCCGGCTCGGGCATAGACTCCATGGCAGCGGCAAGGCTCGACCTCAGCTCCATAGTCAGGGAAGCAACCGATCTTTACGCCCCTGTTGTGGAGGACAGGGGCGGCTCCATAGGGTGCAAACTCCCTGAAGCCCCGGTCTTTGTGAGAGGGGAGATACGGCGCCTTCAGAGGGCGGTGGCAAATATCATCGACAACGCCATAAAGCATGGCGGAGATGGCTGCGCCGTAACGCTGACCCTTACGATAGATGCCGGGAGGGCAAATCTCTCAATATCCGACACCGGCCCCGGTATGGGCGAAGCGGATATACCGCGCATATTCGACCGTTTTTATCGCGGCGAAAAGAGCCGCAGCACGCCGGGTAGCGGCCTTGGGCTGAGCCTTGCCCTTGCCATAGTCCGTGCCCACGGAGGAGAGATCTCTGTAGAAAGTTCGCCTGGCAAAGGAAGCTCCTTCATCATCACCCTGCCTCTTCTCACCTGATTTCTTCTTTTATATTCCCGCCAAACATTACCAAAATGTAATCTTCGGGTAAGCCCCGGGTAATCGCTCTCTATTATAATCTGGAGGGAGGTCAGGCCGGGTATAAATCTTCCCTCCTTTTCTCTCAGGTAAGTTCTGAACATTCAGTCCTTTTACGAGGATTACAGCCAGGAGGTAAGGATATCTTGTCAGCCGCAGGTGCAGGCATCAACCCCCGCTTCACTCTCAAGGGGAGGGCTTTCATGCTGCTCATCCTCGTGCTATTTAGCGGCTGCGCCGCTTACAGGGCCATGCCCCTTACAGCCAAGGCCGTGGAGGCTGGCCTCGAGGTGCCCGCCGAAGAAGAGCTCCGCGTGCGCGCCGCCTCCCTCGGCCATCCCATCCTCAAGCCAGTTGATCTTGACATCTCTGACGGGGTCTCTCCTGACGAGGCCGCTGTCCTCGCCGTGATAATCAACCCTCGGCTGCGCGCAGAGCGCGACAGAAAGGGCGTCGCAGGGGCAGAGGTGCTGAAGGCCGGTATCCTTCCCAACCCGCGCCTCTCCTATTCTTTCGAGCTGCCCGTCGGAGGGACAAAGCCCAATACGGTAAATGCCTACGGACTGGGCCTGGGCTGGGACATAAGGGCCCTTGTAAGCCGCGAGGCAAAGCTATCTGCCGCAAGGTCTCGCCTTGAGTCCGTGGCTCTGGAGATAGCCTGGAAGGAATGGCAGGTGGCCGAAAAGGCGAAACTCGGCCTCTACCTATATGCCATCGCAAGAGAGAGGGCAGCCCTTGCCACTGAGCGTGAGAAGACAGAGAGGAATATATACGCCCTCACAAAAAGGGCCGTGAGGCTCGGTGTAAAGACCTCGCCAGAGCTCATGCGTACGCGTTCCGCCCTCGAAGAGGCCCGCTCCTCTCTCATCAAGGCGCGCGCAGACCTCGAGGAGAAGCGCCTTGGCCTTAACAGCAAGATCGGGCTACCGGCGAAGACCAGCATAACACCGGAGAAGACCTCTGATCTCTGGGAATTCAAGGCCATGCCCCCTGCCGGGTCACTCGTGGAAGGCATAGAGGACCGGCGTCTCGATATCAGGGCCCTTGGCCTAGGTTACAAGAGCCAGGAGGCCCGTCTCAGGGCTGCGGTCCTTGTGCAGTTTCCTCCCATTACAATCGGCCCGAGAGTGGCCAGGGACACGGACGGTCTCAAGACCGCCGGCGGGCTCCTTGACGTTGAGATACCGCTCTTTGACCGCAACCAGGGAACAATTGCCCTTGAGCGCGCAACACGTAAGCGGCTCTTTGACGAGTACATTGCCCGCATCTTCGAGGCGCGCTCCGAGGTGACACGGCTCTCGGCAGAACTCGCCTCCACTGCTTCGAGGATAGAGCAGACCAGAGCTGTAATAAAGAAGATGAAGGATCTGGACTCTGACCTTGAGAAGGCCATGAAGAGCGGCGCACTTGACGCGCTCGATTATTACCGTTTTCTTACATCGCTTGAGTCAAAGCGGCTCGTGCTCCTCGACCTCGAGGAAGAGATGGCCATTGAGGCCGTCTCACTTGAGACAGCCTCTGGGAGATATGTATTCAGTAAGGATGAAATGAAGATGCAACATTCTAAAATAACAAAAAAGTGGAGGCATTGAAGTGATACCCCTTGGAAGAGGCATTTTTATCTCCCTCCTTGTCATTATATTCACAGGCATGACTCCCGCACCCGGAGGCTGCGTCAAGAAGAAACAAGAGGGGCCTCCCCTTGATATGAGCCCCGATATCACCACCTCGCACCCCCGGAGAATGGACTTCAGGCGCACGGTCCGGTGGTCAGGCGTTGCAGAGCCGAGAAGCGAGGTAAGGGTCCTTGCCCTTGTGGCCGGACGTATCACATCTCAGAGGGTAGAAGACGGGGACAAGGTCAGGCGCGGCGAAGTACTCTTCACCATGGGCGGCCATACGATAGATGCGAGGCTCAAGGCCCTTGGCGAAAAAATAGGCCTTGCCGAAGAGAGACTCGCCATTGCCGGAAAGGATCTTCGCGTAAAGCGCGAGGCCCTGAGGCAGAATATGGTAAGGGGCGAGGAGGTAAGAACTGCCGAGGACTCTCTTGGCCGCCTCAAGGCCGAACTCACAGACCTTAAAAAATCGGCTTCTTTCCTCCGCCGCGGCCTCGAGGTGCGCTCCCCCGCGGACGGCCTGTTCACGGGACGGAGGGTGAGCGCTGGGCAGTTTGTTGAGAGGGGGGCTGTCCTCTGTGAGGTTATCTCCGCTCGCGCCCTGCGCCTGAGGGCAAGTGTATTTTCACTGGAAGGCGCGAGGCTAGAAGGCTCAAAGGCCCTTGTAAGGCAGCGCGGAGTACAGGTGGCCGAGGGCGTGGTCACGAGGGTACTGCCGCGCACCACGAAAGAGGGCGCCACTGTCCTCTGGATCGAGAGCCCAGAGATAGACGCTGCTCTCAGGCCCGGCGAACCTGTTGATGGAGAGATAATTTTGGCCATGCATGCAGGGGCGCTCTCAGTCCCCGCAGATGCAGTGGTCCGTGATGAGACGGAGAGGCCCTTTGTCTTCGTAAAAAAGGGGAAGGACTACGAGAAGAGGGCAGTCAGGACAGGGATGGAAGTGGAAGGAAGGGTCGAGATAAGATCCGGCCTCAGGGAAGATGACGACGTAGTGACAAGCGGGGCATACGAACTCTTTTATCGAGACTTTGGCTCTATGTTCAAGGTGGCGGACTGATGAGGGGTTTCCTCTCAAGAGTACTCGAAAATCCCACGGCAACGGTCCTGGTGCTCTTAATGACCTCCTTCGCGGGCATATACTCCATGTACCATATGCCAGTGGACCTCTTTCCGGGCATAAACATCCCTCTTGTCAATATCATAAGCCACTATCCAGGGGCCGCCCCTCCAGACATGGAGCTCCTCATAACGAGGCCCATCGAGGAAGAGATGCGTACCATGCCAGGCATCAAGCGGGTTGCCTCCACCACTGTTCAGGGGGTCTCGCTCGTCTCCGTGGAGTTCAACAGCGGCACGAAGATAGCAGAGGCCAGGCAGCTCGTGCAGGCGAGGCTGGCGAGACTCGGCGGCACGCTTCCCAAAGGCGTGGAGCCTCGGATCGAGAACATCGGGACAACGCTTCAGGAGGTGGCCGGTTACGTGGTCTACTGGGACGGCGACCCGGTGAGACTCCGCACCATAGTCAGCCGCGAGATAGGAGGTCGCCTGCGGGCGGTAGACGGGGTTTCGTCAATAGAGGTCCTTGGAGGAGACCAGAGGGCCTATTATGTCACCATGGACCCGGCTACGCTCTCAAGGCTCGGCCTAACCATCCCCTCCGTAGTGGCGGGGATAAAGAGATACAACAGGAGCGCTGTTGCCGGGTTCATGGTGCGCTCCGGCAAGGAATACCTCATACGCGCAGATGCGCACCTTCGAACCATTGAAGACATCCGTGCCATACCCATAAAGAGAGCTGCCCGAGGCGCCGCCATACTTCTCGGCGATATCGCCAGGGTAGGGAAGGGCAGGGCCCCGCGGCACTACGTGGTACGGGGAGACGGCAAACCCGCCGTGGCGCTCCTGGTGCGAAAGCAGCCTGGGGCAAGCACCATGCGTGTGGTATCAGGCGTGGATGAGGCCATGGCCGGGCTCAAGTCTCTCCTGCCGCCGGGGTCAACCATAAAAAAGTTCTACGACCAGTCAGAGATAATCACCGAGTCGCGCCATGAGGTTGTCTTGAACCTCGTCGAGGGCGCCGTCCTCGCCGTGCTTGTCCTCTACTTCTTCCTCGGCTCCATGGCGCCGACGCTCATAGTCGCCGTGACCATCCCCCTTACGCTCCTAGCCACCGTTGCCATCATGCATCTGCTCGGCCTCGGCTTCAACGTCATCACCATGACGGCCCTTACTCTTTCCATTGGTATGATAGTGGACGATGCCATAGTCGTGGCCGAGAATATCTTCCGCTGCAAGGAGACCATGCCAAGCGTGGTAGAGGCGAGCATAGAGGGGGCCGCGGGCATAGCGGGCCCCGATGCCTCGGGGACCTTTACTACCGTTGCCGCCTTCCTTCCCTTTGTCCTGGTAACAGGCATGGCCGCCGTGTTCCTCAGGCCCTTTGCCATGACAATAGCCTCGGCCCTCGTGGTCTCCCTGGTCCTCTCCCTTACCCTCGTCCCCCTCCTCTTCAGCCGCAAAAAGGGGGCGCTCGGGGCACGGAGGGAGCACCTCGGGGGCAGGGCGCTCGCCCGTACCAGGGGGCGGCTAATAGGGCTGCTGAACCTGTCATTGAGACATGGACGGTGGGTAATCCTGGTCTCCATTGCGGCCCTCGGTCTTGCCGGGCTGACACTCCTCCGGACAGAGGCCTCCTTTCTGCCCCCCGTTGACGAAGGGGGCCTCCTCGTGGAGTACATAATGCCCCCGGGCACGTCTCTGCGGGAGAGCAACCGCCTGGGTGAAATAATAGAGCGCGTTGCCATGCATGACCCTGATGTCTCGACAGTATACAGGCGGACAGGTTCGCCTGAGGTGGGACACGAGATCGAGGGGGTAAACATGGGGGAATTGCTCATTAAGTTGAGACCAGTGGGCGCGCGGAGAAGAGACGCCGCGAAGATAATGAACTCGCTGAAAAGGGCCTATTCAGCCATGCAGGGCATGGTCTTTCTCTTCCACCAGCCCACACAGGAGAAGATAGACGAAAGTTTCTCAGGTCTTCCAGCTCTCTTCGGCGTGACCATATACGGGCCGGATACGGATAAACTCAGGGTTATCGCCGGAGAGGTGGAGAAGGTACTCGAAAAAGACCCCGCAATAGATAATGTCATAAACAATACGAAGATACGAACGCCCGAGGTGCGTGTAAGGCTCGATTACACCGCCCTTGCACGCCGTGGTCTCGAACCTTCTGATGTGTTCGCCTCGCTCAGTGCGGCGCGCTTCGGCGTAGAGGCCACGCGTATTATCAGGCAGAGAGAAGATGTCCGCGTGATCGTACGCCTTGACTCTGGAGAGGTCCTTACACCCGATGACATAAGGCGTCTACCCGTGGGTGGCGGTGCAGCCATCCCGCTTGAAGACGTTGCGAAGGTGAGCATAGGCCGGTCTCCTGCCGCCATTACGCGCATCAACGGACAGAGGGAGGTAACCCTCGTGGCAGAGGTTGGGGGTAATATACCTGGTCTTATAAAGAGACTGAAGAGGGGGCTTCGTGGCGTCAAACTCCCCCCCGGCTACAGCATCGAGTTCGCAGGCGAGTACCGTGTGCTTATGAAGACCGCCCTTGAGATGGCCCTCATACTGGGCGCGGCCCTTGTGCTCATCTATATCATCATGGTAATGCAGTTCCATACGCTCATTCAGCCGCTCATAATCCTCGCAACCATACCCATATCTTTTACCGGGGCTCTCTTTGCGGTCTTTGTAACTGGCCGTGGGATCGATGTATCCGTTGCCATGGGCGTTGTCACCCTTGCCGGCATCGCCGTAAATAACGCCATAGTGCTCATGGATTTTTTCAATTCTGAACTGAGGGCCGGAAAGGACGTACATGGCGCCCTTGTCTCTGCCGTAGCCGTGCGCCTGCGACCAATACTCCTTACATCCACCACTACCATAGCGGCGCTTCTTCCGACGGTCATAGGGGGCGGGGCGGGCTCGAGGATCTTTCAGCCTTTTGCGATAACCGTAATCGGCGGCCTCATCAGTAGCGTAGCGGCCACGCTCATCGTCGTCCCCACGCTCTCGTCCATGCTTTCTTCTACCGTGAAGGGACGCCCAAGATAATACCAGGTGATCTCTCCTTTTAATTTATTCCTGAATTAAGGAGAGAGGTCAAAGAGAAAAAGATTTTTCTTTATCGCACATTTTCAAGGATCTTCATGCTTTGAAGATGACCTCATATCCTTGCGTCGCCGAAAAGTCTGGATTAATTAGACTGTTTAGAATCTTACAAAGTGTTTTTTACTTGACAACACTTATGTGGTCACATATTCTAATAATTAGACAATTTAGGACAACTAAGGGCAATATAGGAAGTCTATTATGGAACTTGGCGTAAAAGAAGCGGCAAACCTCCTGAACGTATCGGAAAAGACCATCTACAGGATGGTAAAGAACCAGAGTATTCCCTGCTTCAAGATAGGGGGGCTCTGGAGGTTCAGCGAACGGGATCTCCTTCAGTGGGTCAGGTCCTCAGGGGTCTCAACATCGGCAACAGTCCTTCCTACGACCGTACCTGAGGTCGAAACTGGCGAAATATCAATATCAAACCTGCTCCTGAAGGGCGGTATATACTATCGCGTAGCCGGTGATACCAGAGAAGAGGTCATCAGGAACTCGCTCATATCGGTTAAGAAAGAAGAATCCCGGGAATATATCGAGAGGCTCTTCGTGGCCATCATGAAGAGGGAAAACCTTTGCTCAACGGCCATTGGGCACGGTATCGCCATGCCCCATCCCCGGCCATTCGGGGAGTTCCTGAGCCATCGCTCGTCCATATCAATATGTTTTCTTGAGAGGCCAGTTGACTTCGACTCAGTGGACGGCTCTGATGTCTATGTCCTCTTTTTCATATTCCCACAGAGTGAGGAACGCTACCTGAAGATACAGTCACGGCTTCTGAGGCTTCTGAAAGAGGCGGACCTCCTCTCTCACTTAAATGAACTTCCACTTCGCCCAAGGATGCTTGAACTCATATCC
>CAYOVP010000071.1:0-8442 GCA_964407495.1 uncultured Thermodesulfobacteriota bacterium
TGACCTTCGGGTTATGAGCCCGACGAGCTACCAGACTGCTCCACCCCGCATCAGTCATCGACTTATCGAAATATACTAACAGATGCCCGCATGGGTGTCAACTCTTTTTATTCCTAGGCCTATTGGGCCCGGTCTTCTTCAATGGCCCTTTGGCGTTGATACTGGCTTTCTTTGTCTTGCTTTCTTTTTCCCGGGATAAAGAGAGGTCTTTTCGTACGAGGCCCAAGGCCGCTTCTTTCTCTTTAGTGTCTCCTTTACGCCCGGCATTGTCCCCACAGATAATTTTTACTCTATTCCTTCACATGGGCGAGGAGCCAGCCCGCTGTTGCAAGAAAGAGTATATCCGGGAAGGTGGCGGCAAGTAGAGGCGGCAGAACACCGCCGGCCCCGAGGCTCGTTGAGAGGGCGAATATTATCCAGTAACTGAAGGCAATGACTATGCTCAGGCCTATGCCGGAGGCAATGCCTCCGCTTCTGGCGCCGCGAAGGGGGAAGGGCACGCCGAGAAGAACCATGATGAAACTGACGAAGGGGAAGGCCACGCGCGCGTATAGGTCTGTCCTGTACTCATCTGTCTCGTATCCCTCTGCCTCGAGTATCTTTATGAGTCCTCGGAGTTCTTCCATGGTCATGCTTAGGTGTCCCTTCTCGGCGCCGCCGAGGTCTTCTGGAGGGCTGAGCCCTGCAAACGCCAGGCGCACCGCCTTTGTCTCCACCAGGGTCCCGTTGGGCTTGAAGTCTCGAACCACGACGGATGTCCCTATCCACTTCTGGCCATCCCACCTCGCTGTCCTGGCATCTATGCGTCTCTTCAGCCCGAAGGGGCGCCTTAGCCGGTATATGGTGATTCCCTTGACGATCTTCTCGCCAGGCTCCAACCCTCTCACGTTTATGATGGAATCGTGTGTCCTCAGCCAGAGGCCCTTGGAACCGTAAGATCCCCGGCTCTTCTTGCCGAACCAGCGAACCTTGAAGGCCTCGGTCTTCTTGAGCCCAAGGGGCGTAAGGTACTCGTTGATGAAAAAAACAGAGAGGCTGATGAGGAGGCCTGTGAGAAATATGGGGGTGAAGACCCTGAGGAGCCGTACCCCAGAGGCGCGCACAGCCGTAACCTCGCCGCCTATGGAGAGCATGCCGGTGGAGAGGAGCACGGCTACGAGGGCGGCAACAGGGGCTACCTGGCCGATGATGAAGGGTATCTTGTAGGCAAAGAATGAAAGTGAACTCGTAATCGGCACATGGAACTTGATGAGGTTGTCCATGTTCTCGAAGAGGTCTACGAGTATGAAGACAACGACGAACCCTGTGATGGTAAGGGCCAGGAGTTTCAAGAATTCGACCAGGAAGTGTCGCTCCAGGATCTTCATCTCGTCACGCGGACCTCTGAAAAGTGGTACGACTCAGGATGAGCCGCATGGTCTTTACGAAGACAGTCTCTCTGTCCCTTGACTTCATATAGAAGGAGTAGAAGGAGACGACGCCAATTATAATGTCTGACCCCCAGACTGCCGGAATGGGGGGTATAACACCGTTCTCGCCAAGGCCCTCGAGAGCAGTGGAGAGTACATAATAGGCAAGCACTACGCCGAGGGCGATTGAAAACCCCGTTAGCCTGGAGCCGCGCACCTTCTGGATGCCGAGCGTGGCGCCTATGAGCCCGAAGATGAATACAGATGCAGGCAGGGTGAAGCGCTTGTGGAGGTCCATTATGTAGGGTGGGGTAAAGCCGCCCCTGGCCCTTATATCTCCTATGCGGCGGACCATCTCGCCGGGGTAGAGTTCACGGTTGGACCTTGCCATGAGCCCTGCCGATTGTCTCGTAGGCGTGATATCCAGGGTGTACTCGGAGAAGTTGACCACATGGTAGGTATCGCGCTTGCGGTCCTCCCTCTGCGATGTCCCGTCTACGAGGCGTATGTAGAGAGTAGACCTGTCACCGTTCATGCCTCCGATAACGGCCTTCCTGGCTACAAAGATGTCTTCAGACCTGTCCGAAGGGTTTTTTCTTGCTATGAATACGCCCTCGAGTTCGCCTGTCTCCCTTGAGACATGGTCTACGTATATTACGAGGTTGCTCAGTTTGTCGTAAAAGGTCTTTTCCTTGATACCTGCGGCAAGCCCCCTTGACGCCCCCTCCACGAGGAGCCTCTTCATGTTCATGTTGCCCCATGGATATATGTAGAGTGTGAAGGCGAGGGTAAGGGAAAAGGTGAAGAGCGCGAAGGCGAGTACTGGCCTTGTGATGGTGAAGAGATCGAGGCCAAGGGCCTTCATGGCAATGAGTTCGCTGTCGGAACTGAGGCGCGTAAAGGCTATGAGGACGGCCACGAGAAAGGATATGGGGATGGTGTAGATGAGAAAGGATGGGAGGAGCGAGACCACGAACCAGAAGGCAAAACCCGCGCCAAGGCCATGCCCCATGACGAGCCCTATGAGTTTGATGGATTTTGCGAGGAGGGCCGTTGAGGTGAGGATCGCAAGACAGAGGAAGAAGGGCGCGATCATCTCTGCGAATATGTACTGGTTAAGGAGTCTTCCCACAATAAAATAGATGATACTATAAAGATGAGGCGCTAACAACCGTCAAATAAGAAAGATATTTGAGGGGGTATTAAATAATAGGTGTTCTGGTGAAACAGCAAATGAATTAGCACTTGACATAGCGTGTTTTTGGGAGTAAATTAATATATGGAGAGACCTTCTCCGGCATACTCAAGCCCCACCTTCAAGGCTCGGTTTAAACAGACCAGCAACAGTTCTTCATCAATCCTTCATCAAATCTTTTCTTCTTGAACCACACCTCGAGTTTACCCTCGCCTTCTCAAAAAGGAGGACCTGCCATGATTACCTCGGTCGGAAAAGTACTTATGCGCTTGAAGTCACTTCGCCAGATGCGTTCCTTAAGCCAGAGTTCGGTTGCCCGGCATCTGGGGCTGAACAGGACGACGTACGTACGAAAAGAGAGGGGCCAGATTCCCATAACAACAGAAGAATGGCTAAGTCTGGCCGCCTTCATGGGCGTGGAGCCAGGGTACTTCTTCTCTGGCATCGAGGAGGAGGCCAAGGAAGATGCCCCCTCAGCGAGTTATCTGCTCGCTCTCTACCGCTCCCTTCGTGCCGCGGAACAGCGCGACCTCGTGATCCTCATAACCATAGCATTCAAGGGAATCAGGCGCAAGAAAGTGCAGGAAAGGATTGCCTGCCTGAGAGAGGCCCATGGGGTCTGAGAAGGTCGGCCTTGGCCCGGGTGAGGGTGCATCGTTCCATTGATCCCTGCATGGGGGCATGAAGATAGGGGTTCTCATAGGAGTCTCTGGTCTGCCTGCCCATGATAAGGCAACAGCGGTTCATGGTGTTTGTGCCGCCCCATGAATACCCTTGTGTTTTTTTCCAGGCCAGGGACCAGAGTTGCGGGACTATGGAACAAGATAAGAAAGGAAAGAGAGCCGCCAAGTAGCAGGCAGGGCCCATGGTAGATGGTGGGCGCTGTTTTTTTCTTCTTGATATGGCCAGGAGCGTAGAAGGGGGAGGAGGGTACACAATATTATTCCACCCTCAGAGGAGGAGTGTTGTAACGAGATACCAGGCCCCTATGCTCGCCGCGTATCCAAGCGCCACTACAGGGGCATACTTCATGTGCGCGAGAAATGTGTACATGTCTCTTCTTACTCCCATGCAACCCACGCCTGCCGCCGACCCTATGGATAGGAGGCTTCCGCCGACCCCGGCGGTAAGGGTTATGAGAAGCCATTGAGAGAGACCCATAGCAGGGTTCATCTGTATGACTGCGTATGTAAGGGGTATGTTGTCCACTATGGCAGAGAAGACCCCTACGGCGATATTGGCCGTAGTGGGACCAAAGCCCTCGTAGAGATGCTGGTTCAGCATGACGAGGTAGCCCATGTACTGGAGGGCCCCAACGGCCGTGATGATGCCGAAGAAGAAGAGGAGGGTATCGAACTCCACGCTCTCGATCTTCCGGAAGATATCGAACTGTTCTTCCGTGGTCTTGAGCTTGCCGTCTCTCTTTTTTACGAAGTAGCCGGTGAACATGAGGAGACCGAGGCCTGTCATCATACCGAGAAATGGCGGCAGATTCAGGAACTGGTGGAAGACAACCGCGGTGGCGATGGTAAAGAAGCCGAGAAATATCATGAACCTGGCCGCGGGTTTCATTATCACGCGCTCGTCGCTACCCTCGGGACTGCCCTTTGGCACGAATATGTAGAGTATGGCCGCAGGGACCGCCCAGTTGAGTATGGCGGGAAGGAAGAGATAGAGGAACTGAAGGGTCTCCACCTTCCCAGATGTCCAGACCATGAGCGTGGTGATGTCCCCGAAGGGGCTCCATGCGCCGCCAGCGTTGGCGGCCACAACCACGTTTATGAAGCCCGGCACGATAAAACGTCTCTTATTGCCCCCCACGGTGCTGACCACTGTGCTCATGACGAGGGCGCTCGTAAGGTTGTCGGCCACTGGAGAGAGGAAGAAGGTGAGAAACCCTGTTATCCAGAAGAGTTTGCCATAGGTAAAGCCCTTTCGTATGAGCCAGGCCCTGAGGGCCTCGAATACGAGGCGTTCCTGCAAGGTGTTAATGAAGGTCATGGCCACGAAGACGAAGAAGAACAACTCGGCTATCTCTTCGGCGAGTTCCTTGACGTGGTGTTCGGCCCCGCTACCGCCAGTAGTTGCCTCGTAGACCCCTATGAGCAGCCACATCAGGCATCCGAAGAGGAGCACTGGCTTGGATTTACGAAGGTGGAGTTTGTCCTCGAGTATTACGAGGGTATAGGCGGCAACGAAGATGATGAGGCCCACGTGCCCCACCCATGTCGCTGTCAGGTCATGTATATGTTCCAAGTCTTGCCCCCAGGCGGATTTTCTGGTAATCTGTACGGCGCGATTTTACAGGTTATAACATTATACGTGACCTGTCAAAGGCTTGTATGTGTTTTTTCATGGTCCTGGGCCCAGATGGTGGGGCAATATCCCCTGGAAAGGCAAGAAAATACTTGACCATAGTTATATAACATGCTATATTATATGCAATAAATTTTACATTGCAGAATAGGCAGACAGCACTCTATGCTGTCTTTTAACATAAAAGGGCATATACATTATAAATCAGCAACCGTGAAGAAGAAAAGGGGTGTAAATGAAGTCAAAGATAAGGATAGCGATCATACTCATTGCGCTGATTTTTCCGCTCGTAGCATTCTCAACGCAGGCCAAGGCTGACGGGTCGGGTTATACTCCGCAGAGTAGCGAGGGTGTTCTTGTAGACTCATTCGGCTTTCCGCCTGTAGGCACAACGAAGATTTTCAATTTCTGCGCCATGGACAACAGTGGAGGCCTCTGGCATCTTACCGCTTCAAGCGGCACCATCACCGGAACACGTGACAACATCGCTGATTGCGTCTGGAACGTGAGCGGTACTTACCAGGGCCCAAATTTTCACATGGACCTGTTTCTCTCCTCCGGTACGCAGTGCTGTACATCCGGTTATACAGATGGGATTGTCGACAAGGCCTCAAGAACCGCCTCTGGTGATACATACTGGACAGGTAACTGCAACAGCGGGCCTTGGGTCTATATATGGTCCAAGTGCTGAGAGACACACCGGGCAATCTAATGGCCCCTTAGATGATGAAAGAGAAGAACATTACAAGGGGGTGAGCGTTGCTCACCCTCTTTTTTTTTGCGCTCTCTATCTTCACAAATACCTTGACCCATGGCATGGAAAACTGTTATTTTCTTTTCACAGCAACATCAGTGCCACCATACCGGGTCACATATATGTGGTAAAAGGGAATCCCGTTGAAGTCGGGAGCTGCCCCGCAACTGTAAGCGGCGACGAAGTCTTTGTGCCTGCCACTGGCCTCAATGGCCGGGAAGGCGAAGAGAGTAGGAAGACCCGCGAGCCAGGAGACCTGCCCGGATGATGAAGGCATAAGGCCCTTCGAGGGAGAGGGCCGGAGCCAAGACCAAAGGCCGCGCCATCCCCCTATGGGGTAAGACCTTGAATGACGCGGCAATTGAGGCCCCGTAAGGGGGTGCGCTTGGGGCACGGAGGAAGTGTCCGGGGCGGCATCCAAGATGGGCCGCCTGCAGTGGGTAGAAGGCAGGGCCCTTCTGCCAAAGGAGAGTGCTTTCTGCGTCTTGCGCCCAATCACACACCCATCCCTTGAGCAAGGGAGGGTTTTTTTTTGCCCCTGAACCTCGATACAAGGCCCCCAGGGAGGCTGGGCCGTGCTTGCAGTGCGGTCTACCGGGCAGACCTTGGGGCAGGCAACACAAGGGAGACCATGATGAAAAGAGGCCTTGTGCATATATACACCGGCGACGGCAAGGGCAAGACCACTGCGGCAACAGGCCTCGCCGCGCGTGCGGCGGGGCATGGCCTGAGGGTGCTCTTTGTCCAGTTCTTCAAGGAGGACTCTGCCCCCTCGGGAGAGAGGAACTTCTTTCTCCAGCGTGCACCGGATATCATCACCGTGCTCCGTTCCAACTGCAAGCACCCCTATTTTACGGGAAAAAAGACCGACCAGGAGGCCGTGGCAAGGGCCATAAGGGGCACCTTCGAGGCCGTGAAAGAGGCCATAAGGGAAGGCGGGTACGGCCTCCTCGTACTTGACGAGATCATGGCGGTCCTTGCCGGGGGCTGGGTTACGGTGGAGGACCTTCTCCGGTTCCTCGAAGACCGTCCTGCAGGCCTCGAGGTAGCCCTTACTGGCCGCAACGCCCCGGCAGAGGTGGTCAGGGTAGCAGATTATGTCACCGAGATGCTCAAGATAAAGCATCCCTTTGACGAGGGAGTGCCTGCACGAAAGGGCTATGACTTCTGAGCGCAGGGGAGGTGCGGGTTGACGGGAGAAGAAAGCAAAAATCTGCCCCAGGGGCTTACCCTCGTAATAGGTGGCGCAAGAAGCGGTAAGAGCGGCTTTGGGCTCCGTCTTGCAGAGGGTGTTGGGGTAGAGGAAACACTCGTCTACCTTGCAACTGCCCAAGGCCTTGATGACGAGATGCAGGCTAGGATAAGGCGCCACCAGGAGGACAGGGGGCCGCGCTGGACCACGGTGGAAGAGCCCCTGGACGTGGCGCGCATCATCGCAGAGGCCAGGGCCGGCGTTGTACTCGTGGATTGCCTCACACTCTGGCTTACGAACCTAATGGAAGATGGCCTCGAAGACAGAGAGATCATGGCAAGGGCAGAAGAACTGGCAGAGGCCGCGAGCCTGGCAGGTGCACCCATTATCGCGGTCACCAACGAGGTCGGTTGCGGTGTCATGCCCGTAAACGCCCTTGCAAGGCGTTTCTGCGACCTCTCAGGCTTTCTGAACCAGCGAATGGCAGAGAGGGCTAAGAGGGTCTTTCACCTTACAGCCGGTATCGCTGTAAGGATTAAATAAGGACTACGAAGAGGAGACTGGAGAGAGATATGGGACTTATTGAGAAGAGTATGGAGGCCATAGAGCCCCTTGAAAAGACGCTTCTTGAGAAGGCGCAAGAGCGTCTCGACAGCCTTACCAAACCGCGCGGAAGCCTCGGACGCCTTGAAGAGGTGGCCCGCCGCATGGTGGCCATCACGGGAGAACTCCGCCCTCTCATCAAGGAGAAGGTAATCTTCACCTTTGCCGCTGACCACGGCGTTGCCGCAGAGGGCGTCTCCGCCTATCCGCCCGAGGTCACGGAGCAGATGGTCCTCAACTTCCTTCGCGGAGGGGCCGGCATAAACGTACTTGCCCGCCATGCAGGGGCGCGCGTGGTGGTGGTGGATATTGGCGTTGACTGCGAGTTCAATTCCCCGGAGGGCCTCGTATGCCGAAAGGTCCTTCGCGGGAGCGCGAATATCAGAAAAGGCCCGGCCATGACGCGAGAAGAGGCCGTAAGGTGCGTGGAGACGGGTATCGAACTTGCCCTCGAGTATGCCAGCAATGGCGCCGTCTTTGGCACGGGAGACATGGGCATAGCCAACACAACGCCTTCGAGCGCATTGGCCGCCCTATTCACGGGAAGGCCCGTAAAGGAGGTCACGGGCCGGGGCACCGGCGTCAGCGACGCTGTGCTCAACAGGAAGATAGAGGTAATAGAAGAGGCCATAAGAGTAAACAACCCTGACCCCAAGGACCCGCTGGGGGTGCTCGCCAAACTCGGCGGGCCCGAGATAGCAGGGCTCGCGGGGCTTATCATAGGCGCTGCCTCGAAGAGGGTCCCCGTGGTGGTGGACGGATTCATCTCAACGGCAGGGGCGCTTACGGCCTTTGAGATGGAACCCAGGGTGCGGGATTACCTCTTCTTTGCCCACAGGTCTGTTGAACGCGGCCATACCGCGATGCTCGAACGCATGGGCGGTAGACCCCTCCTTGACCTCGATCTTCGCCTCGGCGAGGGCACGGGCTCTGCCCTTGCCATGACCATCATCGAGGCCGGGGTGAAGATATA
>CAYOVP010000072.1:0-8412 GCA_964407495.1 uncultured Thermodesulfobacteriota bacterium
TCATCGCCCGAGTGGCGGAACTGGTAGACGCACGGGACTTAAAATCCCGAGTGGGCAACCACGTGCCGGTTCGACCCCGGCCTCGGGCACCAGATTTTCTTATAATCTACGGGTACTTGCAGAGTCATAAAAATATCGGTGTCTTTATCGCCTTTATCTCACGCTTACTCTTGAGGGGGAGGTCATGAGTTACTACTTCAGTAAGATTTTTGAGGGGTCCTTTGAGGATGCCGTGGAAAGGGTTACGGCGTTGTTGAAGGATGAAGGCTTCGGGGTGCTTACGGAAATAGACCTTAAGGAGACGCTGAAAAAGAAGATAGGAGTGGATCTGCCCAAGTACACGATCCTCGGCGCCTGTAACCCCAACTTTGCATACAAGGCACTGCAGTCCGAGGACAAGATAGGTCTCATGCTTCCCTGTAATGTAGTTGTGCAGGAGAAGGAAGGGGGCAAAATAGAGGTATCGGCCATTGACCCCGTGGCTTCCATGCAGGCAGTCCAGAACGAGGCCCTCGGCGCAGTGGCTACAGAGGTCAGGGAGAAACTCAAGGGCGTCATCATGGGCCTGTAGTCTGGCCTTTCCCTCTGGAAGGGGATCGTATGAACCCTGGCTCCTGGTCCTGGGTAATGTAGCGCATAAGCCCAGGTGGAAGGGTTTATCCTGCAACTTCCAGCATATGACAGCCTTTGTCTCCATGCTACCTATTCATAGACCCCAGTGTAATGCGGTTGGGCAGAGGTAGGGGAGAGGATCGAGGTCCGATCCAGATCATAAATACCCTGGTCCTTGTTCAGCACCATTAAATGCTGGTGCGCTGGTCACTTCTTTTTTTGTATTCCTACTGCTCCCTGAATATTTGACAAGAGGGGTTAAAAGGTATAAGTATTACATAGGGACCATGAATGGGCACTTCTTCTGCCCTGCCCCGAGATGGTCGGTCTTGGTCATTCCCGGGCCTGGCCATGGTTTCGGCCTTCGCACCAGTCTTTTCTTGAAGGCACTCTCCTCGAAGACAGGCTACGACCGGATATAGCGAGAGGCAGTTCTTGTTGGTCTTTTGTCAGGACGAAGGGGGAGGCCTATGGACGACAAACTCCGTTCAAGAAGGAACTTCCTGGCCGGTTGCTGTGCGGCCATGGGGGCCGTGGCCTTTGGTGCCGGCACGGTGCCTGCGCTCAGCGCCTGGAGGATCGCCAAGGACCTCAAGTTCAATCTCACGGAAAAAGAAGTAGATATTTCAGGCTTGAAGCCCGGGGAGATGAAGATAGACGGCATCTCCCTGGGACGGCATACCCTCATCGGCAACACAGAACTCATCGTACCCGTCCTTATCCTCAAGAGAAAGCCCCATTGGATAGATAGTACGGAGAAGCCTGCCTACAGTATGAAGGAGCCCGTGGATGCGCGCCAAAGGTATCTCCGGCCAGAGTGGTTCATTGCGCGTGCCTTCTGTACGCATCTGGGGTGTACGCCCAACATAATAGACGAAAAAAACAACCCCGTTAACATTGTCTGTCCCTGTCACGGCGGACGATATGATACGCTAGGCCGGATTATAAGCGGCCCGCCTCCATCCAACCTATACCTTGTACCATACAGGTTTACGGACACTCATACCATAAGGCTCTCAGTAGCGAGCCCAGAGGAGATTGTCCTGCGCACTGTCTCGGAGTTCAGACGGGCTTAAAGGAAGGATGGTACCATGGAGTATCTGAAGGACTGGCTCAAGGAGAGGTTCCCTTCGGTCTTCGAGATTACGCGCTATCATGCCACCGAGTACCCTACTCCGCCAAACCTGAACTATACGTGGGCCTTTGGCGCGCTCATACTCTTCTTCCTCATGCTCCAGATAATTACGGGCATAGGGGTGGCCATGTTCTACAAGCCCGACGCGGCCATTGCCTTTGACAGCGTGGAGCGCTTCCGCCGGTATGTCCACTGGGGCTGGCTGCTTCAGAGCATACACGCCGTGGGCCCCACATTCATCTTTATCTTCATCTACCTGCATATGGGCCGTGGTTTCTACTACGGCAGTTACAAGTCGCCAAGAGAGGTCCTCTGGTGGATTGGCCTACTCCTCTTTCTGGCCATGATGATGGAGAGTTTCATGGGGTATGTCCTGCCATGGGGACAGATGAGTTACTGGGCCGCAACCGTAATAACAGGACTCGCCTCTGTGATACCCGTAGTGGGCGACACGATCGTCACCTGGATACGAGGCGATATCCTCATGAGCGACGCCACGCTCAGCCGTTTCTACAGCCTGCACATAGCCCTCTTTCCCCTTGCCATCATAGGGGGGCTTGTCGTTATGCACATTATGGCGCTCCACGATGTGGGGAGCAACAACCCAACGGGTGTACCCCCTCTGAAGGAGAACAAGATACCTTTTTATCCATATTATGTGGTGAAAGACCTCTATGTCCTGGGGCTCGTTCTCACCATCTTCCTCTTTTTCGTCTTCTTCTTCCCGGCCTTCTTCCTCGAGGCCGCCAACTTCCAGAAGGCCAACCCCTCGCTTACCCCTGCCGAGATAAAGCCCGAGTGGTATTTTCTCCCCTTCTTTGCCATGCTCCGCTCCATACCCTCCAAGGGCCTCGGCGTAATCATCCTCTGGGGCGCCATGTGGATACTCTTTTTTCTGCCCTTCATAGACAGGTCTGCCACGAGGAGCGCCAGGTACCGCCCGGCCAAGAGGATCCTTGATATGGTCTTTTTCGCCAACTTCGCCTTCCTGGCCTATCTCGGATCGCGTCCCCCCTTTGGGTGGCGCCTGCCAGCGGCCCGCGTGGGGGTGCTCGTCTACTTCTCCTACTTCGGTCTTCTATATATCCTTTCCCATTACGAGAAGAAACCCCAGGGCCTCCTCCTTCTTGAGAACGACCCCGGGGCCATCACCGTGGGCAGGCACTGGCGGGAGAAGCGGGCCCTGCCCCTTGCGCTTCTCATCGTCATCCTTGCCGGACTCAATATCTGGGCCTTCAACTTTCCATTCCCTTCGCGGCAGATGGTGGAGAAGGGCAGGGCCGTGTACCTCGCCAAGGGCAAGATGTTTCACGACATCCGCTACATGGGAGAGAAGGCCACGCTCTCTGCCGAGGAGCGAAAGAAGATGCTCGGAGTAGTACCGCCGGACCTCTCTTTAAAGTTCCGGTCCATGAAGGACAGGTCCCTGCGCAGGTACCTAAGCCAGTTCATAGGCAGGACTAAGCCGGGCTCCAAGATGGTAGTCGTCTTTACACCCGATGAGGTAGACAGCCTGGTGGCCTTTCTCGAGTACGTAGCCGACCCGTCTCTTTTCTGGCGACAACGTATAGGCCCCTGGGTCATCCTCTTCATGTCTGTATTTACAGTACTTCTCTACATGCTCTACAAGGACGTCTGGCTCTTAAAGTTTAGGAGCCTTGAGTAGTCTGCGCTACAGTGGATAGAGGCAAGGGCGCCTTCCTGGCCTTGGGCTGGAAGAACCTTAAATCACTTGACTACCGCCAGACTACGGGATAATCTAAAAGTAAAGAGTCATATGCAGACCCTCTTCCAGGTAAGTGCAAGTCACTATGTCTTGGCCAGACCGTGCCGCGTATTACGCTGCCCTTGTTTTGCGGCATTGTCGTTGGCCCGTGCCGGGCTTAAAGGCCCCTCGCCCTGACCTCCAGGGTTGGTAAGAGGGGGCTTCTTCAGGTACCATGGCGGTAGATCCCTTGCCTGTCTCGGAATAAATAGAAAAGTGGAGGTGAATCCATGAAAAAGTCTGCTCTTCTCATCGTGATGGCGCTGGTCTTGGTCTTGGGGGCTTTTGGTACCGCCTCGGCTGACGTAAAGAACGGCAAGAGGATTTTTTACAAGTACTGTGCAAAATGCCATGCCAAGGATGGAAGCGTATCTGCCTACGGTAGAGCCATCAAGCCTCACCCCGCACGCAACCTCCAGACCAACAGGCTCTTCATAGCGCCCGCGGAACTCAGGATAATCATAAAGTACGGCGTATATGGCAGGGAGATGAAGAGTTGGCAGAACGTCTTGAGCGACAAGGAGATAATAGACGTTGCCGAGTTTGTCCGCACCCTGACCTACAAACCCGATCCTGTTGCAGGCAAGAAGTTTTTCGAGAAACGTTGCGCCCTCTGCCACGCCAAGAACGGCCCTGGAAAGAAGATTTTCCATGCCCCAGACCTCGACATGTCGCCCCTTGGACCCATTGGCATGGCGCGGGTAGTGAGGTTTGGCCGTCACGGCACCATGATGAGTGTCAAGACAGACCTCTTCAAGAACACGGACCTTGCAAATGTAATAGAGTACCTGCAGAGCATAAAGAAGTAGGTACTACTCCTGGTCTCTCCCCTCTCTCCATGATGAGTAGGCTCTGGACTCGACCGGAGAGATTACGCTCGATCTATGTGTAGAAGCCTCGGGGCAGTGGGCCTGCCTGCATGGCATTGATCTTAAGGGGGGGCTGTCTTTCTGGAGGCAGCCCCCCCCTGTTTTTTGGATACCATTTTACATAGGGCTGGCCAAAGGGCCCGAGGTCAGGGCATATTCTGACACCTTCGCCCTACTCAGCCGAGGCAGACCCGAAGATGGCCCCTTGGATATCAAGAAGGGATTTTCTCTCCAGGGGCGCGCTTGTCCTCGCAGGCTCTTTGGTAGATAATCGACATAAGCCCCAAGGACACCCCTTTCATCAGCATACCAACCCGGCCATGGTGCTCGATGTGAGGGGCCGCAATGCTGAGGAGGTGGCCCTTTACAAGTACATGCCTGCATGAAGGATACTGTGAACGTCCCTTTCTTGGGAAGAGTGAAGATTATTGTCTGGTAGGGGATGTTAGCGGCAGGGCAGTTTTCCATTGCCACATACTGGAAGACGAGGTAAACGGCATGATGGGAGTCTGGGAGATTACCTGAACTCCCATCCCTTGCCCCCTTCTGCGCCGTATAGTATATTTTTACATCTATGGGGGCCTCTCGAGCCCTCTATATCGGTTATTGAATCTATGGGGAACCGAGGGGGTCCTTTTTCAGATGGTTGCTCTCTTCCATGAACTTACGATAAAGGGCATGAGGCTTCCAAACCGCCTCGTGAGATCTGCCACCTGGGAGGGCATGTGTGCCCTTGACGGTAGCCCCACCGGGAGGTTGAAGCACTGCTATCTCGATCTTGCCCACGGAGGCGTGGGGCTCATTATCACGGGGTATGCCTATGTGTCGCCAGAGGGAAGGCAACTTGCAGGGCAGATGGGCATGGACGGTGAGGGGCCAGAAGAGGCATACCGCACCCTTACCTCTGCCGTGCATGGGGCCGGCGGTCTCATTGCCGTGCAACTGGTCCATGCCGGCGGGCAGACAGATACAGGTGCCGCAGGCCGACGCCCCCTTGCTCCATCGAGCGTAGAGGTGCTCCAGTTTCCAGAGGTGCCCGAGGAGATGACCATTGCCGAGATAAGGCGTGTGATAGCCGATTTTGGCAGGGCCGCGGCAAGGGCCCTGGACTGGGGCTTTGACGCGGTGCAGTTGCACGGTGCCCACGGCTACCTCATCAACCAGTTTCTCTCGCCCCATACCAACCGCCGCACTGATATCTATGGGGGCCCTATTCTGTCCAGGGCCCGTTTTCTCTTCGAGGTATATGAAGAGGTCCGCGGCGCAGTGGGAAGTGATTATCCGGTCCTCATAAAACTTACGGCCTCGGACAACCTCGAAGGGGGGCTTACTGCCGAGGACGCCCGTATCGTGGCAACGCGCCTCTCGGAGATGGGGATCGATGCAATAGAGGTATCTTCTGGTACGCGGGCCTCGGGAAGGCTCACCCCGGCACGCGAGCAGATAGACTCTCCGCGCAAGGAGGCATACAACCTGGGGCTTGCCGTCGGCATAAAGTCTCTTGTGAGTTGTCCTGTTGGTGCTGTGGGCGGTTTTCGTTCCTTCGAGGTGGCAGAGTGCGCTATTCGTGAGGGGGGCCTTGATTTCGTCTCCATGGCAAGGCCTTTTATCTGGGAGCCAGACCTCGTGGCGCGCTGGGAGAGCGGAGACAGAACACCGGCAAGGTGCATATCCTGTAACGGGTGTTTCAGGCCAGGCATCGAGGAAGGCGGAATTTATTGCGTTGTACGGCGAAAGTGGGAGCGCGGGCCTGCCTAGGTCTGGCCCAGAGGTCGGTCTCCCAAGACGAAAACTATTGCATTGAGCCTTTTTTTGGGGTATTCTGTCTCTTCGATACAAGACCTCCCTCAGCATTCTGGTTGCAGAGCGAGAAGGTGAGATTTAGGTTGGGAGTCATGGCCTGGCCGGCTGAAAGGAGGGGGGGAGTTCGGGCCTGGTTTTTTGTATGCGGGGCCAGGGTTCGAGGTATATGGGGCCAGGGTTCGCGGCATATGGGGCCTGGTTTCGATGTATGCGGGGCCTGGCGGGGATGCCGGAGAGGGGTAGGACCTGGTGAGAGACAGGGGCCTCTAATACGCAAGCGCAATATAGAGAGCCGCACCGCCGCTCGAGATAAAGACCGATTGCCTGCAGAGATAGCCGGCAGGCCTATAATAGAGGAACGGCCCCAGGGGCGTTTCGTTACCATGGAGGTTTTTTTCATGATTTCTGCTGAGATGGCAAAGGCACTGAACAGGCAACTCAACGAAGAACTTTACTCCTCATACCTTTACCTCTCCATGTCCGCTTATGCGTCATTCAAGGGCCTCAAGGGCGCTTCCAGTTGGTTTTATGTCCAGGTCAAGGAAGAACTCTTTCACGTGCAGAAGGTGTATGACTACATAGACAGCCAGGGCGCGCAGATAATCCTCGAGGAAGTCAAAAAACCCCCCACAGAGTTCGGCACCATAATGGACCTCTTCAGGGCAGTACTCGACCACGAACAGAAGGTTACGGGTTACATCAATGCCCTCATGAGCCAGGCCGTTGCCGAGAACGACCATGCCACGCAGACCTTCCTCCAGTGGTTTGTCACAGAGCAGACCGAGGAGGAAAAGAGTTGCCAGGAGATTATAGACAGGCTCAAACTTGCCGGGGATTCGGGCCCAGGCATCTTCATGATAGACACGGAACTCGGCACCAGGGTCTTTACACCTCCCGCAGAGTAGGCCCATATCTCTTCGCCCCAAAATGGAGCGCCCCTTGGGACTAATGCGCCCCTGGGGGACGCTCTTCTTGTCTTCATGACTTGGCGGGCGGCACCTGAACCCAACCCTGAAGAAATAGAAAAGAAAGAGGATATGCAGGAAAGAATACTCGAATACCTGAGAGCGAATAATGGTTCCTTTGAGTCCGAGGATGAGGTCCTCGCCTGGTGGAAGGGACTGCAGGGCCTCGTAGACTCCCTTGATATGCTTACGCTGGCCCTCGAGGACCTCGAGGAGAGGGGCGCGATAGTAAAAGAGGTGATGGAAAAGGATTTTTTTGTGTACAGGATCGCCCCGGGTAGATGATGCCGGGCCCTTGCGGTGGGGCCCTGTCCTTCACTTGCCTTCAGTTGTCTTGCGTACCTTTACGCATAAGCCGCTTTTTCACCATGGCAGGCCTTTTGTCTTGTTCCTGGCATCAGGACTGTCCATCTGGGTCTTGTCACAAGTGGCTATAACCCTTGGTTGTACATTTACCTAGATCCCATAAAAGAGGAGGTTTTATGAAGAGGATTTTACTATCCATGGCGTTGGGTTTGGTGCTCGTGGCTTCGCCGGCGGCCCATGCGGCCAGCCAGGGCTCCAACTGGACGGAGTCGCAGAAGATGAGTTATATCTTCGGCACCCGCATCGGTGAGGTGAGCAAGGAAAACGATGTAAAGATCGATATGAAACTCGTCAACCAGGGCATAAACGATGTCCTGAAGAACAAGAAGCGCGCCCTTGACAAGGCCGAGGTGAGGTCTTCCATGGCCGCTTTTCAGAAAAAGATAATGGCAAGGCGCAAGGCCGACCTCGAGGCCAAGAGAAAGGCCAATGCCGAGGAGGGCAGGAAGTTTCTCGAGGCCAATAAGAAGAAAAAGGGCGTAAAGGTCACGGCCAGCGGCCTCCAGTACAAGGTTATCAAGCAAGGCAAGGGACCCAGGCCCAAGGCAACAGACAAGGTAAGGGTTCAGTACCGCGGCAAGTTGATCGATGGCACTGAGTTCGACAGTTCGTACAAGCGCAACAAACCGGCGGAGTTTTCTCTCAACCAGGTCATCAAGGGATGGAAAGAGGGGCTCCAACTCATGCCCGAGGGCTCGACCTACGAGTTCTACATACCTGCTGATCTTGCCTATGGAAAGAACGGTCCGCCTGTCATAGGACCCAACAAGACGCTCATCTTCGAGGTAACACTCCTGAAGATTCTGAAGTAGGCGACGCAAGAGGTGTAGGCACTATCTCCCGTGCCTCCCTGCAATCTCACTCACGGGGGCGTGATTCCACGCCCCCGTTTTCGTG
>CAYOVP010000073.1:0-8315 GCA_964407495.1 uncultured Thermodesulfobacteriota bacterium
GTCGTCGGTTTGGGGTGAGTAGTATTAGGATAAAGAAGCGGCGACCCCGAGAATCTAAACGTACCTGGGAGGAGAGAGGGGAGGATGGGGATAGAAGAAGGGCACTAGGGGGGAGCAAGGGGCAATAAGTGGCATCAGGGTGCCGATGGAGGGGTTACAAGATGGGGAGAGGGGATTGAGAAGGGCCGGGGGAAGGGGTGAGAGATCTCCACAGTTTTTCTTACTTGCTTTACGAGCACCATCTGGGAAGATAAGAAGAAACGATGATAACGGTAAACATAAACGGTAAAGACGTCCTCGTAAGAGAGGGCACACTCATACTCGAGGCCGCAAGGGACGCAGGGTTCGATATTCCTACATTCTGCTACCAGGCCGACCTCATGGGTGTGGGGTCCTGCAGGATGTGTCTCGTGGAGGTGGAAGGCCAGAAAAAACTCCAGCCCTCGTGCATAACGCCTGTCATAGATGGCATGAAGATACTGACCGAGACCGAGCAGATAAAGAAGGCACGCCAGGGCGTCCTCGAGTTCTTCCTCTCCAACCACGCCCTCGACTGCCCTGTCTGCGACAAGGGCGGAGAGTGCGAACTCCAGGACATGGTCTACAGGCACGGCCCCCCCACGGGACGCTTTGCCGAGAACAAGTACAGGTTTCACGAGAAGGACTATGTCCTCAGCCCCGTAATCATAAAGAACTCCAATCGTTGCATCCAGTGCTTGAGGTGCGTGCGTGTCTGCGCCGAGGTAGTGGGGAGAAACGCGCTCATCTCCCTTGGCCGTGGTCACGAGCAGGAAGAGACCACCTTCTTCCGTTCACACCTCGACTGCGACCACTGTGGCAACTGCATAGAGGTCTGCCCTGTTGGCTGTTTCATGCGCCTCCCCTACAGGTACAAGGCCAGGCCCTGGGACCTGAAGGGTGCTGACACGATCTGCCCCTACTGCGCAACTGGCTGCCGCATGGTGGTGGAGGAGCGGGCAGGCGAGGTGGTACGCGCAAGGGCCCAGTTCGGCGTTGGCATAAACAGCGAGACCCTCTGCGCAAGGGGACGCTTTGGCTTTGATTACCTCAACTCCACTGGCCGCGTGGAGACGCCGCTAATAAGAAAATTCGGCAGGCTCGAGCCCGCCACCTGGGCCGAGGCCTTTGAGTTCATAAGGAATGGACTCTCGGGTATTCACGCAGAGAAGATAGGCGGTATTGCCTCGCCCCTTCTTACGAACGAGGAACTCTACCTCTTCCAGGACCTCATGCGCTCAGTCATTGGAAGTCCCAACATCGACTCCACTACAAGATGGGACCCTGCCGTTACCGAGAACTTCATCACAGCCACGGCAATGACCGCCGGAGGAGTCAGCGTCTTTGATGTCATGCGCTCTGATACGCTCCTCGTTGCCGGCACCCACCTATCTGAGGAGAACCCTGTTACAGACTACATAGCAAGGAGGATCTCTGCCGAGCGTGGCACAGCCGTGGTAGTGGCCTCTGCGCGCCCCATGAAACTCGACTCATCGGCAGGCCTTCGCATACGCCATGGAGCCGGGGGCCTCGGGGCCCTGCTGCGTGGCGCCGCAGCGTCGATCTACCGTTCCTATGACAAGAACTTCAGCGACTTCCAGCGCCGTGACGAACTCGCTTCGCTGAACCCCGCTTCCCTTGCTGAAGAGGCCGGCGTCACCACGGACGAGATAGAGGCCCTTGCGACGCGGTTCAAGCGTTCCGAGAAGATAGGGATTACGGCTGGCACTGACATGCTACGTTATGGCGACGGCATCAGTGCCCTCGGCCTCCTTCGTGATACCCTCGTGGCCCTCGGAAAGGAGGTCCTCGTCCTTCCGGTCCTTGACCGTGCCAACCAGCGCGGCGCCTGGGAGATGGGGGTGGCTCCGGGGCTCAGGCCAGGGTATGCGCCTGCACCGAAAAGGGGCCTTGGAGGCATGGAGATGCTCTCTGGCGCATCTACCGGCGCCATCGAGGCCTTGTATATCATAGGCAAGAACCCCGTTGGCCACGCACCGGCAGGCTTTCCTGATGTGACAACAGCGCTCTCGAGGATCAAGTTCCTCGTGGTGCAGGACGCCTATATGACAGAGACGGCTGAGATGGCCCACTGCGTGCTCCCTGGCGCCTACCCCGCCGAGAAAGAAGGAACCTTTACCAACGAGGAGGGAAGGGTCCAGGCCATAAGGAGGCTGAAGTCGCCTCCGGGCTCGGCACGTGCAGACCTCTGGATACTTGCTTCACTGGAGGCCGCGCTCCTGGGCAGGGACGTACCCTCGGCAAGGAAGACCTCCAAGCAGGTCTTCGAAGAGATCAGAGACTCTGCCCCCATATACAGGGAGGTGAGCCTGGCCTTCAACAACAAGAGGAACAACCTCAACAGACTCGATATAAGAGAGGCACTCTCTGGCCCTGCAGAGGAGGTCTTTAGGCCTTCTCCCATGGACGAAAGGACAGGACCAGCACCACTGCCAGAAGGGGGTTTTCACCTCCTTACGGGCAACTGCCTCTTTCACTGCGGGAGCCTCTCGCATGCCTCGCCTACGCTCTCCGACCTCCAGAAAGGGGCATTTGTGGAGATCTCCGCGAAGGCCGCCAGGGCCCTTGGAGTGACCGCCGGACAGGAGGTCAGAGTAGAGGGTAACGGCGCTGTTCTCAGCCTTACCGTAAGAATAGTCGAGGGCATGAGAGATGACGTGGCCTTCATACCAGAGGGCTTCCCAGGCGCGAAGGTGGAGAGGTTCTTTGCAGGCCCACTGAGCGTACCTGTTGTGATGATAAGCAAGGCTTAGGGCACAGGTGTGGGGCATGGGCCCATGGGAGGGCGCACTGCAAGGGGCCGTGGCCAGCCCCAGGGTAGTAGAAAAAAACAGGTTCCCTACATGGGGAATTGCCTGAAGAATATAGGAATTTCGGTAGCGGACAGAGCAGGCGATAAATCAATGCAAGCGTGAGGTAGACCATGATTGACCCGGAACTCTTGAGAAAACAGCCCTTTTTCGCAGACCTTTCAGACGAGGAGGTCAAGGTTATCTCCGGTGTGACCCAGAAGGCGAGTTACAAGATGGGAGACACTGTCTTCAAGGAGTCCGAGGAGGGCGAGTCCATATACATCATCAAGAAGGGCGAGGTCAAGGCCTGCAAGACGGCCCCGGACGGAGAACTCTTCACCCTTACCATCATGCGCGAGGGCGAGATATTCGGGGAGATGAGTTTCCTCGACGGAAGGCCCCATACATCCACCATCGTGGCCATTACCGATCTCGACGTATACATAATAAACAGAAAGGACTTTGAGACCATTATCGAGGGTCACCCCTGGATAGTCTACAAGATAATGAGGAACATCGTCTTTACCATACACTCCATTGTGCGCGGCATGAACGCCAGGTACATGGAGATGATAAATTACATGTGGGGTAGAAAGAGGTTTACCTGAGGGGACGGCCTCCTTGGGTGTGTGACGTCCGAGATGGGGGAGGGAAGGAGCCCCGTCAAGAAGAAGCGGACTATTCAAAGACAGCAAGAGGTAAGAGTCTGAGCCGGGGTTCAGTGCCCGCCTCGTGACCAAACCGCTGGGAGATCATGATAATAGATACTGATACCATACTTACTGTGGTGGTCCAGGTGATAAAGGTGGCCATACTGGCCAATATCCTTTTCGCCCTGCCCATGCCCCTTACATGGATAGAGCGCAAGGTGGCCGGGCACATCCACGCCCGCCTCGGCCCCTTCAGGGTGGGGCCCCATGGCGTGCTCCAGCCGGTTGCCGACACCATAAAACTCCTCCTGAAGGAAGACATAGTACCTGACAGGGCCGACAAGTTCCTCTTCAAACTGGCACCCCTCATAGCCATGGTCCCGGCCTTTGCCGTCTTCGTGGCCATACCCCTTGGAGATACATGGCGAGTCCCTCTCCTCGGCTGGGAGATAAACCTCTACGTCACGGACATGAACGTGGGGATACTCTATATCCTGGCCATAGGAGGGCTCGGCATTTACGGTCTCATATACGGCGGGTGGGCCTCGAACAGCAAGTACGCACTCCTTGGAGGCCTCCGCAGCGCGGCGCAGATGATAAGTTATGAACTGGGCCTCAGTTTCGCCGCCGTGGGTGTTGTGATGATGTCCAACTCCCTGAGCCTCGTGGAGATAGTCCGGAGCCAGGCAGGGGGGTTCTGGAACTGGAACTTCTTCTACCTCCCTGTGGGGCCTGTCTGGTTCTTCATATTCCTCATAGCAGGTACCGCAGAGATTAACCGCATACCCTTTGACCTGGCAGAAGACGAGGGTACGCTTGCCGCGGGCTTCCATACCGAGTACAGCGGCATGAGGTTCTCCTTCTTCATGCTCGCCGAGTACATAGCCCTTGTGAGCATCTCCGTCCTCTCTGTGGTGCTCTTCTTCGGCGGATGGAACCCGCCGATAGACATGGAGATACCCTTCATGCCCTCGGCATTCATCTGGGTATTCTGGTTCGTCGTAAAGTCCTTTGTCTTCATCTTCGTCTTCATGTGGGTCAGGTTCACCCTGCCACGGTACAGGTATGACCAACTCATGAACATAGGCTGGAAGATACTCATACCAGTATCACTCGTAAACATCCTCATAACAGGATTCATGAGGATTTAGGCCCGCCTTGTGCGGCAGTAGAGGTGTTGCTTCATGGAATGCAGTTGCAGTGTGAGAGAAAAGATCAAGGGTTTTGTGCGGAGCACCTTCTTCGTGGACTTCATAAAAGGGCTCCACGTCACCCTGGGCTACCTCTTCTCGCGCAGTATCACCATAAGATATCCTGATGAGGAAAAATGGATACCATACCAGAGGTTCCGTGGCCGTCACACCCTGAACCTCACCTCCGACGGAAAGGAACTCTGCGTGGCCTGCGAACTCTGCTCCAGGGCCTGCCCCACCAAGTGCATCACCGTCATACCCATGGAGGACGACACGGGCCGCGGCATAACCGACAGGGTGGCAAAGGTCTGGAAGGTGGACCTCGTACGGTGCCTCTTCTGCGGGTACTGCGAGGACGCCTGCCCCACGCGTGCCGTACGGCTCGGCAGAGACTATGAACTCGCGCGGACAGACCTCAGCAAGACCACATATGAACGCGAGGAACTCCTCAAGCCTCAGTCAATACCCGAGCATATAAAGGGCGGAGGCGTTGCAGAGGCAAGGTTCATACGCAGCAAGGACGGCATACGCATCGAGCCGAACCTTGGAAAACTCAGAAAGATGCGCTGGTAAGACGGGGGTAGAGGAGCCTTTTTCGTGCGAGGGGCGGTTTTCTGTGAAGGGCAGGTTCTCTCAAGGAGTTGGTAGATCCATTATGGCTGCCACGTTAACTTTGACAAGGATGACTGAACAGTAGAGCATGGAACTCATATTTTTCTACATATTCGCCTTTGTAGCGGTCTTTGCCGCCATAGCCGTGGTCCTGGTGCGTAACGTGGTGCACAGTACGCTCTTTCTCATCATCAACCTCATGCAGGTCGCCGCTGTCTTCATACTCCTGCGCTCGCCCTTTCTCGCGGCAGTGCAGGTATTCATATACGTAGGCGCGGTAATGGTCTTGTTCCTCTTTGCCGTCCTCGTACTCGGCCTTGGCAACATGAAGTTTACATCGAGGTTCCATTCCCAGAGCATACCAGCCATAATCGCCCTCGGTCTGCTCTTCCTCGTTTCCGGGCTCCTCATGTTCTCTGGCGGCGGCGGCACCCTCCACGGCAAGCCCTTTACCGAGGCGGCCCTTGCAAGGAGCACCGAGGTCATAGGAAAGTCGCTCTACACCACATATATTTTCCCATTCGAGGTCGTCTCGCTCCTCCTTCTCATAGCGCTCATAGGGGCCGTGGTCCTCGTAATGAAAGACAGGTCAAAGGCAGGTTAGTTATGGCGCCAACACTTACACATTATCTCATACTGAGTTTCCTCCTCTTCCTCACGGGTGTGGCCGGTGTGCTCATCAGGCGCAATATACTCGTTGTGCTCATGTCACTGGAACTCGTCTTCAATGCCGTGAACATAGCGCTTGCCGCCTTCTCATACTACACGGGAAGCCTCAACGGCTTCGTCTTCGTGGTCTTCAATATTACCGTGGCCGCCGCCGAGGTGGCCATAGGGCTCGCCATACTGGTCTGCGTGTACAGGCAGAGGCGAACCGTCTTCGTAGATGAACTGGACGAGATGAAGGGCTGATACTCGATGATTGATTACGTATACCTCATACCGCTCTTTCCGCTCATAGGCGCCGTGGTCAACGGCCTCTTCTGCTCGCGTATGCCCAGAAAGACCGCAGGGCCAATTGCCTGCCTGGCCATAGGCCTATCCTTCATAGTCTCCATCTCTGTCTTTACGGCCCTCATGGCCCTCGAACCGTCCCAGCGCTCCATCGAGGTGGGGGCCTTCCAGTGGATAACGAGCGGGGCCTTTCATATTGACATAAGTTTCCTCGTGGACCCCCTCTCCACTCTCATGATACTCGTAGTCACTGGCGTGGGCTTCTTCATCCATGTCTACTCCATAGGGTACATGCACCACGACCAGGGTTCGAACAGGTATTTTTCATACCTCAATCTCTTCGTCTTCTTCATGCTCATGCTGGTCCTGGGGGCCAACTACCTCGTCCTCTTCCTCGGGTGGGAGGGCGTGGGCCTCTGCTCCTACCTCCTCATAGGGTTCTGGTATCACAAGAAATCCGCCGCCGATGCCGGCAAGAAGGCCTTTGTCGTCAACAGAATCGGCGACTTCGGCTTCATACTCGGCCTCTTCGTCCTCTTCTGGAGTCTCTCGGCCCATGGCATACACTCGCTGAGTTATAAAGAGGTCTTCAGTAGCATTCACCACCTCGGCACAGGCACCCTGGCCCTTGTGGCGGCCCTCCTCTTCGTGGGGGCCGTGGGTAAATCCGCCCAGTTCCCGCTCTATGTCTGGCTCCCCGATGCCATGGAGGGCCCCACACCCGTATCTGCCCTCATACACGCCGCAACAATGGTCACAGCGGGCGTCTACATGGTGGCACGTAACAGCGCCATATACTCAATGGTACCGCAGGTGGGCGAGGTCGTAGCCTCCATAGGCATCTTCACAGCCCTCTTTGCCGCCACCATAGGCCTTGTCCAGAACGACATCAAGAAAGTCCTGGCCTACTCCACGGTGAGCCAACTCGGCTACATGTTCGCCGCCGTTGGCCTCGGGGCATACACAGCAGGCGTCTTCCACCTCATGACACACGCCTTCTTCAAGGGCCTTCTCTTCCTCGGCTCGGGCAGCGTCATACACGCCATGTCCGACGAGCAGGATATGCGCAAGATGGGCGGCCTGCACTCATACATGAAGACGACATCAACCACCTTCATCATAGGGGCCCTTGCCATCTCGGGCATCCCTCCGCTCAGCGGTTTCTGGAGCAAGGACGAGATACTCTGGGAATCCTTCAAGGGCGGCCATTACGTCATCTGGGCCGTGGGCCTCTTTACGGCCTTTCTTACGGCCTTCTACATGTTCCGCCAGGTCTTCATGACCTTTACGGGCACCTGCAGGGCCGATGCCCATACAAAAGAACACCTCCATGAGTCGCCCTCTGTCATGACAGTGCCGCTCATAGTCCTGGCCGTTGCCGCCGTAGTGGGCGGGGTGGTGGGCATACCCTTCCTCGAAGGGGGCTCTAAACTCCACCACTACCTCGCGCCGGTCTTCGGACACGGGGCCGAGCACGTGGGGGCCGCTCTTTCGCATGGGGCCCGTGAGGCCGTTGCCGCCATGTCCGCCGGAGGTGCGCACGTGGCCGAGGCCGCGGAAGAAGCAGCCCATGGCAACACCGAGTACATACTCATGGCCGTATCCGTGGCCGCAGGCATCTTCGGTATCTTCCTCGCGGCCATAATGTACTACGCGCCAATGAAGTCCGGGGCGCCGGCATTCCTCAGGCCAGAGAACCTGGCCGAAAAATTCCGGGGCCTCCATAAACTCCTCTACAACAAGTACTATGTAGACGAAATATACGAGGCCGTCATCATAAACCCCATAAAGAGGATCTGCGCCTGGTGCTGGTCCTTTGACCTGGGCTTTATCGACGGCATAGTAAACGGCGCGGCCTGGTGCACGAGGCTCGCCTCGTGGATATCGCACAAGTTCGACATATATATTGTGGACGGCCTGGTGAACTCCGCGGCAACGCTCGTAGACGTGAAGAGCGGAATATGGCGGAGGCTCCAGACAGGATATCTACAGAACTATGCCCTCATTTTCATCCTCGGTGTCATTGCCCTCATAGTCAGGGTGATGATGGGGTAGGGGGCTTGATGGGGGTGGGG
>CAYOVP010000074.1:0-8052 GCA_964407495.1 uncultured Thermodesulfobacteriota bacterium
CTGCCAGGCCCCCCTGCCATGCCCCCCTGCCATGCCGCCCCGGCTAATTATTTATACAACAACTCCGGCCCCTTAGTAAACGCCAAAGTTGAGGCTGAACCCTCTCCATTCTTGAAACCGCCTGCCCTTAGACCTGTGGCCAGGTAAGTACTGGACAACGTGAATGTGCCTGGGACAGGCCTTCCAGGCCACCGAGGCGCCAAGGATCTGTACCTGTAGGCGAGGTCACTACTGTTCAGTCGACCTGCGCACAAGGTGCCACGGGCCCTACGCCAGGCTCAGGCGTATGCATGGAGGCCGGGGAGTACGAAACTCACGCCCCAGTATAGGAAGAGGACGGCCAGAAAACCCGCTATGGAAAGGTAAGCGGCCTTCTTCCCGCGCCAGCCCCTTGTAACCCTTGCGTGAAGGTAGGCGGCGTATATGAACCACGTGATGAGGGACCACGTCTCCTTGGGGTCCCAACTCCAGTATGTGCCCCAGGCGTAGTTTGCCCAGACAGCGCCCGATACTATGCCAACGGCAAGAAAGGGAAAGCCCCAGGCAATGGTGCGGTAACTCAGTTCATCGAGGGTCTTGCCGTCGGGGAAGGCCGCCAAGAGACCGCCCTGTCTGCCACGGGACTCGCTCCTGGTCTTTATGAGGTACATTATGCTTATGCCAAAAGATATGGCAAAGGCCGAGTAGCCTACAAAGGTGGTAAAGACATGGAAGTCGAGCCAGCCTATGGCGTACTTCTCAAGCCCCCAACGCGAGAGGAGATGGGTCATCCAGTGCCACTTGTTCTGCAGGGCCGGGTTCAGCGGCTCCACGCTCTTGAACCTGTAGGGTAGCATGGAGGCCGAGAGCATGGCGAGAAAGGCGATGGTCATGACAAAGGCGCCGATGGCCTTGAACCTGTGCCTGTGCTCGAGGACGAGGTAGCCTATGTTGATGCCCCAGACAAAGAGGACCATGGACTCGTAGAGGTTGGAAAAGGGCGCGTGGCCCGATTCTCCTGCCCTCATTATGAGTATCATGGTGGTGGAAAAGAGCGCCACATAGGCGATGGACGTTGCGAGTTGGCCGAGCCACTTTTTTTTCAAGACCCAGTTGCCGAGATAAAAAATGGCCGCCAGTATGTAAAAGCCGAATGAGAAACTGAAGAAGACGAGTGATAGTACCATGTATCATACCTCCGAACCAGAGAAACTAATCCGATTCAATACGTTCCACTATATCCTGTAACTCTTTTTCAAGAGCGAACTGGTTTTTATTTATAAACCCGCCTATTCTCACCTCAGAGGAGTTCCCGGTGTCCTGGATGTATACCCAGAGTCTCTTGTGGGTAATGAAGAAGGCGAGGAAGAAGCCCAGGCCCATGATGATGGCCCCTGCCCAGACCACGTTCGTTCCGGGGTCCTTGTTGAGCGAGATGCCCGAGTACATGATACCACTGAAACCGGCAAAGACAAGGTCGTCCTCTGAGTCTGGTATGGCGGGGAAGATTCCGGGGTAGTTGAGGAAGAGCCAGGGGTTGGAGATGAGTTTGCCCTTCTTGTATATCTCCACATGAATTGCGGGGTTCTTTGCCTCAGCGGACTGCGAGAAGACGGTCTTTGTCCTGCTGTCATAGGCAAAGTCCGAGGCATATCCCACGAGTTTTACGGAATAGGGAGTGCCTGGTATCTTTACTTTCTCCTTCCATCTCACGTTCACCTTGGCGCTTATCTTCTTGCTGGCCTTCTTTATGAGACCTATATCTGCGCGCTTGATGCGGTCCCATGCCGAGCCGTAACTGCTCTGGTAGAAGCGTATACCCTTGTAGTACAGGGGCTCGTTCACCCAGATCTGCTTCTTCAGGACCTCCTTGCCGTTCTCGATGACCGTAAGGAGGCTGTTGTACTGCTTTATCTGACCCGTGTCATAGAAGTCTATCCAGAACTTGTCGAGGCGCACCTCGAAGGGGGCCTGGGGCACTGTCATGACATCGCCCTCGTAGACGATCTTGTTGTCTTTGTAGCCGTAGAACCCGCCTATGATGGAGCCGAGGAGAATGAGCAGGAGGCTTATGTGCACCACGTCAGAACCGAGCCTGCCTACCGTGCCCTTCCATGCGTATATGTAATGACCATCGTCTTCTGTCTTGACCTGGGTCTTGTATCTCTTCTTCCTGAAAACCGAGAGGACCTTGTCCCTTGCATCCGAGGCCGAGAGCCCCATGGGGATGGTCTGGTTATGGGAGCAGTTGGATATGATCCTGGGGTTGAACTTTCCGGCTGGTTTCTGGTTGAGAAGGGACTTCCACTTGGGAGGAAACCTCTCGAAGGTACAGACTATGATATTGAGACAGAGTACGCCGAGAAGCGCCGTAAACCACCAGGCGTGGTACAGGTCGTGTACCCCGGTGTAGAATATGACCTTTGTCCACCAGAGCCCGTACTCCCTCAGGTACTCCGAGGGGTCCTGGTTCTGCTGTATTATGGTGCCAAGGCCCGCGGCTACGGCGAGCGTGAGCATTACGGCGAGGGTGAGTTTCAGTGAGTTGAAGAAAAGCCATATGGAGCGGCCTATTCCTCTCTTCTGCCTGGACGCGGTGGTTCCGGCGCCCGTGGTCTTGTTCTTTTTCATAAAAGCCCTATTTTTTCTCCTTCAGAGCGCCGTTCTTAGCGGTCTTCTTTATCTGCGCGAGGTAGTTGTCCGCGGCCTTGCCCACACTGCTCTTCGGGTCCAGGGCCCGGGCCTTTTTCCAGGCCTCACCGGCCTTCTCGAGGTCTCCGATGCCGTAGGCCAGGATAAACCCCTTTGTCAGCCATATTCTCTGGTTGTAGGGGTTTTTCTTTATGCCCTTTTCCAGCGATGCCAGCCCCTCGGCAGACTTTCCGAGGTAGTGGAGCGAGAGACCAAGGTCGTTGTAGAGGTCCGCGTCGTCTGGTTTGAGTTTGAGGAGCCTGTTGTAGTACCGCGCGGCCTCGTCAAAGCGCTTCATGCTGAAGTAGGTATCGGCTATGGCATAGAGGGACTGCACATCATCGGGGTTTTTTCTGAGTTTTGCCTCGAGGTCCGCCACGAGAGAAGCACCCCCTCTGGCAGGCCCGGCCTCCGTACTACTGACAGGGACCTGGCGCGTGGCATAGCCATCACCCGAGTTCCTGCCAACGAAATAACCGCCTGCGGCGGCTATTACCACCAGGACGGCGGCGATGATGATTGTTACAGAGTTCTTGTTCTTCACTTTAGGTCCCCAGAGGTAATGGATTTCAGGTTCATCAATACACGATTATATATCTTAACATCGGGAGATTAAAGAATTATTAACAAAAAATTATTGTAGGTTAACTAAGAAAGGGCCGCTGTATGAGCAGGGTTGCCGCTTTCAGTGGTGTTCCGGAGACTCTCAGGCACAAGAGAGAGGCGTGTCCTTAAAAAAGTATTTGCGTCACATGTCTTCAGGGTGTGTTTACGAGGTCTTCCTGAGGCGCTCGGCAAAGAAGCGGGCGCGTGTCATCTCTTCTTCTATGCCGGAGAGGATACACTTGGTGGGGCATCTCTTCGTGGCCTCGTCTGTCTGGGGAGCAAGGTCGTAATTCACCACGGCGATGTTGTCCTTGAGGACTATGCCGCCCTCAACGGGGCAGTCCTTTGTGCAGAGCCCGCAGGCGATACAGGCCACCTTGCATTCCTTTCTGGCCTTTGCGCCCTTTTCTTTATTGCGGCAGTAAACGAAGAGTTTGTGGTCCTCGTCGTGAAGTTCGATTATGTTCCGCGGGCAGGCCTTTACACAGGCCCCGCAACCAACGCACTTGTCATGAAAGACCACGGGCAGATCGTTCTCGTTCATGGCCATGGCGCCGAACTCACAGGCATCTACGCACTCGCCATAGCCAAGACAGCCATACATGCAGGCCTTGCCGCCACCTGTAAGGTCGGCGGCCGTACAGTTGGGCTCGCCCCTGTACTCTGCGGTACGCAGGGCCTCTGCCCTGCCGCCCTTGCAGAGCACCACGGCTATCTTTCTCTTCCGGTCGCCCACCTCCACGCCGAGCACACGGGCGAGTTTCTTGGCTGTGTCCGCACCAGAGGCAACGCAGGCCGTGGGTGGCTCCTTACCGCCGAGAAGGGCCTCGGCAAGAGAACGGCACCCAGCGTACCCGCAACCACCGCAGTTGGTATTGGGCAGTATCTCCATGAGTTTCTCTATGCGCACGTCTTCCTTGACGCTGAGTTTCTTGTCCGCAATGGCGAGAAGAACAGCGAGAACGCCTCCTATGCCGCCCATGCTCACTACAGAGTATAATAAGGCACCTGTGCTCATCAGAGAAACTCTCCAAAGTTTGTCTTATCTAAGAAGTATAACACGCCCCGCCCTTGCAGGCAAAAAAAAGAGGCCCCATCTTCCCTCCCCATGCCAGAGGCCCTGCCCCCCTTCACCCGCGGTCTTCTCCTACAGCCCGGCCAAGGAAGCCCCCCGAGAGGGCCTTGTCCCTGCAGACAAAGCAAGATGAGTCCCGCAACCCCCAGAGGCCCCATCCAGGCACCCCATGCCGCTGATGAGCAGCCGGGTCATCGCAGGAGGCCGGCAAAGCCCATGAAGGCAAGGGCCATCATACCTGCAACTATCATGGTTACTGCTATGCCCTGAAAGTGCCTTGGTATGTCGGCGAACTCCAGTTCTTCCCTTATGCCGCTCATCATGAGGAGCGCTATGGTGAAGCCCACGCCTGTGCCGAACCCGAAGACTATGCTCTTCAGGTAGTTGTAATCGCGCAGGACCATGAAGAGGGCAAGGCCGAGGACCGCGCAGTTCGTGGTGATGAGGGGCAGATATATTCCAAGGGCCCTGTAGAGCGTTGGGCTCGATTTTCTAATGTACATCTCCACGAGTTGGACGAGTGCGGCGATGATTATGATGAAGGAGACGTACTCGAGAAATGGTATGTTGTAGCGAAGCAGTATGTAGTGGTATACAGGCCAGGTGGCCGCCGCAGTGAGGGTCATGACAAAGGTGGTCGCCATGCCCATGTTGAGGGCGTTCTCTGTCTTGTTGGAGACCCCCACAAAGGGACAGAGCCCGAGGAAGTAGGTAAGGACGAAATTGTGTACTATGGAGGCCGAGATAAATACGACTATGAGTTCCAAGGTCTCCCCTCTCCTATGCCTCTTCGCTCTTCGAGGCCTGTCTGTGCGTTATGTAGTTCACAATGGCTATGAGAACGCCCATGACGAGAAAGGCCCCAGGCGGCAGGATCATGACTATCCAGGGCCTGAACCAGCCCCCCAGTATATGGGCGCCAAAGATGGAGCCAAAACCCAGTATCTCTCTTATGAGGCCCATGGCCATGAGCGCAAAGGTAAAACCTATGCCTGTTCCGAGCGAGTCCATGATGCTGGGGAGCACGGGGTTCTTCTGTGCAAAGGCCTCGACACGGCCAAAGATTATGCAGTTGGTAATGATGAGGGGCACATAGGGGCCGAGGGCCTTTGAGATGTCAGGGAACAGGGCCTGGAGAAAGAGGTCTGTAACCGTGACTATGGTGGCGATGATGACGACATAGGCGGCAATCCTCACCTGGCCTGGTATGAGTTTTCGTACAAAGGCAACAGCCGTACACGAGGTTACGAGGACGAAGAGCGTGGCAAGGCCCATGGAGAGGCCGTTTCTGAGCGAATTGGTGACCGCCAGGGACGGGCAGAGCCCGAGTACGAGCCTGAATGGGGCTATATCCTGCCAGAGGCCCTTCTTGAACTCATGGACAAGGCTCGGTCTTTCCTCCTCCATCTCCAGGGAGAGGGCCTTGTCAGCACCTTCACTCATCTTCCGTCACTCCTGTTTCTGCCTCTTTATCAGCAGGTTGTGCCGGCGCCGTACCAGCGGCGCCGAGTATGTCTTCTCTCGTAAAGAGGCTCTCTACCTTCTTGATGGCGTTGTTGATGTTCGTCACAACAGCGTTACTCGAGATCGTGGCCCCTGTTATGGCCTGAATCTGGTTGGGCTTCTCGGGCTTTCTGTACTTAATATATTCTATCTTCGGGTGGACCTCAACCCCCTTGAACTGGGCCTTGAACCATTTCTCGCGTATCCTGTCTCCAAGGCCAGGGGTCTCCACCTGGTCCAGTACCTCTATGCCCTTGAGTTTCATGAAGTCGAGACCAAGGCCTACCATTATGCCAACATTTCCCTGGAATCCGTTGCCGTCGGCCTTGAAGGCAATGCCCACGGGTGAGCCGCTACTGCCAAGCCCCACATAGACGGTCACCACCTCGCCCTTGAGTTCTTTTGTGAGGGTGCGGTAGTCCTCTGCCTCCGGGAGGACGGTAAAGATGGCAGCCTTCAGTTCCTTCTCCCTGTTGATACGGATAAGGGGGTCCGTCATCTTGAAGACCACGGCAAGGATAATGCCTGCCAGGGCCCCAAGCACGGTGAGTGTGACTATCATCTTTACGGTCTTGTTCAATCCTCTACCCGTCTTTCAATATGTATCTTTGTCTCTTCAGTGCCAGCGCCCCCCTGGGGCATTGGCACTGGTTTTCTTTGCTCCACTTTCTTTTCTCCAAAAGAAAGTGGAATCTTTCAATATGCGGGCGAAGCCCGCTTCTTTCTCTTCTGTGTCTTCCTCATGGCGGGCAGAGCCCACCCTACTAATCTTCTCTTCTGTTTTTTCCCTGGCGGGCTCGGCCCTGAAGACAAACACCCTTGCTTTTCTTCTTTCTTTTTATGGTCTTCTTTCTTCTTTTTTATCAAGCCTTTTTGGCTTTTATCTCACCGAATACCTTTGGTTTGGTATGTCTGTTTATGAGGGGGACAAATGCGTTCATGAAGAGTATGGAATACATTACTCCCTCTGGCAGGCCTCCGAAGAGACGTATTATGATAGTGAGAAACCCCGCTCCTATGGCGAATATCCACTGGCCAAGAGGTGTAACCGGGCTCGTTACCATGTCCGTCACCATGAACCACGCACCGAGCATGGCACCTCCGGCCATTACATGGAAAAAGGGCGAGGCGTACTTGGCGGGGTTTGCTATCCAGAAAATAGTTGCAAAGAAGGCTATGGAGCCCAGATACCCAAGGGGCAATTTCCAGTTGATATATCCCTTGTACCTGAGATAGAGCCCGCCTATGAGTATGGCAAGGGCGCTGGTCTCTCCAAGAGAGCCGGCAACATTACCGAAGAAGAGGGCCCACAGAGAGGTGTGATGCCCGCCGAACTTCATTAGGGCAAGGGGCGTGGCCGCACTTATGGCGTCCACGGCGTTTATTACTGCACCGGGCTTCACCCACGTGGTTATGAGCACAGGGTAAGTTGCCTGAAGAAAGGCCCTGCCTATGAGCGCTGGGTTGAAGATATTATACCCCAGGCCGCCAAAGAGCATCTTTCCAACTACTATGGCAAAGAGCGAACCGAGTACGGCCCCGTAAATGGGAAAACCCGGGGGGAGCATGAGCGCGAGGAGAAGACCCGTTATGGCCGCGCTCCCGTCGTAGATGCGTACAGGGTGCTTTCTTATCTTCTGAACCGCGTACTCCGCACCGAGTGAGACCACGAGGCAGACCACCATGAGAAGGAGCGCCCTCAGGCCGAACAAGTATATGCTCACCGCCATGGCCGGAAAGAGGGCCATGATAACCGTGTGCATTATGCGGGGAATGTTCTCTCTTGTCTGAAAATGGGGCGAAGAAGAAATGACGAGTTTGGGCCCCTTTGGGCCGGAGTCTGCCCCAGCCTTCTTGGCAGCAGGCGCCGGCTTCTTCGGGGCCGGAGCGGCCTTCTTTGCCGCAGGTGCCTGGGTCCTGGCCTTGCCGGCAGAACCAGCCTTAACAGATTCTCCCTTGCCACCGGCAGGCCCTGCCTCGGGCTTCTTCCCACCATCGCCGGCTCTCACAGCCTTGGCCGATGAGCCCTTGACAGGAAGGCCGCCCTTTTTCTTCTTCTCCTTCTCGTTATCCTTGTCCATATGCCTTTTCTATAAAAGAAAAAATCTCCCACTTTCTCTTATGCATAAAGAAAGCGGGGAAGAGAAAACCTTCCACTTTCTTTTAGAAAAAAGAAAGTGGAGCAAAGAAAACCAGTA
>CAYOVP010000075.1:0-7438 GCA_964407495.1 uncultured Thermodesulfobacteriota bacterium
ACCACCGACACGGGGCTTATGAGACCCCTGCTCTAACCACCTGAGCTACACCGCCTATGCTCCGAAAGAAGAAGTATTATATAACCTGCGGCAAGGAATTGGTAGGATTTTTTCTCTCCGCCGGCACCGTAGGAAGAGAGGGCGGAAAGGACACGGCAACGTCCAGAACGATATCTCCTCAAGGCTCCCACCTGTTTAGGCAGCCCGCAAAGCCGCACTTTTTCTGCCTTGCACCAGCCCCAGACACCGGCCACATTCGTCAGCCCCTCCGTCAACTGATCCGGAACCAGTCCCCCCCTCAGCGTATCTGGGGGTTCGGCGGACTCGGCGGGGGTGTGATCTCAAGGCCGTATATGAGGAGATAACTCTTGTTGCCCCTGGAGAGAAGGCCTGAATCGCGGTGCACTATCATCACGAGTTTGCGGGCGCCGCCTCCAAGGTCGTCTATGAAAAAGTCCGCTATGTATCCGTTTATCTCACGCGTCCGCCAGGCCTCTGTAAGGAACTCGCCGTCCCAGGTAAGACTAACGATGGAGCCTCCGGAGAAGGTCTTGAAGACCTTGGCGTAACGCTTGAATACGCCCCCGGCCTGGCTCTGGCGAACGATCAGTTCATCGCGCCCGTCGCCGTCCGTGTCCATGTGAAAAAGGGGCCTCTCGAGGTCTATGTACCTATAGGTATCCATTCCCGATGTATCGTCATTGAAGACGATACGGTGCATGGTACCGCCGTACTGCTCCTTGCTCTTCCAGTAGACAGACCACCCGCGGCCTTCCCGTGTGTATACGAGGATATGGCCCTCCTTGTCAAAGGCAAGAAGGTAGTTCCTGCCAGGCTCTTTCTGGTTGAAGTCGAAGTAGGTAAAGTTATAGAGGTTTACGTCCCGTGGGAGCGTATCGAGGTAGTCACTGCTGAGGGCCAATTGCCCGCCCTTGTTTGCAAGGACCTTCACGCCGCCGTAAAAACCATCGGAAGCCCTGAAGCGCTGACCAAGGAGCAAGGCCCTGCCCTTGTCATCGTGCCCTTTTCTCAGGAGCCAGGGTATGTTTGCCCTTCTCAACGAGTACTTGCCACCATGGTACTCGAGAACCGCGCTCGCGGCCGTGAGGTGCTCAAGGGCCGAGACATAGACCTCTACCTTGCCGTCACCGTCAGTATCTATCGTGGTGAGAGAGACGAACTCCAGCCCAGACCCTGGCCGTATCTTCTGCACCACCCGAAGGTCATTGCCCTCGCGCACCGCCACGGTAAGTGCATCCTTCTCAAGGAGGAGGAACTCTTTGGTGCCGTTGCCGTCGAGGTCCGCAGCGGCCAGAGAGACGAACTCTCCCTTTATGAGACCGCTCTTCCAGAACCCGGCGTTACCCCTACTACGCTCTTTTGTTGCAGAAGGTCTTACAATAATACCGCCTGGCGATTTTGCGACGCTTGTAGTTGGAAGACCCATGGCGGCCCCTCCTGGCAGAGGTGCGGCAGGAGGCGCCGGAGGCGGGCTTGTGGGCCTCGTAGGCCCCTTGGGAGGAAGCGCCCTCTCTGGATAAAAGTGATGCACGAGTTCCCCTGAGAGGCTATCCACCAGTGCCACGATGGAGTCCGGGCTCGGCCCTGAAGATGCAAAGGGGGTAACCTTTCCATCCTCGATATGGAGGAGCGATGCATCGAGGCTCACGGCCTTTCCTATGACCGTAATGCTCCCGAAGAGAACATAATCGAGGTCAAGTTTCCTGCCCACACCGCGGGCAATGGGGACATCGATGTCCCTTCCGGCCTTTACTGCCGCAAGGGCCCCCTTGACCCTGTCAGCCCTTGCAACGCTCATACCCTCCTGCGAGCCGAGACGCGTGGTGAGCATGTCTGGCAAGGCCTCCCGAAGAAAGGCCATATCTTTGCCTGCGTGCACGTTCCATGGGAGAACGGCCAACTTCAGCGTTGCCGTGTGCGCGCTGGCCGGAAGAAGCAGGAACAAGGAAAAAATGAAAAACAGGTCCTTACAGACCTTTACGAACTCTTTCGTTGCAGGACCCTTCATCAATATACGCCTTTTGTCATGAAAAGATTTACACGTAAGTACGAGGGGGGCGAAGACAAGAAACCCGGAACTAAAAGGGATCAACTGCCACTCAGCCTGTAATGCAGAAGGCGCTCTACTACCCGGCCCTCCCTGAGGTGTTCGCTTGCTATCTCGGAGACATCTCTTACGCTCACGTTCTTATACCAGACACCCTCGGGGTATACGACCACCACGGGCGAAAACTCGCCCTCTCGCTCTGTCTCCTTGCAGACCTTGACACACCCGCACCTCGTGACCCGTACGCCCTCGAGTTTGCCGTGCTTTACCAGGTCCTTGAACTCGTCGAGGACCTTACCGCCGCCCCTCGCGGCGCAACGCTTGCCCTCACAGACGAAGACGTGGTGTCTGTATGATCTCATCCTGGTCAACCTCCATGGCCCCGGTTCCCTGCTACATGCAGCCCTTCTTGCCCGGTTCAGAGAAAAAACTTTAAAGACAATCCTTATTCGTATTATATTATGAGAACTAAATCAAGTCTTTTGTTGAAGGCTCCCCATTTCCCCCTCGGCCAAGCCCCGCAGGGCCGGGCCATGGCGCCATCTGAGCACAAAAGACGAGGAGCGAGCATTGACCCCTGAACTCGAAAAAATAAGGTCCTGGCCAGCGTCCGAGGTTGGGCCCCCTGACCCTGCACCCCCTGGCGTTGCCCTGGAACCACCGTGCCCCAACGCGCTCATTCACGGGGACAACCTCCTTGCGCTGAAGGCCCTCTTGCAAGGAAGAGACCAGGGTCTCATCAGAAACGCCGACAAGAGCAAGGGGGTACGCCTCGTATACATCGACCCGCCTTTCGCCTCTGGCGCGAGGTACTCATCCGGCCTTGGCCGCCATGCCTATGGCGACAGGATTCGCGGCGCCGAGTTCATCGAGTTCATGCGTACGAGGCTCCTGCTCTTGAGAGAACTCCTCACGGAAAAGGGCTCCATCTACCTGCACCTCGACTGGAGGATGAGCCACCGTATGCGCGTGGTCATGGACGAGGTCTTTGGGGAGAAGAACTTCCTCAACGAGATAATCTGGCACTACGGGGGCAGGGGGGCAAAGGCCGTTGCGCGCCGATTTGCCCGCAACCACGACACCATACTCCTGTACAGGAAGAAAGAGCACCTCTTCAAGAGGGTTACCAGGGAAAGACGCCTACCCATCGGAACAAGGGGCTTCAGCCGGGACGCTGAGGGCCGCTGGTTCAAGACAGCGCCCCGCGGCGACTATACGGACAAGAGCATAGAGCGCCTCGAAAAAGAGGGCCGCATCTACCGAACACGCACAGGACGCATACGCATAAAGTACTTTGTACGCGAGGAGGACGGCTATCTCTTCGAGGAAAAACTCGTAGGAGATGTCTGGGACGACATACCAGACGCCATGCACCTGCCGGCAGACGAAAGGACAAACTACCCCACGCAGAAGCCAGAGGGCCTCCTAGAGCGGATAATCCGCGCATCCAGCAACGAGGGCGACGTCGTGCTCGACGCATTCGCGGGATCTGGCACGACGCTCGTTGCCGCCCAGAAACTCGGCCGCAAGTGGATCGGGATCGATAACAGTCCCCTTGCCATAGAGACGATAGAGAAGAGACTTGGAGGGTGCGCAGGTGCAAGATACTCACTCTATGGGGTAAGGACAGGATAGGAGAGGGTCAAACAAGTTCTTTTCCAGCGGCCCCTGGCCGCTGGAACTGGTTTTCTTTGTTCCACTTTCTTTTTTCCAAAAGAAAGTGGAGAAATCATTGCCTCGCCCCATCTAACAGGATACAATCACCTGCAATGAAAACTAAACGGAGTCTTCATAATAATGACCAATAGATTCAGAAAAGCCCTCGCTGAGGGCGTCCTCGTCTTTGACGGGGCCATGGGCACCATGCTCCAGAGACTCGGCATGAAGCCAGGGGGATGCCCTGACGAACTTGTGCTCACCTCTCCTGAGATGATCCTCAAGGTCCATTGCGCCTACAGGGACGCCGGGGCCGACATAATCACTACCAACACCTTTGGGGCCAATGCCGTGAAACTCCGCGAATACGGCCTCGAGGGGAGACTCGGCGAGATAAACTCAAAGGCCGCTGCCCTTGCCCGCGAGGCCGCCGGGACCGCTGGCCTCGTTGCAGGAGACATGGGCCCCACAGGGGCCTTTCTCGAACCCGTTGGCGACCTCTCCTTTGACGAGGCCGTAAAAATATTCACCGACCAGGCAGGGGCGCTCCGCGAGGGCGGGGCCGATCTCATTCTCATAGAGACCATGATGGACATACGCGAGGTAAAGGCAGCGATAATGGCCGCCAAGTCGCTGGGCCTGCCCGTGGCAGTTACCATGACCTTTGACGAGACCATGAGGACCGTACTCGGCACCTCGCCAGAGGCCTTTGCCGTAACGGCCTCGGCCCTTGGGGCCGACTGTCTTGGCGCCAACTGCTCCCTCGGCTCAGAGGGAATCCTGACGGCCATATCAGCCATGAGAGAAGTAACGGACCTGCCCCTCATGGCACAGCCCAACGCCGGTCTGCCGCGCCTCGAGGAGGGCAAGACCATCTTCCCTGACTCACCCACTGAGATGGCTGCCCATATGCAGGCCTTTGTAGAGAAGGGAGTGCGCGTGCTCGGAGGCTGCTGCGGCACCACGCCGGATCATATCCGCGAAATGGCGAAGGCCTTTCGCGCAGGCAACTCCGTTAAAATAATACCAAAAAACTTCGGGGCCCTCGCAAGCAGGACGGATATAACGCTCTTTGGCGCAGGACAGCCCCCCATCATCATAGGAGAGCGCATAAACCCCACGGGAAAGAAGGCCTTTGCCGAGGATATACGCCAGGGCCGCACAACTGGCATAAGAAGAGAGGCCCGCGAACAGACCGCGGCGGGTGCCCATGCCCTTGACGTGAACGTAGGGGTGCCCGGCGTTGACGAGGCCGGGTCCATGACCATGGCCGTCTTCGCGGTGAACGACAACTCGCGCCTCCCCATTGTAATAGACTCTTCGAATGACGCTGCAATGGAGGCAGGGCTCAAGGCCGTGGACGGCCGCCCGCTCGTAAACTCCATAAGCGGTGAGAAAAAGAAACTCGAGACCATACTGCCCCTTGCCGCGCGCTACGGCGCAGCTGTCCTCGGCCTCACGCTCGACGACAGCGGGATTCCAGAGACCGCCGGGGCGCGGCTTCGCGTAGCCGAGACCATCCTCAATGAGGCCCTCAAAGCAGGCCTTAGAAAAGAAGACGTCATAATAGACTGCCTTGCCATGACCGTGAGCGCTGTACCCGATAGCGCTCTAACTACCCTCGAGGCCATAAGGCTCGTAAAAAAGGAACTGGGCCTTGCAACAGTGCTCGGTGTTAGCAACATCTCCTTCGGCCTGCCGGCCCGAGGGCTCATCAACGCGCACTTTCTCTCCATGGCCATCTCGGCAGGCCTCGACTCAGCCATCCTCAACCCAAAGACCCAGGCCATGATGGACGCATACCATGCCGCGACCGTGCTCGTGGGAAAGGACACACGCGCCGAGAGGTTCATAAAGTATGCAGCCACCCGGAAAGTCTGTGTGGAGAAAACTACTGGCCAAGACAAGAAGGGTGAAAAGGCCGGGGCCCCGGCCGGGGCCGAGCGCGAGATAAGGGACATACGCGACAAACTCAAGTACGCCATAATCGACGGCGACAAGGAGAACATCACCGCCCTCGTGGAAGAGGCCCTTTCCGAAGGCCTTGACGCCATGGACATAAGCAACAACGGCCTCATACCAGGGCTCGATGAAGTTGGAAAACTCTTTGCCTCGAACAGGTACTTTCTCCCGCAGGTCATGCTCTCGGCAGAGACCATGAAGATGGCCTTTGCAAGGCTCAAGAAGGAGTTCAGGGAAAAGAAGGGGCCAAGCCTGGGGCGCGTACTCCTTGCCACAGTGGAAGGCGACATCCATGACATAGGAAAGAACATCGTGGCAACGCTCCTCGAGAACCACGGCTTCGAGGTCATAGACCTTGGAAAAAACGTCCCCACCGAGCGCATACTTGAAGAGGCCGTGAAACGCAAGGTAGATGTTGTGGGGCTCTCGGCCCTCATGACAACCACGGTCATGGAGATGGATAATGTCATAAAGAAACTCCGCGAGCGCGGCATAAAGGTGACCACCATAGTGGGCGGCGCCGTTGTGACAGAGGACTTCTCAAAGAAGATAGGCGCAGACGAGTACGGGGGCGACGCCCTTACGGCGGTGGAGAAACTCAAGCGCCTCATGGAAGAAAAAAAGGGGGCCTGAGCATGAAAGGGGATGAGGCGAAAATCGAGGTTGCCACCTTTGGGGCCGGCTGTTTCTGGCACGTGGAACTCGCTTTTTCAAGAGTGCCCGGTGTGGTAAAGACCTGTGTGGGGTATTCCGGCGGCTGGGCAGAAGACCCCACCTATGAAGACGTCTGCACAGGCGGCACAGGGCATGCCGAGGTGGTGCGCATCGAGTACGACCCCGAGGTAACGGATTACAGCGCTCTTCTTGAGGTATTCTGGTCAATACACGACCCCACCACCCTGAACCGCCAGGGCCCGGACATAGGCACGCAGTACCGCTCCGTAATCTTCTACCACTCTGAGGCACAAAAGCGCCTAGCCCTTGCTTCCAAGAAGGCCCTCGAAGAGTCGGGCGGCCTTGGCGCCCCCATAGTAACGGAGATTGGGCCTGCCGCCGCCTTTTACCCCGCCGAGGAGTACCACCAGAAGTATCTCGAGAAAAGGGGCAGGTCCAACTGCTGAAAAACATCGCTTATCCGTCCATTTCGCCCTTTCCATGATAGAATATAATATAAAAGCCTTGCCGGGGCCCGCAGGCCCTCTTGGCGCACCACACTTTAATCAACAAGGTAGAAACATTTAATGAGAAAAGAAAACTTCAGAAACATCGCCATCATAGCCCATGTTGACCACGGCAAGACAACCCTTGTTGACGCCATGCTCGCAAGAAGCGGGACATTCCGCGAGAACGAAGAAGTGGCCGAGCGCGTAATGGACTCCATGGACCTCGAGCGCGAGCGCGGCATTACCATAATGGCAAAGAATACGGCCGTCTTTTACGAAGACGTGAAGATAAACATAGTGGACACCCCGGGGCACGCCGACTTTGGCGGCGAGGTGGAGCGGAGCCTCAACCTTGTTGACGGCGTCATACTCCTCGTGGACGCAAGCGAGGGTCCGCTGCCCCAGACGCGCTTCGTGGTAAAAAAGGCCCTCGCAAAGGACCTTCCCGTAATACTCGTCATAAACAAGATAGACAGGAGTGATGCCCGTATAGACGAGGTGGTGAGCGAGGTCTTTGATCTCTTCATAGACCTTGGGGCCTCGGAAGACCAGATAGAGTTTCCCATACTCTACACAAACGCAAAGGCCG
>CAYOVP010000076.1:0-7302 GCA_964407495.1 uncultured Thermodesulfobacteriota bacterium
GGGTAAAGGGGGCAGCGGGTAAAGGGTACGCAACCTTTACAGGGGTGAAGAACAGAATAATCTTCAGGGAGATACAAGGGCAGTCAGGACCGTGTGGCAAGTGGGGAGACGATGGCAAGGGGGGAGAAGGGGGGAAGGGGGTGAAGGGAATAAGCGGGGCGCGAAGGGGGGGGAGATGGGGTCGAAGGCAGTAGGGAGTAAGATGGGCAAGGTGGATGACGGGGGCGAGAGAGGGGCGAAAGGGGGAAGAGGTCCTCTGAGAGGTATGGCCGAGGCTCCAATCGTAAGAAAGTGAGCCCCTTCTATGTTTTTCAGCGGGCCAGTTGCGGAGTGGGGGCAAAGCAATAGCATCTTTTTCGAACCAGGAGGCCAAGGCCCCTTGGGGCGACAGGTCAGTTGGGCACCTAAGCCTTGTTCTGTGGTGGTAGCGGTCGTCATAGAGGGGAGGTCGAGTTGAGCAAGAAAGATTTCATCACCGAGCGGATAGAGGATCGCAGTCCCATCTCCTTGGCCGCCTCTGCGGCAATGGGTGTCCTTGCGTGGGTCTTCGGCCCTGTCATGGCTCTCCTTCTCTTTCTCGCCATGCCGGCCCAGCCGGCCCATGCCACCGTTGCCGCCACAAAGCACAACTTCAGCGTCTTTTCCAGCGCCCAGGTCAAGACCGTCACCACTACGCGTATATGTGTCTTCTGTCATACGCCGCACAACGCCAGCCCCTCGGGTCCGCTCTGGAACAGGGCCGACTCTGGGGCCAATTATAACGTATACCAGAGCGATACTGTTGTGGCAACCATGGGCCAGCCCACGGGCTCGTCGAAACTCTGCCTCTCCTGCCACGACGGCACCATAGCCATTGGCTCGCTCCTCAACCTTACGGGCGCAACCGGCGCCGTGACCCTGCCTGTTACAGGCCCGGGCGTCACTGCCGGCAAACTCACCTCTGCCTCCACTGCATACATAGGCACAGACCTTCGCGACGACCACCCGCTCTCCTTTGACTACTCCCTCTCCTACCCCTCGAACGTGGAGATAAAGCCTGCCACATCATTGCCGGCAGAGGTCAAACTCGACAAGAACAATATGGTCCAGTGTACGAGTTGTCATGACCCCCATGGCACCATGTACCCAGCCTTCATGGTTACGAGCCTCGAGAACGGAACGCTCTGCGAGGCCTGTCACGACAAACGCTACTGGGCGACCAACCCCTCTGTACACAGGACGTCCACGGCCACATGGAATCAGAACGGCGAGAACCCCTATCATATAGATATGGGAACAGCGGGTTTTGCCGATGACACGCCGCAGATGCAGAGCTGTCTTGCCTGTCACCGCGGCCACGGCGGTATGGCAGGGAAGAGCCTCCTGAAGGGGACGAACCCAAATTCCGGTCTCATAGAGGACGAGGAATGGACGTGTCTTAACTGCCACAACGGCAACGTGGCCGCCAAGGATATAGATACGCTCATCTCCACGAAACTCTCGAAGCACGATGTAAAAGGGGTGAGCGGGGCCCACCTGCCTTCACGCGCCTTTGCCGGCGACCCTGTGCGCGAGACTGCCACAAACCTCGGCACCAACAGGCACGCCGAGTGCTCGGACTGCCACAACCCCCATGGTGCCAAGACTGGCAACCACACCGTGGGCGGCCTGAACGGAAACATCATCGGGCCCAATATCCTCGGCTCCTGGGGGGTGAAACCCACGGTCTGGCCGACTTCTGGCCCTGCCCTCGTGTACCAGGTAGTAGACTTCACCTCCACTACGCCAGGCGGTGACAACCTCGAAGGCTACCTCTGCATAAAGTGCCACTCCTACTATGCCTACGGTACAATGCCGCCGGATGTTCCCTCTGGGAACGCAGACGGCACCATTGTCCGCGAATCTGACATAACAGAAGACTTCAATATAAACAACGAGGGCTTCCACCCTGTCTTCGCCCAGGGCAGGAACAGGCCCCTTTCCACGGCAAACCCCAACTGGCCTGCAAATGGTCTCGGCCTGACCAACACCTTTACTTATATAGATTTTCCTGGCATAGGGCCGCGGACAGGATTCTATAACGTGACGCACGAGTCTACCATTACTTGCACGGACTGCCACGGCCCCGACCAGGCTACAGATCCGCAGGGGCCCCATGCCTCGAACAACAAGTGGATACTCCGGAGCAACGAGACAGGCGTAGGCTCCATCAAGAACTTCTGTTATAATTGCCACAGACGTGACGTGTACGGTGACGAGGGGTACATAGGGCCCAATGCCAACTTCTCGCGCGTACCACACCCTGTTGACGGCCTTGGTCTCAACTCGCCTTTCTACCAGACCGGCGTAGGGCTCGGTAATGACAGTAACGGCTTTGGCATCCTCTGCCTCACCTGTCATGGAGGCTCTTACGACTCTGTCAACAATATGATGAAGGGCATACATGGCAGTAACGCCGCCGCAGGTTCTGTGCCTGGTTCGAGCGCGCTCGGCTACAGGCTCATGAATGGTGCCTGCGTAGAATCCTATGTGCCAGCCACTACGACAACAGGCGCACAACTCTACTTCAGAACCGTTAATACGCTTACAGACAAGGTCTGCAAGCATAACTTTACAAATATACTGAACGGTGTTACGGCTACTTACAGTTGTAATACAGTAGCCGACTGCTCGAACTGAGGCCTTGGCGAGACAGCATCAGGGCATCAGGCGTCATGGCCATTGAGGCGCCAACAAGGGGCTCACGATGGGCCCATGGGGGGTGGAACCATGCTCAGAAGACTAAGCAGGTGCACAGGAGGGGCTGTCTTTGTCTTGATGCTGAGTCTTACGCTTGCCTTTGTCCTGCGAAGAGGGGCACTGGCCGCAAACCCCAGCCCTCATGATTACTCCGACGAGAGTGCCTGCGCCTACTGCCACAAGCAGAAGGTGCCTGATCTGAAGTTCGATGCCGTAACCGTCTGTACACGATGTCATGAGGGGTATCTTGGCAACCACCCCGTTGCCAAGCATCCCATAGGCGAACGACCGGGTATCAATATAAGCAGGCTCATGCCATTGAGCCTCGATGGCAGGATGGTATGCTATACCTGCCATGACAACCATAACAAGTCGGCCTATCCCAAGATGCTGAGAACGGATTACCTCAGGCTCTGTTCAGCCTGTCACAGGGGATACTGAGAAGAGGGAAGGAAAACATAGACAGGCTCCTTCGTTTCTCACCCTTCTGGGTTCGGGTGAGATTGAGAAGGGGCTTAAAAAATTTTTACCGGAGGTCTTTCAGAGTGAAGTCCCTGCGCCCAATCTTTCTATCTTTTATCGTCTGCGCCATCTTTGCGGTGCTGCCTGCCGGCACTGCCATTGCCCTCGAGAAGGCCGAGACCCTTCATGGCGGCGAGTACCACCCCATTACACCGCCCGAGTGGTACGGCAACGTCATAATGAAAAATAATATCAAGGATACAGACCCGGTCTCCCCCGTGGTCTTCGAGCACTGGTCGCACAGGCGGTTCTATACATGTAATGTCTGTCATACTGAACTCGGTTTTGCCTGGAAGGCCGGCGGCACCGACGTTACGCAGGCCGACGTAGAGGCTGGTAAGAAATGCGGGGCCTGTCACAATGGCACCGATTCATTCGGCCCCGACAAGTGCCTGCGGTGTCACTCCCTTGGAGAGAAGGTGCCCGAGAACTCGCGCTTCACGTACGTTGTGAAGGATATGCCCACTGATAATTTTGGGAACAAGGTCAACTGGGTCAAGGCCCTGCGCGACGGAAGTATAAACCCAGTGGCCTCGGTGGACGGTACGGGAAAACTCAAGTCCCTTGACAAGGATATCGTCATGCCTGCCGCAAAGTATGCGCCTGGCCCGCCGCCAGTGGTCTTCCCGCACAGAGCCCATACCGAGTGGCTTGACTGCAAGTCCTGTCACCCAGGGCGCTTTAAGCCGAAGAAAGGCGGCAACCCTGGTATGGATATGATCAAGATACAGAAGGGCCAGTACTGCGGTGCATGCCACGGCAAGGTCGCATTCCCTCTCGTAGACTGCTACAGGTGCCACTCTCAGGCACCCAAGGTGCCAGACTGGATAACAGGCAAGGACAAGAAAAAGGAAGAGAAAAAGGAAAAGAAGAAAGAAAAGAAAGAAGACAAGAAGAAAAAAAAGAGCCTCAGGAAGAGAAAGTTCCTCTTCTGAGCATCCCCAAATCACCCAAAAAAAAGACCGTCCCTCTTCCGAGTGGCGGTCTTTTTTTCTCACCAAGTGGACGGGCATGGGGTTCAAGCGCTCTCTCCTTCTCCTGCTCCGCCATCGGGCCTGTTACCTGCGTTTCAAGTATGCTAATATGTGGTCATGGAAGTCATAGCCTCTCATAGCAACGCGGACTTCGATGCCATAGCGTCCATGGTTGCCGCAAAAAGACTCTACCCAGATGCGGTTCTCGTCCTCCCGCCCTCGCTGGAGAAGACCGTACGGGCGGTCTTCAGAACAAGAGGGGGCGCCTTTACCCTGCCAACAGGTCATACCTTTCAGAAGATAAAGGATCTCGACCTTGCAACAATAGACCGTGTTGTGCTCGTGGATGTGCACGGCACGGCGAGGACAGGAAAGATAGGAGAAGCGGCCTCGCGCCAGGGCGTCGAGGTACACGTATTTGACCATCACCCCGGCCCTGGCACTGGACTCACCCCCACCCTCGAGGTGATACGGCCCTATGGGGCGAGCACCACTGTTCTCGTCGAGGTCCTGCGCGGGAAGGGCATGGAGGTTACACCGGAAGAAGCCACACTCTACATGGCCGGCATATACGAGGATACAGGAAACCTCACCTACCCCTCCACCACAGTGAGAGACCTGGAAACTGCGGCGTACCTGCTCTCCAGGGGTGCAGACCTCACAGTGGTCTCTGACATGCTCAAGCGGGAACTCACGCCCGAGGAGGTCTCTTTTCTGAACGAACTCCTGAAGAACGGGACCACCCTCTCATACGGCGGCCACGATCTGGTCATAACACAGGGCGTATTCACGCGCCACACAGGCGATATCTCCATTCTGGCCCACAAGATGATGGACATAGAGGGCATGGATACGCTCTTCATGCTCGTGGACTCTGGAGACAGGGTGCACGTGGTGGCGCGGTCCAGGCGTTCTGGCGTTGACGTGGGAAAGATACTCAAGGAAGTAGGCGGCGGCGGGCACGCGCATGCGGCCTCTGCCTCGCTCAAGGACGTAACACTTACCGAGGCCAGGGCCGCGCTCCTCGATGCAATTAAAAAGGGCATTGCCTCTGTTCAGAGGGCACGGGACATCATGAGTTTTCCGCCCATTACAGTGGAGAGTAGGGCCACCATGAAAGGCGTTGCCGCCATCCTCGGCAGATACAACATAAACGCCATACCCGTGCTGGAGAAGGGCCTCTTCAGGGGGGTAATTACGAGGCAGACCATTGACAAGGCGATGTACCACGGGCTTGGAGAGGCGCCAGTGAGCGACTTCATGACCATAGAGGCCGAGTGTGTAGACCCCGAGACCCCTGTGGAAGACATCCGCGAGATGTTCATCCGTCACGGCCAGCGGCTCATACCCGTGGTGAGCGGTCGTACCGTAAAGGGCGTCATAACACGCACGGACATACTGAGGCTCCTCCAGAAGGAGGTGCAGGGCGAGAGGCCCAGGATAAAGATGATAACCAAACTCATGCACGACCGCCTCCCTGCCTGGCTCGTGGAGAAACTCCGCTCCATCGGAGAGGTTGCAGAGGGCCTGGGGTGCAGGGCCTATGTGGTGGGCGGTTTTGTCAGAGACCTCATCCTCGACCGCGAGAACCTCGATGTGGACATAGTAATAGAAGGCGGCGATGGCGTGGCCTTTGCACGCGCCTATGCAAGGAAGGTGAAACTCAGGGTCAGGACCCATAAGAGGTTCCGTACCGCTGTCCTCATATTTCCCGATGGCTTCAAGATAGACGTGGCAACAGCGCGCCTCGAGTACTATGAGAGCCCAGGAGCACTACCCACTGTGGAGGAGTCTTCCCTGAAACTGGACATCTACAGGCGCGACTTTATCATCAACACACTGGCCGTGGAACTCAACCCAGGGAGGTTTGGCAGGCTCATAGACTTTTTTGGCGGCCAGAGGGACATAAAGGAAAGGAAGATACGCGTACTCCACAACCTGAGTTTCGTGGAAGACCCCACACGGGCCTTCCGGGCCGTCCGTTTCTCCGTGAAGTTCGGCTTCGAGATAGAGCCCCATACGCGAAATCTCATAAAAAAGGCCCTTGGCCTTGGGGTCTTTGGTCACTTGTCCGGCCCCCGCATATTCGAGGAACTGAGAAGCATACTCGAGGAAGACACTGCTCCAAAGGCCATAAAGGGCCTCAAGGACCTGGGGCTCCTTGCTGTCATAGACCCAGGACTCACTCTCGACGAGGCGCGAGAGGCGCTCTTCGAGCGCGCCAGGGAGGTAATCGCCTGGTACAGGCTCCTCTATACAGGGGAGGAGGCCGCCCCATGGTTAGTACTCTTTCTCGTACTCACTGATTGTCTCAAAGAGGCCGGGCTCATGGCCGTAGTAAGGAGGCTCTCAATTACAGGAAGAAAGACTGTGGAGATAATAGAGAACAGGAGACAATATCTCAAGGCCTTGAGGCGCCTCAGCCGTACCAGCCCCCTAAGGCCCAGCGAGGTCTACCGCATTCTCGAGCCCCTCCCAATGGAGGGTATCCTGTACATGATGGCAAAGACCTCGGACGAGGGGGTGAGGAAGCAACTCTCTACTTATATTACGCGCCTCCGTATGGTCTCCACCGAACTTACGGGCTCGGACCTGCTGGCCCTGGGCATGGAGCAGGGCCCGGACATAGGCCGCGTCTTGCATCTACTCCTTCATCGCCGCCTCGACGGCAGGATATCGAGCAGGGAAGAAGAGGTGGCCTTTGTCCGGCGCTACCTCAGGCGAAGGGCCAGGAGAGAATCCCGCCGAGGTCTTGAGGCGGGGGACGGGTAGCGGGATAGTCCCCTCACACTCCCCTCCACCTCCATGAGATAGGGTATGGTTTCAAGGGGAGAGAGTCCCCAAGGTTACTCTATTCATCTACCCGGGCTTCTTTAGGGGGCGGTCCCTGCCCTAAAGACCTTGACAAGGCGGACATTATTTGAATAGAATACAGACCTAAAGCGCGAGGAAGTTTCTTACAAGGACCTTATCTTCACTGAAGGGCGCAAGGTCTTTTGTTTTTCCGGCTTGTAGTCCCCTTTTCCCACAAAGAGGGCCCATAGCTCAGTTGGAAGAGCCACCGGCTCATAACCGGTCGGTCCCAGGT
>CAYOVP010000077.1:0-6871 GCA_964407495.1 uncultured Thermodesulfobacteriota bacterium
GGCACGGGGTTTTGATCCCCGCATTCGGAGGTTCGAATCCTCCCGCCCCAGCCAGTATCCTCTGCCCTGGCAGAGGCCCTGCGCAGGACTATACTCGAGTGATGGAAAACATACGGCTATTTTCAGGTAACTCCAACAGGCCTCTCTCCGAGGAGATTGCCTCGCACCTGGGCGTGAAACTCGGCGATGCCGAGGTACGGACCTTCAGCGACGGCGAGATATCCGTGGACATAAAAGAAAGCGTCCGCAGCCGCGAGGTCTATGTGGTCCAGTCAACCTCCAAGCCCGGCAACCACAACCTCATGGAACTCCTCATCATGCTCGACGCCCTGAAGAGGGCCTCAGCAGGTTCCATTACAGCCGTCATACCCTACTATGGCTACGCACGGCAGGACCGCAAGGTAGCCCCGCGCACACCCATCACGGCCAAACTCGTGGCAGACCTCATCGCCGCGGCAGGGGCCACGCGCGTAGTCTGCATGGACCTCCATGCCGGGCAGATACAGGGTTTTTTCGATATCCCGGTAGACAATCTCTTTGCCACCCCTGTGCTCCTCGAACACGTAAGGTCTCGTTTTCACGACGAAGTCGTTATGGTATCACCCGATGCAGGCGGGGTTGAGCGCACGCGTGCCTTTGCAAAGAGGCTTGGGGCCACCATAGCCATCATAGACAAGAGGCGCTCTGCCCCCAATGTCTCCGAGGTGATGCACGTAGTCGGGGACGTAGAGGGCAAGACCGCCATACTCCTCGATGATATGATAGATACTGCAGGCACAATTACCCAGGCCGCTACGGCACTCGTTAAGTTCGGCGCAAAGGAGGTTTACGCCTGTTGCACCCATCCAGTCCTCTCCGGGCCGGCCATAGAGCGCCTCGATGCATCGCCAATAAAAGAAGTGGTGGTGACCAATACCATACCTCTCGACGAGAAGGGCAGGGCCTCGGGAAAGATAAAGGTAGCCACAATCGGCCCGCTTCTTGCCGAGGCCATAAAGAGAATACACTGCGGCGGCTCCATAAGTTCTCTCTTCGTATGATGAATAGTGGCCTCGCAGGAAGATTTTTGAAAAAGACATAGAGCACCATCTTAACGAGATACACGGAGGAATCCTCATGGAAATTGAAGAAATAAGCCTTCCCGTTGGCATAAGGGAGGCAACTGGCCGCGCAACAGCCCGAAAGATGAGAAGAGAGGGCCTTGCGCCTGGTGTCCTCTACGGCCCGGGCATAGAGAGTTCTCTACCCCTCAGCATTAACAAGAAGGAACTCGAACGAGTCCTCAACCTCTCTGCCGGCGCCAATGTCATCGTTACCCTCGATATTGACGGCAAGGAAAAGAAGGCGGCCATGTTCAAGGAGGTGGTCCGCCACCCAGTGACAAACACCATAGAGCACGTAGACCTTATACACGTTGTCTATGGTACACTCATTACAGTGGATGTACCCCTGCATATTACGGGCAAGGCCAAGGGTCAGGTCCTCGGCGGCATTGTTCAGCACGGCGCGCGCAAGATGACCGTGGAGTGCATGCCAAGGGCCATCCCCGACAGCCTCGACGTGGATATTACGGAACTTGGCATAGGCGAGGCCCTTCATCTGAAGGACATCCCCCTTCCTGATGGCGTAAGGCTCAAGGACGACCCAGAGGCAACCGTGGTCTCCATAGTGGCCCCTGTTGCCGAGGCCGAAGCCGTGACAGGCGAGGAGGCCGAGGAGGAACTGGCCAAGAGTTTCGAGGAAAAGGAAGACAAGGGCTCCGAGGAATAAGGGCGCAGTGCCGCCTGGCTGGCACAGATTACAGGCCCCTTCAGGAGGGGCGCGCAGTACTCATACAGGAAAAGGGCATTGCTACTTATCGCGGGCCTTGGTAACCCGGGCCGAGAGTATGCCGGGACGCGTCATAACGTGGGGTTCATGTTCATAGAGAGGCTCGCAGAGCGTCATTGCATAAGGTTCTCCATGCGTTCTCTCGATGCCGTCTGGGGGCGCGGACATCTATCTGGCGAGCCTGTTGTGCTCATCGCACCGCAGACGTACATGAACCTCTCCGGCAGGGCTGTTGCGGCCTTTTCGCGAAAGTTCAGTATACCTGCGGGCAATGTTGTCGTGGCCTATGACGACTGCGACCTGCCCCTGGGAACGCTCCGGATCAAGCCCGGCGGCGGTAGTGGTGGACACAGGGGGCTTGCCTCGGTCATCGAGCACCTGGGGACCAAGGAGTTCCCGAGGATACGGCTCGGCATAGGAAGGCCCTCAGGAGGCGACCTCACCTCCCATGTACTCGGTCCCTTCGGGCCCTCCGAACGTGAGGCCCTCGAAGACATGCTCGAACGCGCAGTTGACTCCCTTGACGTTCTTGTGGAGGAAGGCATCGAGAGCGCGATGAACAGGTTCAATTGAGAGGTCAACGGGCCGTGTTTCCGGCGATGGCCCCCTTTTTTTACGTAAAACGATTTACGAAAGGAGTTAAGAAAAATCATGGGATTTCTTACTACGCTCGCGCCTCTACTCGGTCTCGGGGGGCTCATACTGGCGGGCATCCTTTACTCGGTTGTCACCCGCCAGTCTGTAGGCAATGAAAAAATGCGAGGTATCGCCGACCTCATTCACAACGGCGCCATGGTGTACCTCAAGAGCCAGTACCGCATACTCTTCATTGTCATCATCATCGCGGCCATACTCCTTACCATATTCATCGGTTTTGCCACGGCTGTAGCCTACCTTGCCGGCGCCGTCTGCTCCATGCTCGCCGGCTTCTTCGGCATGAAGGCGGCCACCAAGGCTAACGTGCGGACAGCAGAGGCCGCGAGAAAGTACAAACCGAATGCTGGAAAGGCCCTGAGCGTGGCCTTTCTCGGCGGATCGGTCATGGGACTCTCTGTGGCCAGCCTCGGCCTTCTTGGCATAGGGATATTTTTCTTCTTCTACGGCTACCCGGAGACTGCCGCTGTAATCAATGGCTTTGCCATGGGCGCCTCTTCCATAGCCCTCTTTGCCAGGGTAGGAGGCGGCATATACACAAAGACCGCTGACGTGGGAGCAGACCTTGTGGGAAAGATCGAGGCCGGTATCCCCGAGGACGACCCGCGTAACCCCGGCGTTATCGCCGATAACGTGGGCGACAACGTTGGCGACGTTGCCGGCCTTGGAGCCGACATCTTCGAGTCATACGTGGGCTCCATCATAGCCACCATCGCCCTTGGCGCCACAGTTATCGCAGGCTCACCGGCATCGAGACTCGGCACCAGCACGGCCCTCATGTCCTACCCCGTCATCCTTACCATGATGGGCCTTATCTCATCGGTCATAGGCATAGCGGCCATGAACTACCTGGAGAGGTTCAACCCGGCGGCGGCCCTAAGGTACGCTACCTTCGTGGCCACAGGCGCCTTTCTCTTTCTTGGTTTCTTCAGCACCTTTATCTCGCACGTCGCTGTCTCCGTGTACGTGGCGGTCTTTGCGGGCTGTATCTGCGGCATTGCCATAGGCCTCATCACCGAGTACTATACGGCATCAAAGCCTGTGTACCGCATAGCAAAGTCCAGTGAGACAGGGCCTGCCACCAATATCATCAGCGGCCTTGCCGTGGGGCTCGAGAGCACGGTCCTTCCCCTCCTCTCCATCTGCGTGGCCATCTTCATAGCCAACTACTTTGCCGGCCTCTACGGCATAGGCATAGCCGCTGTTGGGATGCTCGCCACAACAGGTATTATCATGAGCGTCGATGCCTACGGGCCCATAGCCGATAATGCTGGGGGCATCTCGGAGATGAGCGGACTTGGAAAAGACGTCCGCGAGATAACGGACAGCCTCGATGCCCTTGGTAACACCACAGCCGCCATAGGCAAGGGCTTTGCCATAGGCTCGGCTGCGCTCACGGCCCTTGCCATGTTCTCGGCCTACAGCCAGGCCATCACAAAGGAACTTGGCCATAGTTTCGATATAGTCATCACAGACCCCAAGGTCGTCATCGGACTCTTCATCGGCGGCACCCTGCCTTTCCTCATAGGCGCTCTCACCATGACCAGCGTCGGCAAGGCCGCCTTCAAGATGGTAAACGAGATAAGACGCCAGTTCAGGGACATCCCCGGCCTACTCGAGGGCAAGGAAGGCGTGAAGCCCGATGTTGAGAGTTGCATAGATATAAGCACAAAGGCGGCCCTTCGCGAGATGATACTCCCAGGCGTCATCGCCCTCTTCATGCCCATTATCGTCGGTTTCCTGCTCGGTCCCTTTGCCCTTGGCGGCATGCTCGCCGGTGCCACGGTGACAGGCGTGCTCCTTGCCATCTTCATGGCCAACGCAGGTGGTGCATGGGACAACGCCAAGAAGTACATAGAGGGCGGCATACATGGCGGAAAGGGTTCGGACGCGCACAAGGCCGCCGTTGTTGGAGATACGGTGGGAGACCCTTTCAAGGACACCTCGGGGCCTTCCATGAACATCCTCATAAAACTCATGAGCGTAGTCTCGCTCATAATAGCGCCACTTCTTGTCTGAGTCGGTTGAATGAAGTATTGAGCCGGGGTGGGGAAGATTACCGCCCCGGTTTTTATTCTGGCAGAGGCCGGGGCAGTCCCTATGCCATTCTGCCCCTTGTTTCCAGCGGCCTCTGGCCGCTGGAACTGGTTTTATTTGCCCCCCTTTCTTTTCCAGAAGAAAGCGGGATCTTTCAATACGCGGCCAAGGGCCGCTTCCTTCTCTTAAGTCCTTTTCTTTGAGGTTTTTCTCATGGGTTTCAACTGCGGCATAGTGGGGCTTCCCAATGTTGGCAAGTCCACCATCTTCAACGCCATGACAAGGGCTGGAGCGGCCTCGTCCAACTATCCCTTCACCACCATTGACCCCAACGTTGGCATGGTTGCGCTTCGAGATGAGCGTCTTCTGAGGCTCGCGGCCATCGTAGAGCCCGAGAAGGTTACGCCCACTGCCGTGGAGTTCGTCGACATAGCCGGCCTTGTACGAGGAGCCTCGAAGGGAGAGGGCCTTGGCAACCGTTTTCTTGGCAACATCCGCGAGGTGGAGATGATAGCCCATGTGGTGAGGTGCTTCAGCGACCCCGGCGTGGTTCACGTTGCCGGAAAGATTTCCCCCCTCGATGATATCGATGTAGTAGAGACAGAACTCATGCTCGCCGACCTCGATACCGTCCAAAGAAGATACGAGAGGACGAAGAAACTTGCCAAGACAGGCGACAAGGAGGCGCGCAGTATTCTTGGCATATATGAAGAACTCAAGTCTGCCCTCGAGCAAGGAAGACCCGCCAGGAGCATACTTACCCATGAGACACGTCCCCTTGTAAAGGACCTGTCCCTCATAACGGCAAAGCCCGTCATATATGTTGCGAACGTAGGTGAGGACGACCTCGATGCCACTGGCGAGGCCGCAGAGAGCGTCCGCGAGGCCGCCGAGCGTCTCGGTGGCGGGTTTGTGGCAATGTGCGGCGCCATAGAGGCCGAACTCTCGGAGATGGATGAGGCGGAGAGGGCCGAGTTTCTCGATGGCCTCGGCCTCGAGGAATCGGGCCTCGACAGGCTCGCCCACGCGGCCTACAGCCTCCTCGGGCTCATAACCTTCTTTACAGCCGGCAAGAAGGAGGTAAGGGCCTGGACAGTGCGCCAGGGCTCCAAGGCCCCCCAGGCCGCCGGCGTAATACACAGCGACTTTGAGCGCGGCTTCATCAAGGCCGAGGTCATAACCTATGAAGACTTCATAAAGTATAACGGTGAGGCAGGTTGCCGCGAGAAGGGCCTCGTGCGTATGGAGGGCAAGGATTATGTCGTCAGGGACGGCGACATCATGCACTTCAGGTTCGCGGTCTGAGAGTCTTGCGTCATCTTGTCTGATCTCTTCTGCATTCCCCCCCCCCTCTTACTAAAAAAATAAGTATTTTCCACTGTTACGAGTTAAAGGCCTGTTGTTGTAGTAAGATGCGGCGGCCTTTATGTTCGTAAAAAGAACATATTTTTATAAATAAGTTCTTGACGATAACCTAAATATAGTGTATAATTTTTATCATGAATGGTTAATATGCATCTTGGCCTGATTATCTTGAACATTATAAGACCAAACCAATGTGGCGATGACAATGAAGTGATGGATAGACGCAGGCAGCGCGCTTCTGCTTTCTGCCCGGCGTAGCATCATCTCATCAACCTTTTCCCTATAATCCGTCGAAGTACCATGCCCTTTCTTCCCCTTGACTTACAAGGGGAATGGGCTTTTTTTGGTCTTCGGTGGTCTGACTGGTACGGAATTCTTAAGAATTGAAAGAGGACGGGAAGACAAAATTAGACATGGATATCTTCTGTGAGCGCCTGAACGTGGAGGGGGTCAGCCTCAGAGACCTCCTCTGGCCGTTGGCCGACCTCTCCCCCAGGGAGCGTGCAGTCTTCGTTGAGTACCACTACTGGAGTACGCATATGCGTGTAATAGCGAAGAGTCATAGAATTTCACTTGGGAGGGCCTATGAAATACTCTACAGATCGGAAGAAAAAGTCGCGTCTGCAAGGGCACAGGCGGAGGCGGAGGACGATATCCATTTCAAGCCCTGAGCCCTTGCCGCCTGCAGTATCATGGAGCGAGTACAAGACCATACGACAGTACCAGTCCCTTGGCGATATGCTCGATGAGTTCAGGACCTATGGTTTTCAGGCAGGCCTCGAGCATCTGCTCGAGAAGAACGCCCTCTTCGAGAGGGAGAACGGTCATTACTGGCTCACATCAGACAAGGAGGGATAATCTCCCTCGCTCTTATCTCCAAGGGCCTTCAGGACCATGGCCTTGGAGACCATGAAGTCTCCTCTACGATACTCGGTTACGGAAAAATCAAAAGGCCGCGTGGCAGACGCCGCGCGGCTCTTTTTTT
>CAYOVP010000078.1:0-6744 GCA_964407495.1 uncultured Thermodesulfobacteriota bacterium
GTGGGGGCTGGAGGGGTAAAGCGGGCAGGGAGGTGAGGGCGACAATGGGGGCAGCGGGATGTAGCGGGGACCGCGGGGTGAATGGGGGTATCGGGGTGTAGTGGTGCGTAAGGGGCAAGGGGGGGTGGCAGAGTCTGGAGAGGATCGGTCCCGTACCGCAGGTTGAGGCGGGAAGGGGCCTTTTTCATATCTTGTCTTTCAGAGAGGAGCAGTCATTGTGAAGCGTGTTGATGAGGAATGGAAGAGAGATGAGCAGGTAAGGGTCTTTCTCGAGGGCATTCGAGGGGCCATACCCTGCTTTGACCTCCAGATCCATACCATGTTGAGCCTCATCGAGGGGCAAGATATAGGAGTCTTCCTCGATCTCGGCTCTGGTGACGGCATCCTCTCTTCCCATGTACTTGAGGCCCATCCCCGGGCCAGGGCCGTGCTCCTCGACTTCTCCCGTCCAATGCTCGATAAGGCAGGAGTGGTGCTCCATCGGTACAGCGGCCGTACCGAGTTCGTGGAGGCCGACTTTACTGCTCATGACTGGCCTGAACTCGTACGCAAGGCCTCCTCTTTCTGCCACTTCGATCTCATCGTCTCTGGCTATGCCATTCATCATCAGCCCGTAGACATAAAAAAACGCATATATCTCGAAGTATTTAATCTTCTCAGGCCAGGGGGCCTCTTCGTCAACATCGACCACGTGGCGCCGCCCTCAGAGAGGATCCGTTGCATCTTCAATCATATCTTTCTCCAGCGCCTCAAGGCCTACCACGAGGCCAAGAAGGGCGGGAATTTCGACGAGGTAAGGGCCCTCTTCGAGAGGCGGGTAGAGGGAGAGGCCGGGTTCCTTTCGAGCCTTTGGGAGCAGTGCCAGTGGCTCGAGGACCTCGGCTTCGAGGAGGTGGACTGTTTCTTCAAGTACTTTGAACTCGCTGTCTTTGGTGGAAGGAGGCCAGGGGCCTGAACACCGGCGCCCTTCTCACCAAGGCCGCCCTTTACAGGCAAGGCCTGTCTTGAGAAACCTCTGAAAAATTTGACTCAGAATCGTTCAGAGACTAAAAAACGCGTTTTTTTCTTACACTTTCAAGAACTTACAGCGCTCCGCTCCCATCAATACCCCTGCCGGGGCAGATCTATGAGCGTGTAGACGAACTGGCCGTGTACCTTTATCTCATCTATATCAAAGTCCTTGGGAAAACCCGCAAAGGGCGCGGCAAGTTTGAGGGCCGTAATGGCCGCATCATCGAGCACAGGGTATCTCGATGACCTCACAAGACGTATGTCGCTCAGTGTGCCGTCGCGTCTTACCGTAAAGTCTATGAAGAGTTTACCCTCCCAGCCGCGCATGGCCGCTGTACGCGGGTACTCCCAGTACTGCTCTATCTTGTGGCGGAGTTCTATCAGGTAGACCTGGTACTTGAGTTCCGAGGTATTGAGCCTGAGGGTCTTGGACTTGGTCTGCGGGCCAGAGCCCTGGTATTTCCTGGATAGTTCCGAGAGACGCGTATCGCTGAGCAGGAGATTGGGCCTCTTGGGCTTTGCCGGAGTTACGGCCCTGGCGCCCCGCCTCCCCGGGGCAGGGTGTGGCGTGAGTCTGCCCTGGTCCTTTCCTTTATCCTTACCACTGGATGCGGTAAGGGCCCTTGCCTTATCAGTACCCTTGGAAACCCCCTTTCTCGATCCCTCTTTCTCCTGGCCCTCGAGGGCTACTTCGCCCTTGCCGGGCTCAACGATTAGACCTTTTTTCTCCTCGGCCACTTTTCCCCTGCCTTTCCTGACCCCCTTAACGAGTGTTGTCTTTTCCGAGCCCTTTTCATGACCCGCCTTGCCTCCCCTGGTACTGGTGCCTTCTCTTGTCTTGAAGACGAGCCTTGGTTTTCGCACGCCAGGAGACTTCTTCGCGGCCCTTGCGCCTGGCGAGGCATGTCTTCCAGGGCTCTTTCTGGCCTTGGGAGTGGCGGCGCCCGGAAGCGGCCTTATGCGAAGTGCCGGGCCTCCTGGGATCTCCTCTTTTTCTACAACGCTTGTCTGGTCTGCGTACCGCCGTGGTTTCTTCGGCGGCTCGAGGCCGGTCTTGGGGGCCTTGTAGCCTGGCGGCAGTTCAACGATCTGCACATACTCGGGTTTATTGTCTGCCCGGCCCATGCCCTTGAACCACCCCAGGCGCGGCCCGAGCACGATGAAAGCCCAGAGCAGGGCGGTGTGCATGAGAAAGGAAAAAATGAGAAAGTACCGCAGGCCCTGGGGCCCCGGCATGGAGGATTTTTTTGTTGACACAGTAACCTTATTCTGAGAAAATTTCTGCAAGACCCTTTACGAGTGAAAATCCCGGAATCTTCGGTCTTTTGGCAGGAAGCCGCTCCAGCGAACCTCTTGGGACGAGTCAGACAACCAGGATTAATTCTTCGGCCCTTCTGGTAGGGAAACACGCCAGAGTTCGTCAAGGCAGCGCAGGGTCTCTATTTTTTCAATAAGTCCATCTACCGGTCTGGTAGGGGAAGTCCACCCTGGCCCTGGGCCTTCTGCCCGGCCTCTAAGGTGGCAAGGTCCCTGTAGGGTGTTGAGAGGGGAAAACCCAACACCACCCGCTTTTTTTCAAGAACATTATGGAGAAACCCCATGTTTGGACTCGGAACAACGGAACTTGTAGTTATACTGGTCATAATACTCATACTCTTTGGCGTAGGTAAACTACCCGAGATAGGCTCTGGTATGGGTAAGGCCATCAAGAACTTCAAGCAGGCCGCAGGAGATAATGAGATAGACATTACTCCAAAGGAAGAAAAGAAGTAAGGGGCCCAGGCCCCTCTTGGATTTGCCAAACACGGTCAGCATGGCTGTGGCTGGCGATTTGACATTACTTCACACGAAAACGCCTATATATGATGTAACGTACCTGCAGCCTTGTAATAAGAATTCGGGCCTGCCTTCAATCTGTGGCAGGCCTTTTTTTCTTACCACCAACCCCTTTCTTTATACCCAAAAGACCTTCACCTTCTCAGGGCCCAGCCCGTAACTGCACAAGACTTCTCGCTACAAATCCTCTCTGCCTGTCCTCCCCCCCCTTGCCATGGGCCCATTTGTGCCCCCCAGTGCCACCCGATCCCCCCCTCGTTCCAACATCAGCGCCGACCGGTGATGCTGTCCACAGCGCGATGCGGCCAATCGTCTTTCCCAAGGTTCCCGCCTCCGCGTATCCGCCCCTGCGTTCCTGCTCCCGCCTCCCAGTCCCCCGCGTATCCCCGCTCGTCACCTGCGCGTCATCCCCCCCGCCTACAGGCGCGGCCTCAGCCGAGAATATCCACCTCGTACTCGGCTACACTCCCTGGGAGGTCCGGAAAGATTACCATGGTAGGAATGACCGCCCTCTTGGGCATGGTGGCCTCAGAGGTGTCCCGGAAGGAGCGAAGGAGAGTTTTCACAGGTAGTTGCCTCAGGTCTCCCCTGCTCACCACCCTGCCTGGAGATACCGTCTTTCTCGCCATCTCCCTGCCAGAAGAATCCATGACCATGCCCCGCACTCCTTTTATCTTCACAGGCCCGTCACTCATGTTTCTCACCATGGTCTCTATGACAAAGAACCGCGTCCCTTCCTTGTTGAGAACGTAGTATCCCTTGGTCGACTTTATCTCGATGGTCCTCTCCAGGGGTGGAGGCACCATTAGCGGGCTCTCGGGCCTGGTCTTCATGTAGACCACGCCGCCTGCTATGGCCAGTACTATGATGACTATCGCAATAGCCCTGGCAACTCCAGTGCCCTTGATGCGTTCCACCTCGGGTGGAACATCAGGAATGACAAATGTATTGGCCTCATCGGCGGTGGTTTCTCCACTGGAGGCGGCCCCTTCGTCTTCCGTCGCAGGACCGGTCTCATCACCGGTCTCTTCTCCATGGGAAGACTTTTCTACTCCTTCGGAACGTTCCTTGTCTGAATCCGCATCCCCTGGGCCTCTTGGCTCGGGGTGTTCTCCGGTGCCGGCCAGGGTAGAGACCTCCATGCGCTCAAGGGGCAGGTCCTCGCTCTCCTTGCCTTCCTTGGCCTCGTCAGTACTACTCGACCATGGTCCCTCTGGCAGGGTCTCCCACTCTTCCTTGACGCCGAAGTCAGGTTTTTCCGCGGGGAAGTCGCCCTCTCCTATCTCGAAGTTCAGGTCAAGTTTTTCTGTCTCCGCCCCCCCGGGCATTATCTCATCAGCCTCCTCTGAAGGGCCGGCATCAGGCCCTTCCTGCTCATCGGCCACCCTCTCTCCAAGCGCCTCGAAGGAGAGGGCATTGGTCTCAAAGGTATGTTCAAAGCCTTCTCTGTCCCCTGGGGCGAAGGTCTCCTCTACCGCCTTTTCTCCGCCTTGCATGCCTTCCTCTTCCCCCTTAGGCTCCTCGTCAGGGCCTGTTTCCTCCGGGCCGGAGTCTCTTTCTATGCCCTCAGGAGGGACTGCATCGTCCTCGACCGTAGTTGGCCCGGAAAGGTCTACCAAGTCATCTTCTCCAAGGCCTTGGCTCCCCTCTTCCTCTCCCTCCTCACCCGGCTTCAGAACCTCGGAGAGGGGCGACGTGCCTTCCTTCTTTTCCCTATCTTCTGTTCTTGCCAGGCCTTCTCCTGCGGCCTCATCCTCTTCTTCTTTGTCCTCTGCAAGGCCCTCTGATTCCGGCTCGGCCCCTTCTTCCTCCTCCTCTTCCCCTGGGGGTATTGTCTCTTCCTCTCTTCCGGCCTCCTCACTGCTCATGAGTTCCGGGCCTTTATCCACGTCTGGGTTGAAGACGTATGTCTCTGAATCGAGGTCTTCCCCGCCAAGGTCCCGGGCAGTGTCTTCTTCTGCCCGCCTTTCTTCTTCCGCGGCCTCGCTGCTTGCGCTCTCTGGCCCTGTTTCCAGGGAGAGGGAAGGTCCTTCTTCCTCGGCAGTACTTCCAAGGCCCTGGTCCACCCGGCCTTCAAGGTCTTCCCCGGCACTTTCCTCTGCCGGCGGTCTCGGCGCTGTCTCGCCTGTCAGGTCCTCTGGAGAGGGGGGGGCTTGGGATAGGGGGCCCTCTTCTTCTGCACCTGCCTCAGGCCCCTGGTCAGGGGGAGTCTGATCTGGTCCTCTCTCCTGCCCTTGCGCCCCAACGCCATCTGGGGGCTGCGCCTCTTCGCGTACAGGGCCTGCCGGTTCAGTCGGGTCTGTCCTTACGCCGGAGGCAGGAACGATGAATATGTGGTCGCACTTCGAGCACTGTACCTTTACCGGTGAATAAGATACACGGGAGGAATCGAGCCGGTATTTTGTCTGACATTTTTCACATGATATGATCATATTCGCTCACTTGCATACAAGGGTCTTGAAGGGGTTGTTTTTACAGGCGGTTATATACTTTTTTTTATCACAGGGTGAGCGCATTTGCAAGACTGCCTTCTAATCTGTCTCAATGGGTGGGGCGGCCTTCTGTCTAAGGGGCAGGGGGCATTACTTCGGCCTCCTTGGCATGCGCCTTGCCCAAGAGGAGAAAATGTCTTATAATGCCCTACTCCCCAAAAAGGGGAGAGGCTTCATGACTCGAAGGTCAAGATGGCCCAGCGCCTTAAATCAGAGAGAAAGGTAACCACATGTTTCTGAAATTCGTCCTCTTCCTCCATATCACTTCCGCCATCTTCTGGGTGGGGGGCATGCTCTTCATCACCCTCGTCCTCGCCCCCTTCCTCATGAGCCTGCCAACGCCTGCCGAACGCTCCAAGGTCTACCAGGTGGTTGGCAAGAAGTACCGCCGTTACGGCTGGACAGCCATAATAATACTCCTCGTCACAGGCCCCATCATCTTTCACGGCCTCCACGGCCTATGGCCGCACGCCATCTTCACCTCAGCCCTTCATGGAACACCCCTTGGCAGGGCACTCTCAATTAAACTCACCTTTGTCACCATAATCGTCATTTCAAGCCTTGTTCACGACTTCTACCTTGGCCCAAAGGCGAGGAACTCGAAGAACTACTCCACCATAGCGAGGATATTCGGCAGGTCCAACCTCATCCTCGCCATCATAATAGTCATCTTTGCCGTCTTCCTGAGGCTCGGCGGTATCTGACGGTGTTGCCATGCACAAGTTCAACCCAGAACATATGGCAAGGCTTCTGAGCAGGAGGCGGATGCGGGAGATGAGGCCCCGCCAGTTTCTCTTGAGGGAGGGGCTCGGAAGGGGCCATGTCTTCGTCGACGTTGGTTGCGGGCCGGGCTTTTTCACCCTTCCCGCGGCGCGCATAGTCGGGCCAAGGGGCATTGCCTATGGCGTTGATACCGAGCCCGCCATGCTCGCTGAACTCCGAAGGCAAAACCCGCCCGCCAATGTCCGGTGCATAGAATCCGCCGAAAACTCCGTGCCCATACCCGACGGCACGGCGGATTTTCTCCTCCTTGCCTATGTGCTCCACGAGACAGAGGACAGCGAGGCCTTTCTTAAGGAATTAATGCGTATTATGAAGAAGGGCGCAAAACTCGTTATACTTGAATGGAAAAAAAGACGCGAGGAGGAGGGGCCTCCCTATGAGGACAGGCTCACGCAGAGGCAGGTAAAGGACCTCCTCAGGGAGGCTGGCTTTGGCCGAATCCGATCAGAGTCCATAAACCCCTCACACTACGAGGTGAGCGCCATAAAGATCCAATAAAAAAGGGCAAAGGGGGGTAGGGCAGGCACCGCCCGTCAGGAGAAAAAAGATTTCCTTACTTTCTTTTTGAAAAAAGAAAGTTTTCTGATGGGTTGGCGATGTCCCTCTGGATTTCTAGTCGTAG
>CAYOVP010000079.1:0-6461 GCA_964407495.1 uncultured Thermodesulfobacteriota bacterium
GCAGAGGCCCACGCCCTCCCACCCGAGGAAGAGGACGAGGTAGTTGGCCCCCAGGGCAGGGGGGAGGCTGGGAATAGGGATGGCCGGGCTTGAGGTGGGCTCAGTAGAGCCTGGGCATGAATAGAGTCGATTCAGGTAGTGTAAGAACCAGGAAGGCCGGTACCAGGGCCAAAGCCTTGAGAGATAAAGGGTTATGATAGAGAACGTACTGCATTTTCCCATACTTAGCCTCATGATATTCCTTCCCTCCGTGGGCGCTGTTGTGCTGGCCTTCATCCCTGCGGCAAAGAAGGACGTCCTGAGGATGACGGCCCTGGGGTTCACACTGATGAACTTCTTCATCTCCCTCGTGCCGCTCCTTGCCTTCGACACCACGACTTACAAGATGCAGTTCGTGGAGATGGCCTCGTGGATACCGAGTATCGGGGTAAGTTATTTCCTCGGTATGGACGGCATAGGTCTCACCCTCGTTGTACTTACCACCATACTCTCGGCCATAGCAGTGCTCTGCTCCTGGACAGCCGTTACCGAGCGCGTCAAGGAGTACATGATATACATGCTCATTCTCGAGACAGGCATGCTCGGCGTCTTCGTGGCCATGGACATGATACTCTTCTTCCTCTTCTGGGAGATAGGCCTTGTGCCCATGTACTTCCTCATAGGTATCTGGGGTGGCCCGCGGAAACTCTACGCCAACATAAAGTTCTTCCTCTACACGCTCTTCGGGAGCGTCTTCATGCTTGTTGGAATCATGGCGTTATACTACTCCCACGGACAGATGACTGGGGAGTATACCTTCAACCTCCTGAAACTCTACGAGGTCGTCTACCCATACAACCTCCAGTGGTGGATATTCCTCGCCTTCTTCCTCGGCTTTGCCATCAAGGTGCCGGTCTTCCCCTTCCACACCTGGCTGCCGGATGCGCATGTCGAGGCCCCCACCGCTGGTAGCGTCATACTCGCAGGCGTGCTCCTCAAGATGGGTACCTATGGTTTCCTGCGTTTCAACCTCCCGCTCCTTGCAGAGGCCACCGCGGCCTTTACGCCCTATATCATCGCCCTTGCCGTAATAGGCATAGTCTATGGATCGCTTCTTGCCATGGCCCAGTCTGACGTCAAGAAACTCGTTGCCTACTCCAGTGTGGCCCACCTTGGCGCTGTCATGGCCGGCATCTTTGCACTCAACAAGCAGGGTATAGACGGTGGCGTACTCCAGATGATAAACCACGGAATATCCACTGGCGGGCTCTTTCTCGTCATCGGCATGATCTACGAGAGAAGGCACACAAGGCTCATATCCGATTTTGGCGGCATAGCGCGCACCATGCCGCTCTTCAGCGCCCTCTTCATGATCATAGTCTTCTCGTCTGTAGGCCTGCCTTCCACCAACGGCTTCATAGGCGAGATACTCATACTATTCGGCCTCTTCAAGGCAAGCCCCACTGCCGCGGTCATCGGCGCTACAGGCGTGATCCTCGGCGCCGCGTACATGCTCTGGATGTCTCAGCGCGTGCTCTTCGGAAAGATAACGCGACCCGAGAACGAGGCCCTCGTTGACCTCAACATGCGCGAAGTCCTCACACTCGTTCCCATAATAATACTCGTCTTCTGGATAGGCATATACCCGAGGCATATCCTCCGCTATACAGAGGCCACCACCACACACCTTGCCTCTCTCGTAGAGGCCAACCATGAAAAGGTCGAGGCAATGCAGATTGCCCTGAACAGGGATGTTGCCAAGGCAGAGGCCTGGCGCACCGGAACCAAAGGAGGAGAGAGATGACGCCGGACGTGATGGCCACCTGGCCCATCCTTTCCATCCTTACTTTCCTGCCCACGGCAGGGGCTGTCTTTATCTTCTTCATAAATAAAGACAACAAGGACATGATACGCTGGACAGCGCTGATAGTCTCTGTAGTGGACTTCCTCCTCTCGCTCTATCTGCCCCTTACCTTCGACACCTCTAACCCTGGCTTCCAGTGGGTGGAGAAGACGGCATGGATAAAGTCTGTTGGCATAAGTTACTACATGGGCGTTGACGGCATAAGTCTGCTCCTGGTGCTCCTTACCACCTTTATCACCGTTGTCTGCGTCCTTGCCTCGTGGCGGGATATTACGACAAAACTCAAGGGCTACATGTCTCTCTTCCTCATTACAGAGACATGTTCGCTCGGCGTCTTCATGGCCCAGGACCTCTTCCTCTTCTACGTCTTCTGGGAGGCGGTCCTCGTGCCCATGGTCTTCATCATCGGAATCTGGGGCGGGCAGAGGAGGCTCTATTCTGCCATCAAGTTCTTCCTCTTCACCTTCCTCGGCAGCCTCTTCATGCTTTTGGGCGTTCTTGCCCTCTACTATTACCACGGAAGGCTGACTGGTGTTTATACCTTTGACTCCACGATCCTGGGTCAGACACCCCTTGGCCCTGGCGTCCAGTTCTGGGTCTTCATCGCCTTCTTCCTGGGATTTGCCGTAAAGGTGCCCATGTTCCCGCTCCACACATGGCTCCCCGATGCACATACCGATGCCCCCACAGCAGGCAGTATCGTGCTCGCGGCCGTGCTCCTCAAACTCGGCACCTATGCCTTCGTCAGGTTCAGCCTCCCCCTTCTGCCAAACGCGAGTTTCTACTTCGCCCCGCTCCTTATAGGCATCTCCCTCTTTGCCATAGTCTACGGCGCCCTTGTCACCATAGCGCAGAAGGACATAAAGAAGATTATCGCCTACTCCAGCGTCAGCCACATGGGTTTTGTCATGCTCGGTGTCTTTGTCCTCAACTTGGAGGGCCTCAAGGGCGGCATCATGCAGATGATAAACCACGGTATCTCCACGGGCGCACTCTTCCTCCTCGTTGGCATGATCTACGAGCGCACGCACACGAGGATGATAGGCGACTACACGGGCCTCTTCAAGCGCATGCCTGTCTTCGGCTTCTTCTTCCTCGTCGTGGTCCTCTCATCAATGGGCATGCCATCTACGAACGGCTTTATCGGAGAACTCTTCGTCCTCATCGGGGCCTTCAAGGTCAACTGGCTCTACGCTGTTGTAGTTGCCCTCGGAGTGCTCCTGGGCACAGTATACCTCCTCTGGCTCTTCCAGAGGGTCTTCCTCGGCAAGTACTCCTATGTGGGTAACCACCCCCTTAAAGACCTCAACTGCCGCGAGGTGGTCACTGCCATCTCCTTCACTGTACTCATATTCTGGATAGGGCTCTTCCCCAGGCCCTTCCTCAACGCAATGGACGCATCGCTTACAAAACTCATAGGCCAGGTGGAGCGCAACTACAAGACAGCGGAACACCTTGACCACAAGGCCGTGATCACGCTGGCCATGACCGGGAAGACCCTGCCAGAGGCCCATGGCCCGGCAATCAAGAGATAGGACAGATGGATATACTCGCAAACCTCAACATAAACATAACCACCATACTCCCGGAGATACTCCTTACAGGACTCGGCCTCCTTGTCCTTGTCGTGGACTTCTTCATAAGACCCCGTGACAAGGCTTTCCTGGGATATATCTCCATCATAGGGCTCGTAGCCATATTACCCGTTACTGCCTGCCTTCAGGGAGCACAGCCCTCTTTCGGGGGCACGGTGCACGCCGATGCCTTCGCGGCCTACTTCAACGTCATATTCATACTCGCGGCCCTCTTCACCATAATCATCTCCATGGACTACCTCAAAAAAAGCGGTGTCCAGCGCGGAGAGTTCTACCACATCATACTCTTTTCCACTGTGGGCATGATGGTCATGGCCTCGGCAGGTGACCTCATCACCCTCTATGTGGGCCTCGAACTCATGGCCATGTCCTTCTATATACTCGTGGCCCTCAGAACGGACAAGTCTCGCTCTGTGGAGGCGGCGCTCAAGTACCTCGTTCTCGGGGCCCTGTCTTCAGGGGTCCTCCTCTATGGCGTGGCCTTTGCCTATGGCGCAACAGGCTCCACGAACCTCCTTGCCATGGCAGAGGGCTTGCGCGCCGGACCAGGCCCCTACCTTGCACTGGGTTTCATACTCATCGTGGTGGGCTTTGGTTTCAAGATAGCGGCCTTCCCATTCCATGTCTGGGCACCAGACGTCTACGAGGGTGCGCCAACACCAGTGACCGCGCTCCTCTCCATCGGCTCCAAGGCCGCGGCATTCGCGGCCATGCTCCGCGTATTCCTCGTGGCCTTCCCGGCCGTTCAGCCGCAGTGGTCCGGCGCCCTCTGGTTGCTCTCGGCAATCACCATGGTCTTCGGCGCAGTTGTCGCCATCTCGCAGAAAAACATCGTACGCATGCTTGCATACTCGAGCATCACCCATGCCGGTATCATCCTCATGGGGCTCCTCGTATATAACGACATAGGCGCAGGCGGTGTGCTCTACTATTTTCTCGTCTACCTCTTCATGAACATGGGCGCCTTCGTGGTAGTCACACACCTTCGCTCCGATGCAGGAGGTCGCAGGGTCGGCGAGAATATAAGCGAATACAGCGGCCTTGCATCACGCCGTCCGGTCCTCGCACTCCTCATGGCGCTCTTCATGTTCTCTCTTGCCGGCATTCCACCAACAGGTGGCTTTGCGGCCAAGTTCTTCATCCTCTCCGCCGCAGTAAAGGCCCACTATTACTGGCTCGCCGGAATAGGTGTGGCAAGCACCGTGGTTTCGCTCTTCTTCTACGCCAGAGTCGTCTTCTACATGTTCATGCGCGAACCAGGGGCAGAGGCCGAACACCCTGCTACAGGCATCTGGTATAATATCGTCCTAATCATAACGGCCGTTGGCTCATTCTTCCTCGGCCTCTACCCAGGGCCCTTCCTCGACCTCGCCATAAAGGCGGCCAGGCCTTTCTTCATGTAAGGGGCTTTTGCCATGAAAGAATCTGAGAAGAATAGCGAAGAACTCTCCCGCCTCGTTGCGCCAAGACAGGCGTGGTGGAACCTCCCCTTTGACCCCACCACCAACTTCTCGCTCCTTGGTTGTATCCTCGGCGGCTTCAGGTGCGATTACCCGCGGAACAAGGCAGAGTTCACCCTCGAAGATGACTAAGATATCGGTACGCTCGCCCGCCAAGGTGAACCTCTTCCTCAGGGTGCTTGGCAAGAGACCGGACGGGTACCACGAACTCTACACCCTCATGGAGCCCGTCGCCCTCTTCGACGAGATTACCATCAACGCCGAACCAGGCGAGGGCATCGTCATCAAGACACGAGACAGCCGCATCCCCACGGACCATCGGAACCTCGCCCACAAGGCCGCTGCTCTCTTCTTGAGTAAGACAGGAATCAAGAGGCGCCTTACCATAGGCCTTGAGAAGAAGATCCCTGTGGGGGCTGGCCTTGGCGGCGGCAGTTCCAACGCCGCAACCGTGCTCACCTCTCTAAATACCCTGCTCGGCACTGGCCTCGACGAGACCGAACTCCTCGAAATGGCCGCCTCAATCGGCTCGGACGTGCCCTTCTTTATCCTCAATTCCCCTGCCATTGCCAGGGGCAGGGGCGAAAAACTCCGGCGCCTGACCCTGCCGCCCCTCTATTTTGTCCTCATAAACCCCGGCTTCAGCGTATCTACGAAGTGGGTATACGATAATTTGGTCTTGACAAATCACCCTGAAGATAATATGTTAGACAATTCAGAAAGGCTATTTAAGACCCTGAACGGCCTTCTGGACACCCTCGTGAACGACCTCGAGGCCGTCACGGTCTCGAAGTATCCCGAGATTCGGAGGCTCAAGGGTCTTCTCATGCGGTCCGGGGCGCTCGCCTCTCTCATGTCAGGTAGCGGCCCCACTGTTTTTGGCCTTTTTTCGACAAGGGCAGAGGCCGAGCGCGCCTTCGGGGCTCTCACCGAGGCCCTCGCCCCTACTGGTGAGGCCCTCTTTTTTGCACCAGGCCTTTAAGGCGGAGTGAGAGTGGGAGGGGTTATGGCTGGTGTGGGAGCGACTCTGAGAGATGATGGGCCGTAACTATCCTGGCCTTAGGTGCCGTAGCACATCTGGGGCTCTGCTCTGGTACAAGGGCCGCGTGGGGGGTATGCGGCGGTGCATCTACCAGAGGGTAGTGGTGTAAGAGGGGCTGTGTGAAGAGAGACCGGTGAGGGACGATCTGCTCTGTATAGTAGACTGCCCATGCAGGGCCCTTACCTCTTTTTCTTAATCCCGGCCCAGCAGGCCTTACATCCATAATGCCTTGTTTTTTTACTCCTTTATCTACACGGGGGTTTTTCATACATAGACAAGGGCTCTTGCTTGTTCCCGGGCCTGTGTACTCTAATAGAGGCCGGCGCCTGGCCTTCCTCTACCGGCTACGACAGTCTACTCTTCCTCGTGGACAAAGGCCCGGGGTAAGACGACAGGCCCTTCCAAAAGGGGTTTTCTTTATCTGGCCGTACCGGCGGAGAAGACTTGGGGCGTCGCCAAGCGGCAAGGCACGGGGTTTTGATCCCCGCATTCGGAGGTTCGAATCCTCCCGCCCCAGCCAG
>CAYOVP010000080.1:0-6190 GCA_964407495.1 uncultured Thermodesulfobacteriota bacterium
TCGGGGTTATGCCTTTATCCATATCACCAGGGCAAACCTACCTGGGATTTGCCGCAGGCGCTCCTACCGTAAAACTGAAGTGGTCTTCATCCACGAGCACCGGGTGAGTTGGGGATATGTATGCACCGAGGTGCGCGTTGAAGGTGTATGTGGCCTGCGGCGTATTCGCTGGAACCGGGTGCGATAGATGAGTGGACTGCGAGGCCATGCCGGCGAGGCAGAGGCGTATTGGGCCATATGTGAGGTCTGAGGGCGGGAAGGTATCGCCTGGCAGGGTCACGTTCTCCCAGTAGTTGAAGCACTGCTGGACCTCTGTGGTGTTGGTGGCCGTAACGGTATACCCAAGTGTGCCGCCCTGTGTGATGGTGGTGCTGTCAGGGGAGAGGGTAAGTACCACTACTGGCTGTGCTACGCTACTCAGCCTTGCCACGAAAGAATCGTTGACACCGCCTGCGTTGGTGCCCTGTATGGGTACGTCTGTGGGGAAGTCGAGGGACTTTGTATCACCTGTGACGTAGACGTTGCCAGAGGCATCGATTGCGAGGCCATAACCGTTGTCATCGTCAGAACCGCCAAGGTACGTGGACATGACTATCGTCGTGCCTGCACCGTCCACCTCTGTAACAAAGGCGTCGTTTATACCGGCCATGGTGGACTGTATGGGTGAGGCGAGGGGATAGTCTGTTGACCAGGTGGTCCCTGTTATGTATATATCCCCGCTGGGGTCCAGAGCAATGGAGCTCCCTGAGTCCCAGTCCGTACCGCCGATATAGGTGGAGAAGACGAGGGCAGAGCCCGTGGGGTCTACCTTGACGAGTATTACGTCGTTGTTTCCAGCGTGGTTCGTCTGCAGGGCCGAGGCAACGGGAAAGTCCGTGGAGTTGGAAAAGCCCGTGACATATGCGTTGCCCGAGGCGTCCACTGTAATGGCGTTACCTGCGTCCCAGAGGGTCCCGCCGAGGTATGTGGAGTAGGAGATGGAGGCCCCGCCAGAGGCTATTTTTGTTATGAATACATCGCCCCAGGTGGTATCGGCGAGAAGGCTCTGTATGGGCGTGACGAGGGGAAAGTCAACGGATTTGGCATTACCGGTTATATAGGCGTTGCCCGTGCTGTCGATGGCTATGCCATTGGCAGTGTCATCGCCTGTGCCGCCGAGATAGGTGGAGTATACGAGGGCCGTGCCCGTGGGGTTTATCTCCGAGACAAAGGCATCGATTAGGCCTCCCTTTGTCGCCTGTACTGCGCCAAGGACGGGAAAGTCTATTGAATCGGTATTACCTGTTATAAAGGCATTGCCAGCAGAGTCAATGGCAATACTGTTTACTGAATCGTCGGTTGTGCCGCCGAGATAGGTGGAATAGACGAGGGCAGACCCTGTGGAGTCTATCTTTGTGATGAATGCATCTGTTGCTCCGCTATTGCTTGCCGAGATGGGCGATACTGTTGGAAAGTCGGTGGAACTCGTGAAACCGGCTATGAAGACGTTGCCGCTCGAATCTACGGCAATGGCATTGGCCTGGTCCTGAAGTGCCCCACCGATGTAGGTGGAGTACTCGATGGCCGTGCCCGTTGGGTTGATCTTGGTTACAAAGGCATCTGGCGCCCCTGCCATGGTCCCCTGGAAGGCGCCGGCAACGGGAAAGTCCGTTGAGAAGGTGCTCCCCGTCACATAGGCCGCTCCATTGGAATCCACTGCTATGGCGAGGGCAGTGTCAGAGCCTGTGCCGCCGAGGTAGGTGGAGTAGTCGAGGACCGGGTCTATGACGAGGTCTCTCGTCCTGTCATAGGCTGCCACCTCGAAACCATACTCATAGGCTCCGTCCTTGTGGCCGAGGAGCCTGTAGGCGCTTTTTACCTCTACCTTCTCGCCGTTTCGTACCTGGTAGACCAGGGGTTTTTTCTCGACTATCTCACCCTTGTCGAGGTCTATGACAAGGTCGCCGTTTTTTGTTACCCTAAGCCCCTTTATGCCCTTGTAGGCGAAGCGAACCATTGAAGGGTCGGCGCCGGCCCGGACAATGACATCGTGCTCGATGTGCCCGCCCGTGCCGTAGAAAGTTATATCAATGTCCCTGTAAACGTTCTTGTAGGTAACTGTCTTGTACGTAGGTATGTTGGTCACCCATTCTGATCTCTTGCCCTTGAACTGATTGACACGGCCCGGGAGGGGGTCTGAGGCGGAGATATAGGCGTTCTTCTCTGCACCCCTGAAGACAAGGCTTATAGCCTCTACAGGGGCCTTCTTATTGCCGGCCTTGGAGAGAGCGAGGACGAGACCATTGTCTGTGAAGAACGTGGCGTGACCAGAGCCTCTCTCGTAGTACCGCACCCTCTTGTCCACTTGGGAGCGGTTTTCGACGAAGTACAGCGGGAGCCTCGCGTAAGAGTTGAGGACCTCGGCCTTCCTGGCGCTTAGCGCCTCTCTCATCCCTTGATCTTGAACCGGTCTGGCCGCGCCAGCCTCCGTGGCAGTTGAAACCAGGGGTACAAAGACGAGCAACTGCAAGAGTAGATAGATGAATGGTCTCATGATGTGTTTCTCTCCTCTTGTTGAAAGTGCGAAGCAATGACAATAGATGCCACAAAAGTCTCATAAGCCCGGCCTTGCGCCAGCGGGTCTGGAACGGGAAGGTCTTTTCTTGGTAGGGATGGAATTCAAAAAGTGTCATAAATTCCAGTATCTTTGTAGCATAGTTGGCCCCATGGTGTCAATCCCCCGATAGTGGGGTTTTGCGCGGGAGGCTGTCCCGGTGGATACTGTTTATAATATCAGGGATGGTCGACACAGGGATGTCTCTAATTCATAAAAAAACCCGGCTGCATCTTTGAGGCGGCCAGGTTGAGTCCTCCATATCCCCGAGGCACGGCTTGGGCCGGTAAGGTGTTTCCTCACTTTACTGCGAGGTTTCAGGGGGCAAGGGGCACCTCATCGGGTGCACCGTCCTTCTCTGGACCAAAGGGACGGGGGCGTTAAGTCTTTGTCCCCTCTTTCCTCTTTTTATACCGTGCTACAAGGGGCGTTCCTGTCGTGCACAGGAGGGCAGGGTTCTCTCAAAACCAGGGTATTTGCCTTGTGAAGCGCTATCTTTTCTGTTATATTTTCAGAATTAACCTAAAATAGGGAGATAGGGCCTTGATATTGAGGTACAGGGATATCCTGCCAACCATCCATGAGACAGCCTTCATAGAGAAGAGCGCCCGCATCATCGGCGACGTACACATAGGCGAGTTCTCGAGCGTCTGGTTCAACTCCGTTGTGCGCGGCGATGTTCATTACATAAGGATAGGAAAGAGGACGAACGTGCAGGACAACTGCACCCTTCATGTCACAAAAGACGTCTTTCCCCTTGTCCTGGATGATGATATAACTGTGGGGCACAACGTGGTCCTTCATGGATGCCACGTAAAGAGCAGGTGCCTCATAGGTATGGGCGCCATACTCCTTGATGACGTGGAAGTAGGCCCTGACTGCATAGTGGGCGCAGGCTCGGTAGTAACGGAGCACACGAAGGCCCCGCCTGGTACGCTCCTCCTTGGCACTCCGGCGCGCGTAAAGAGAGACCTCAGGCCCGATGAGTTGGAGCGCATAAAGCGCTCGGCCAATAACTACATAGCCTACTCCAAGGACTACATCGAGGGCATGGGGCAGGGCAGGATAGGCTCTTCGTAAGCAATGAAGTACGCCTCCATTGATACTGGCACGAACACGCTGAGGCTTCTCATAGCCGAGGCCTCAGAGAGCGGGGCCTTGAGGCCGCTCATATATAAAAGGGCCATTACGCGGCTTGGCGGGGGCTTCTCCCCGGGGAGCGGCATGGCCCCGGAGGCCATGAACCGCAGCATCAGCGCCCTTGCCGACTTTGCCGCCATTATCAGGCAAGAGGGCGCTGAACGCGTCCGCGCCGTTGCCACAAGCGTCGTCAGAAGGGCCGTAAACAGGGGGGATTTTCTCGACGAGGTAAAGAAAAGGGCTGGCCTCACCATAGAAGTAATAGACGGCATGGAAGAGGCCCGCCTCACCCTCAAGGGCGTGCGCTCGGTCATAACAAGGCCTGCGCGCCGGAGCCTCGTCATGGACATAGGCGGCGGGAGCACGGAGTTTGTCGCAACAGAAGAGGGCAGTACCCTTGGGGCATGGTCCCTGGAGATGGGGGTAGTGCGCCTTACGGAGAAGTTCCTCGCCCATGACCCGCCAGAGGGGGTCGAACTCGGGCGCATGGAAGAGGAGATAGGTAGTGCCATCGAAGACCTCACCGGGCGTATGAGAGAGGCCGGCCTGGACCCAGGTAAGTACGGCCCGGCCCCTGACTCGGACTTTATCGGCACTGCAGGCACCATCACCACCCTCGCGGCACTTGACCTCGGACTCGACGAGTACGACCGCGAGAGGATAAACAACCATACCCTCTCGCGCCAGAGGGTCGAAGGCTTTTACAAATATCTCTCGGCGCTCACCATCAGGGAGAAGGAAAAAATCCTCGCCCTCGAGAAGGGCAGGGAAGACCTCATCATACCAGGGGCCGCCATTACCCTCGCAGTAATGGAGGCCCTGGGGTATAGCGAGGTCAGGGTGAGCGACGCCGGGCTCCTCGAAGGTATTGTAATCGAGATGATCGAAAAGACGGAGGTTTAGGTAGAGATGAATTCCCCAAAGATCAGAGAGGCCCTTACCTTTGACGACGTGCTCCTCGAGCCCGTATACTCCAAGGTCCTCCCGCGGGACGTGGATACGTCCACGAGGCTTACGGCAAAGATACGCCTGAATATTCCTCTTGTGAGCGCGGCCATGGACACGGTCACGGGCTGGCGCATGGCAATAGCCATTGCCCAGGAAGGCGGCATCGGTATCATCCACAAGAACCTAACCATAGCCGAGCAGGCCGCCATGGTGGACAGGGTAAAGAAGTTCGAGTCTGCAGTCATAAGAAACCCCCTTACCCTCCACCCCGACCAGATGGTGCGCGACGCCCTGGATATCATGAAAAAAGAGAATATCTCGGGCTTTCCCATCGTGAAAGACAATATCCTCGTGGGAATACTCACCAACCGAGACCTCCGCTTCGAGACAGACCCCACGAAGAAGATTTCCGAGATAATGACAAAGGATGTGGTCACCGCCAGGGCAGGCATCAGCATAGAAAAAGCAAAGGACATACTCCACAGACACAGGATAGAAAAACTCCCCCTTGTTGACACAAAGGGCCGTCTCAAGGGCCTCATTACCGTCACGGACATAGAAAAACGCCAGCGCTTTCCCCGTTCGTGCAAGGACAAACTCGGCAGGCTGCGTGTGGGCGCGGCCATCGGCGTCTCCTTCGACCGCGAAGAACGCGTCCAGGCCCTGGTGGACGCAGGCGTGGACTGCCTTGTCCTCGATACTGCACACGGCCATAGCAAGGGCGTCATAGACGCGCTCAAGGATACAAGGAAAAACTTCAAGGTAGACCTCATAGCCGGAAATATCGCAACAGCCGAGGCCGCCCGCGCGCTCATCCGTACAGGCGTAGACGCCGTCAAGGTGGGCGTAGGCCCTGGCTCCATCTGTACCACAAGGGTCGTCACAGGCATAGGAATACCGCAGATAACGGCCATCTTCGATGTCGTGAAAGAGGCCAAGAAGAAGAACATCCCAGTAATAGCCGATGGAGGCATAAAGTACTCCGGCGACATCACAAAGGCCATAGCCGCCGGGGCCTCCACTGTAATGATAGGGGGGCTCTTTGCCGGCACCGACGAGAGCACCGGGGAAACCGTCCTCTACCAGGGCCGCACCTTCAAGGTGTACCGGGGCATGGGCTCCATTGAGGCCATGAAAAAAGGCAGTAAGGACAGATACTTCCAGGATGACGTGGAGAGCGAACTCAAACTCGTACCAGAAGGCATAGAGTCCTCTGTCCCGCACAAGGGCCCGCTCAGCGCCACCATCTACCAACTCGTAGGCGGCCTCCGCGCAGGCATGGGATACTGCGGCGCAAGGACCATTCCAGAACTCCACGAAAAGGCAAGGTTCGTCCGTATCTCGGCATCTGGCCTTAGAGAATCACACGTCCACGACGTGATGATGACAAAAGAACCGCCTAACTATAAACTCCACGTATAAGAAGAGAAAAAGATTAAAGAAGAAGGGGTGTAGGGGCGGGCATTGCCCGCCAAAAGAAAAAGATTTCCTTACTTTCTTTTGGAAAAA
>CAYOVP010000081.1:0-6182 GCA_964407495.1 uncultured Thermodesulfobacteriota bacterium
GAACTCCCGACCTACTGATTACGAATCAGTTGCTCTTCCACTGAGCTACGCCGGCATTGCCGTAAAGCACCTGTTGGGAGTAGATACCCCCGTTCCAGGGACAGGGGTATATAATAAGGCAAAGCAAAAAACAGGTCAAGACCAAGTTGGGCGTACAGGTCCTTCAGGGCGTAGAACCTCTTTTAATCTAATGGTCATTAATATTATAATACCATCATTCGATTTTAATGATGGCAAAACAAGAACAGATGAATGACAGGGCGGCAGGCGAAAAGATACTGATAATAGAAGAGCCCGATGAAGTACGCATCTCCTATGCCAAGGGTCTTGAGTCAGATGGATTTGATGTACGCCTTGTACGGGACACAGGTAAGGCAAAAGAGATAATCTCTGAGTGGACCCCTGCCGTTATCATACTGCATCTCGACGGTGGGGGAGAAGGCTCAAAGCAACTCTTGCGGGAGATAAGGGGTATGCCTACCAAATCGCGCCCTTCCATCATAGTCATCCCGGAGAACAAGGCCAAGGAAGAACTCCTCGAGAGCCTCAAGGACGGGGCGGACGACTTCATTCTTCCTCCTGTAAGTTCTGACGAACTATCCGCCAGGGTCAGGGAACAACTCCGTCTCAGCGGTTTCTACAACCGGTTCCAGGCCGACAGGGAGAGTCTAAGGTCGCTTCTTGAGATAACCAATGCCATTACCACGAGCCTCAACCCGGCAGAGGTCTTTCAGACCATTGTACACCGCGTAGCAGAGGCCACTGGTGCAGAGCGTTGCTCCATAGTCCTTGTGACTCGGAACGAGGGCTATGTGCTCGCCTCACATGATGACCCTGATCTCAAGGACAAGAAGATAGAACTCAGCAAGTACCCGGAGATAATAGAGGCCATCAACAGGAAAGACCCGCTCATTGTCGATGACATAGCCACCAACCCGCTCATGAACGAGGTCAAGGAATCCGTCAAAGGCCTCGAGGGCAAGAGCCTTCTTCTCGTGCCCATTGTCTTCAACGACCGTGTCCTTGGCACGCTCTTTCTCAGAACCAAGAAGGAGAGCGGAGGCTTTGATGACAATGAGGTGAATTTTTGCAGGATAGTGGCAAACTCGGCATTCCACGCCATCAAGAACGCCCGCATCTTCCAGCAACTGGCCGAAGAGAACACCTACCTCCAGGAGGCCGCCATTACAGACCACCTTACCGGGCTGTACAACCACAATTATTTTTATCTCCGTCTCGATGAAGACTACATGAGGGCCTCGCGTTACCGCACACCCCTCTCGCTCATCATGATGGACATAGACCACTTCAAGTCCATAAATGACACCTATGGTCACAGGGCAGGTGACATAGTGCTCCGCGGGCTTGCCAATCTGGTGAAGAAGGCAGTGCGAAAGTCTGATGTCCTTGCCAGGTATGGCGGCGAGGAATTCGCCATGATACTACCAAGTACTGATCTTGCCGGAGCGGTGGACGAGGCCGAGAGGCTGAGAAAGATGGTTGAGGACTACAGGTTCAGGGATTTTCCCTCCATCAAGGTTACCATGAGCCTTGGGGTTGCGGCCTATCCTCACAAGGCCATTGCATCGAGCGGGGAGTTGGTCTCCAGGGCCGATGCGGCCTTGTACAGGGCCAAGCACGGAGGAAGAAACCGCGTAGAGGTGGATAAAGAGGACTGAGTCGTCTGGCGGGCCAAGGGGGCTGAAACTGGTTTTTCTTGTATTTACTTTTGCCGGCGGGCCCAGGCCGCCCTTTCTTTATGGGGTTTTGCTCTGCACCTTTCCAATGACCGCAGGTCATTGGAATTGGTTTTCTTTGGCGCGCTTTCTTTTTTCCAAAAGAAAGCGCTAAAATCTATTTCCTTTTGCGGGCAAGGCCCGCTCAACCTTCTTCTTCTTCCTTCCCTAACCGCTCACTTTTATGGCGCAGAGGTTCGAGCACATGGAGCAGACGTCCTGGTCTTCCGGCGGCAGGGCCTGGCGAAGGCGCCTGGCTCGTTCAGGGTTGATGGCAAGGCGTATCTGGGCGTCCCAGTCGAGGGCCTTTCTTGCCCTTGAGAGTTCGTTATCAGATTCCATGAATTTTTTGTTCTTTGCGATGTCCCCTGCGTGTGCGGCTATCCTGGAGGCGATGACCCCTTCGCGTACGTCTTCCACGCCCGGCAGGCTCAGGTGCTCCGTGGGGGTGACATAGCAGAGAAAGTCGGCCCCTGCCTTTGCGGCTATGGCCCCTCCGATGGCAGAGGTAATGTGGTCATAACCTGGTGCTATGTCCGTGACAAGGGGGCCAAGGACGTAAAAGGGCGCGCCGTCGCAGAGTTGCTTCTGCAGGAGGATATTGGCCTCTATCTGGTCTATGGGCACGTGCCCCGGGCCCTCTATCATCACCTGCACGCCTGCCTCACGGGCGCGTCGTGCGAGTTCTCCGAGGGTGATGAGTTCCTCTATCTGGGCCCTGTCTGTCGCGTCATGCAGACACCCCGGCCTAAGCCCATCGCCAAGAGAGAGTATGACATCGTATTTTTTCGCTATCTTCAGGAGGCGGTCATAATCCTCATAGAGGGGGTTCTCGCGTCTGTTTCGGAGCATCCACTCGGCTGTAAGGGCCCCGCCCCTGCTTACTATGCCCATGATGCGGTCCTCGCCCTTTACGCGCTCGAGGGCCCTGAGGTTAATGCCAGAGTGTACTGTCATGAAGTCCACTCCCTCTTCTGCCTGGGCCTCTATGACATCGAATATCTCGCCTCCCTCGAGTTCTATGAAACTCTTTCCCCGTGCCGCCCCATCCACAGCCGCCTGGTAGAGAGGGACCGTGCCTATGGGCACGGTAGAGGCATCGAGGATGGCGCGCCGTATGGCAACAAGATCGCCTCCTGTTGAGAGATCCATGACAGCGTCCGCCCCTGCCTCGATGGCGACGCGGAGTTTTTCCAGTTCCTCGCCAATGTCTGCCCTGTCTCCTGATGTGCCGATGTTTGCGTTGACCTTTGTCCTGAGACCACGCCCCACGCCAAGGGACTTGGTCCCCGGTCTCTTGCGGTTCTTGATGACAACGATGACGCCCTCTGCCACGCCCTCTCTCAAGTACTCTGCGTCCAGACCCTCTGCCAGGGCGGCCTCTCTCATCTCAGGGGTTATGACGCCCTTTCGGGCCTGCTCAAATTGTGTCATGATAACTCCTTAAAGACTTGAATGATTGGGTTGAGAAAAAAACCTTCCATTTTCTCTTGGAAATAACGAAAGCGGAGCAAAGAAAACCAGGACCAGCGGCCCTTCGGGCCTCTGGGAAAAGTTCAGGTTGCAGCCGCCATCTCTTGTCTTATTCTCCTTGCCGCGGCCCCAGGGTCTGGCGCGCCCAGTATGCCCCTTATGAGGGCAATGCCAGCCCCGCCCGCGCTCATTACTTCGCTGACCCTCTCTGGCGTTATCCCTCCAAGGCCAAAGACAGGGATGGAGAGCCTGGAGCATACCCTGCAAAGTTCACCGGGGCCAGGGGGCTCGCCGTAGGGCGCCTTCGAGGGTGTATGATACACGGGCCCAAAGGTTATATAATCAGTGCCTGCCCTTTCAGCAGAGAGGGCCTCATCCATGCCGTGCGTCGAGACGCCTATCAGGGCCCCTTCTCCAAGGAGTGCGCGGGCCTCGCCCGGAGAGAAGGCCTTCGATGGAAGATGCACGCCGTCGGCCCCGGAGAGCATGGCTATGTCCACGCGCTCGTTGATAATAAGCGCGGCGCCGTGGGGCGCGGTCATCTGCCGGAGCCTCTTTGCAAGCCCCAGAAGGTCACGTGCGTTCATGGACTTCTCGCGCACCTGCACGGCAGTTACCCCGCCATTGAGGGCCTTCTCAACGGTAGAGAGAAAAGAGCCTATGTCAGAGAAGAGCCCTGTGTCTGTAATTAGCATCAGGGGCCCTGGCCCCCCCTTCCTATCTTGCATGCCCTCTTGTTTTCTTCTTTCCTGCCTTGCTCTCTGCGTACCTATTCTCTGTCCGGGCCTGCCAGAGTCTTTTCTGAATTATAATGGCCGTGCTTATGATAAATAGGAGAACACTCACCACCTGCGCGGTGCGCCACCCGCCCATCATGAGACTGTCTGCGCGGAAACTCTCGACAAAGCACCTTATGACAGAGTACATGGCAACATAGGCTGCGAATATGAAACCAGGGGCATGGTCCTTTTTTCTGAGGACCAGCCAGATAATGAGAAAGATGGAGAGGTTCAAAAAGAGTTCATAGAGCATTACCGGGTGTAAGGGAATACCAGGGAACTGCCTTCCCGCAACGCTCTCGGGCGAAAAGACCATGCCCCAGGGGAGCGTGGTAGGAACGCCGTGGGCGTCGCCGTTCATGAAGTTCCCGAACCTCCCGAAGGCCTGCCCCAGTATGAGTGCCGGGGCAACGCAGTCTGCAAGACGCCAGAAAGAAACGCGCTTTCTCCTTAAGTAAAACCACGCGGCAATAATACCGCCTGCTATGCCACCGTGTATGGCAAGACCGCCGTGCCAGATGGCGGGTATCTCCGAGGGCACGCGAAGGTAATAATTCAAGTTGAAGACCACGTAGTAGAGCCGCGCCACAAAGATGCCGCCCGCAACGGTCCAGAGTATGAAGTTGGAGACCTCGTCATTCGTAAGGGCAATGCCCTTTCGCCGAACCTCGCCCCTGATAATGCGCGCTCCCACAATGATGGCCACCACGTACATGAGACCATAAAAACGCAGTTCAAAGGGACCGAATGTGACGAGTACGGGGTGCAAGGGCCTCTCTACCTCTATTATTTTAGCCAGCCCGACCCAAAGGGGCGGGCTGGAACCAGTTTTCTTTGTGGACTTTCTTTTTTAAAAGAAAGTCCGAATAAACATAATTGTTTTACTCTATCATCCCTTCCAGGGGGCTCGATGCCGAGGCGTAGAGTTTTCTCGGTATGCGTCCAGCCCTGTAGGCGAGTCTCCCGGCCTTTGTGGCAAGGCACATGGCCCGCGCCATGGCAAGGGGGTCTTTGGCAAGGGCTATGCCCGTGTTCATGAGGATGCCGTCGCAACCGAGTTCCATGGCTATGGCCGCGTCCGAGGCAGTGCCAACGCCTGCGTCGACTATTATGGGAACAGAAGCGCTCTCGACGATTATGCGTATGTTATAGGGGTTACGAATGCCGAGTCCGCTGCCTATGGGCGCGGCCAGCGGCATGACGGCGACAACGCCTGCGTCCTCGAGTTTTCTTGCCATAATGGGGTCGTCTGTTGTGTAGGCCATTACCTTGAACCCTTCCTTAACGAGGACGTCCGTTGCTTCGAGGAGGGCCTCGTTATCAGGAAAGAGGGTCTTCTCGTCGCCTATGACCTCGAGTTTCACGAGGTCTGTCTCCAGTGCTTCACGCGCAAGCATGGCTGTTCGCACTGCCTCCTCTGCCGTGTAGCACCCTGCGGTGTTGGGCAGGAGCGTGTACTTTTGTGTATCAATAAAATCGAGGAGCGAGCCCTCTTTTGCGCTGAGGTCAACGCGCCTTACGGCCACTGTGACTATCTCGGTCTCAGATGCATCGAGGGCCTCTCTCATGAGTTCAAGGGTGCTGTACTTTCCTGTTCCCACCATTAGGCGCGAGTGATACTCTCTGCCCGCTATCTTCAGTGTATCCGACAATTTCTCTCCTCCTCGGTCTTTTTGTTCACGTTGTTTTTTTGTGCGCGTGGCGCTCAGCCCCCGCCCACCATGCGTATGATTTCAATGCGGTCTTCCTCGCATATGATCCTCTCGCCGTGCCCGGCCTTCGGGGCTATCTCTCTATTTATCTCCACAGCGGTTCCCCTTGTCTCGATGCCGAGTTCGATGAGAAGGTCTCGCACGGTAATGCCCTCGCGCACGTTCATGGGTTTTCCGTTTACGAATATCTGCATTTTTTTGTCATTGGTTTTCTTTGCTCCACTTTCTTTTTTCCAAAAGAAAGTGGAAAAATCTTCTTCTTTATCTTTGTTTCTTTACGTCTTTGGCGGGCAAGCCCGCCCCCCCCTTACTTTCCCTCTTTATCTGATTTTTCTTCTCGCCCTTCTCTCCTCAGAAGAAGAGGTCTCTTCTGCCTTTTTCCATTTCTTTCATCTTATTGAGGACTTTTTGTTTAAGTCCGGGGTCCTTTATTTCATGGAGGCATTTTTCGAGGGCCTTTTCCATGGGTGCCCTCATTCCGT
>CAYOVP010000082.1:0-6176 GCA_964407495.1 uncultured Thermodesulfobacteriota bacterium
GGGCGAAGAGGGCGAAGGGGGTGAAGGGGGCGAAAAGGGAGTAGGGGGGTGGCGGAAAGACGCCGGCCCTGTCTCAGGGGGATACGACGAGGTTCAGCCCCCCTGGGGAGAAGGCAGCGGTACCGGGACGCCGGGAAAGAAGCAGGGAGATGGACACAGCGCCGGCGGAGAGAGGCCCGGAGGTTGCAGGGTCATACTCACTACACCGCAGGGAGAGCCCTTTACACAGGCCCTTGCGCGTGATTTTTCCTCCCTTGACCGCCTCGTAATCCTCTGCGGCAGGTACGAGGGCGTTGACGAGAGAATAGGCGGCTTTGTCGACATGGAGGTCTCCATAGGAGACTATGTGCTAAGCGGAGGCGAGATCCCCGCCCTTGTTATAATAGACGCTGTGAGCAGGCTTGTGCCAGGCGTCCTCGGCTCAGAGAAGTCTGGCGCAGAAGATTCGTTCTCACGCGGGCTCCTCGGGTGCCCCCAGTACACGAGGCCAGCGGAGTTCAGAGGACACCGCGTCCCAGAGGTCCTTCTTTCAGGAGACCACGCACGCATAGAGAGATACAGGAAGAAAGAGGCCCTTAGGCGCACACTTGAGAAGAGACCGGATCTTATCGAATCCGTCTCGCTCACAGACCTTGAGCGGGAACTCTTCGAAGAGATAAGATCCGAGAAAAAGGTTTAAAATAAGAGGAGGTATCTGGAAATGGGAATTATGCAGGACATAGAGAGAGAGTACATCCGCACAGACCTGCCGGACTTCAGCCCCGGAGACACTGTGCGCATAAAGGTCCGTATTAAAGAGGGTGCAAAGGAGAGGCTTCAGCCCTTTGAGGGTGTGGTCATAAGAAAACACTCTTCAGGTGTGCGGGGCACCTTTACAGTAAGAAAGGTCTCCTATGGCATAGGTGTGGAGAGGATCTTCCCCATCAACTCGCCTACCATACACTCCATGAAGGTCCTTCGGAGCGGCAAGGTCAGGCGGGCCAAACTATACTATCTACGCGACCTCAAGGGCAAGGCCGCAAGGCTCAAGGAGCGCAGGTAAGAGGGCGCGGGGAGACTGCTGAGCCCCTGGGGCCAGGTGTGTTTTCTTCTTGAAGAACCAGGCCGCCGCCACGTCCCTTTTACTCCCGTGGGAAAGGCACTTCACGACGTTTTAGACCTGCCCAGGTACGGGGCAGGTCTTTTTTCGTCTCTGTCCGGGCTACTGCCGGAATAAGAGAGACTCCGGGCACTTGGGTCTGGTTCCAGAGACAGGGGTGAGTAATGAAGGAGCAAGAGAGCAAGAAGAGGTGGAAGGCCCTGAAGATCCCGGCCCCTCCTCACCCGGAAAAGCGCCGCGAGCCACTGCCTTGGCAGGAGCCAAAGCCCCTGAGCGACGACCCCGAGGCAATGGCCCGTGTTAAGGCCATCATGGAGAGCCCAGGGTACCGCCAGGCCGATGAAGACCTCGATTTCCTCCAGGCCGACGAGACGAGAGGCGTACGTCTCCAGATAGATTACCTCAAGACAGAACACCTGCTCGAGACCCATGGCGTCAAGCATACGATAGTCGTCTTTGGGAGTACGCGCATAGTGGAGCCTTCGGCGGCGAGACGAAAGGCTGCCGCTATTTCCGAGGCCCTTGCCCGTAACCCTGATGACGAGGCCCTCCGGCGCCGTCTCGAGATAGCCGAGCGCATAGTGCAAAAGAGCAGGTATTATGAGGTTGCTCGTGAGTTTGCCCGCATTGTTGGCCGCTCTGGCAGTGGCCCCGAGGATACACGCCTCACCCTCATGACAGGCGGGGGCCCTGGCATCATGGAGGCCGCCAACCGCGGGGCCTTCGATGTGGGCGCAAAATCCGCTGGCCTCAATATCACGCTCCCTCACGAGCAGTACCCAAACCCCTATATCTCACCCGAACTCTGCGTGCGTTTTCATTACTTCGCCCTTCGTAAACTCCATTTTCTCCTCCGGGCCCGCGCCCTCGTGGCCTTTCCAGGCGGGTACGGCACCCTCGACGAACTCTTCGAGACCCTGACCCTCGTGCAGACGCGCACAATACGGCCCCTTCCCGTCATACTCGTTGGAGAGGAGTACTGGCAAAGGGCCTTTGACGTGGACTTTCTCGTCGACGAGGGAGTCATAGACGCCGAGGACCGCGATCTTTTCTGGTACGCAGAGACAGCCGAGGAAATCTGGGAGGGCATTCTCAGGTGGCACGAGGAGACGGAGACATCGCTTATAAATAACGGAAAGACCCTCAAGGACTGCCGATGATATCTATTTCCTTTCATGGCGCGGCACGTGGGGTTACGGGTTCCTGTTTCCTCGTGAGGGCAGGGGAAAGACGCATTCTCGTCGACTGTGGTCTCTTTCAGGGTAGTCGTAGCCTCGACGAGGAGAACAGGGAGGACTTTGGCTTCGACCCCGAAAAGATCGATTATCTTCTCCTCACCCACGGACACCTCGACCACTGCGGGCGCATTCCCCTTCTCGTAAGAGAGGGCTTCAGGGGTGAGATAATCTGCACACCGGCAACACGGGAACTGACACGCCTCGTCCTACTCGATTCAGCGCATATCAACGAGGCAGAGGCAGAGAGGGCCGAGCGCCGGAGTATGAGAAAAAGGGGGAGGCAGAGGGTGGTCGCCCCGCTCTATACGGTTGTAGAGGCCCTCAACTCACTGGACAGGTTTGGCCGCACCGCCTCGTACGCAGAACCCATGGAACTCTCACCTGGCCTGAGGGCCACCTTCGTGGACGCAGGACATATCCTGGGCTCCGCCTCAGTACTCATCGAACTAAGGGATGGACAGAGGCGTCTTCGCCTTCTTTTCTCGGGCGACCTCGGCTATGGCGGGCGTGTGATACTTCGCGACCCTGCACCCCCGCCAGATGCAGACGTGGTGGTAATGGAGACCACTTACGGGGACCGCCTCCACAAGAAACTCGGACCATCTGTGGAGGAACTCCTGGGTGTAGTAAGGGAGACAGTAGAGCGGGGCGGTAATGTCATAATACCGACCTTTGCCCTTGAGCGCGCTCAGGAAGTCCTCTATTACCTCAGGGAGGGACTCACTGCAGGCCGCCTTCCGCGTCCGCTCCAGGTCTACCTCGACTCACCCATGGCCATCTCGGCAACAGACATCTTCCGCCGGCACCCCGAGTGCTTTGACAGGAAGACCTACAGGCTCTTCAGCAGGCGGGGCGTAGATCCCTTCGCCTTTCAGGGACTGCACTTTGTACGGGAGTCCGCAGGTTCCATGGCGCTAAACAATATAAAGGGCGGAGCAGTGATACTGGCGGGCTCCGGCATGTGTACCGGTGGACGCGTGCGCCATCACCTGAAGCACAACCTGTACAGGGAGGAATGCGCCGTGGTCTTCGTTGGGTATGCCGCAAGGGGCACCCTTGCAAGACGCATCATAGACGGGGCGGAGAAGGTGACGATCTTCGGAGAAGAGGTCGCTGTGCGGGCTGGTATCCATACCATAGGCGGTTTCTCCGCCCATGCCGACAGAGATGCCCTTGTCTCGTGGTTCGGTCAGACGGGAGACCCGGCAAAGACCTTCCTCGTGCATGGAGAGCAAGAGGCCATGGAGGCATTCAGGAGGCTCATCGGCGGCACGCATGTGGAGATGCCGGCCCTGCACGAGGAGTTCACGCTGTAGGGATTGATAGAAGATTTTTAAGGCAGGATGGTCAGCGTGGAAGTTTTTTACCCCTGCCTCTCTCAGTGTTGTATTCCCATATTTCTACGTCACTTGGTATTAAGTGGGCATGTGTCTCAATATAATATTCTGCAAGGGTTTTTTTCCGTCTCATGCAGTAGTCCTTGAGGACAAAGAAAATTTTCCTGTAACCTTTCGGAGCCAGATGAAAGTAATACATGGCCTCGTTCCATACCGTCATCTTGGCGCTTGGTACATTACCTCCCTTTGTCCACTTGTGTGATTTGCACTCAACTATTATGGGTGGTTCATGGCTTCCAAGGTCGAAGTCGTGATGTTTCTTGATTTTTTCAACGCCAAGGCGCAGCGAGTAGTTACTCGTAAGATCAAGGCCTTGCGTTCTGAAGAAATTCGCGATGGTCTTTTCAAAACTACTCCCAACATGGGCGTTGCTGATTGAGCCCTCCCGCTGAAAATTGTTCATTCTTACACCTTCTTAACCCTCGATATGTACTTTGAAAATGAATGAGGCCGCCGGGTTATCCGATGGCCTCATGTTTTCCATTTTATCGGGTGGCATTAATCGTACTACTTCATGCACCCATTCAGTCTGCCTGTCTTATAGACGTTTCTTACTCCCCTCAGGCAACGCCCACCTTCTTTGCCAGTTTCTCGAGGTCTGCGGGCCGGCCCTCTTCGTTGAACTTTTTCCTGAGTTCCTCGGGAGAGAGTTTGTATTTGTTCTCCACCAGGCGCCTGTACACGGGCGCGCCGTTATAAGCGCAGAAGGGGTAGAGGTGGCCCTTTGGGTCAGGGTAGTGTATGACACAGCGTTTTACCCGCTCTACGCTGAAGTTGTATGCGTCCATGAAGTGCATGGCCGCTATGAAGAGGGTGTGGTAGGGCATCTCTCTTCTGTCCTCTCCCTCGTAGGTGTCTCTCTTGGTGCGGTCCTGGTACCCCTCGAAGCACTCGAGGAACTTCTTGAAGGTGAGTCCCTTTGGGGCACGGTCCTTGTGGAAGTACTTGTTGAGTTTGTAAAGGGTATTCACCTTTGAGAGCAGGTTGAAGCGTGAAGGCTTTAGTTTGAGAGACATCTCGTTCAGTTCAGCAAGAAAGGGTTCGAGATCGAGGAACTCGCTTATGGGCTTGACTTCTTTCTTGTCGTCACTGATGAAGAAGTAGGTGCCCTGCGAGCAGTGCGGGTGCAGGGTGAGTGTGTACTGAGGCTTACCGCTGAGGCTGGTGGCGAGCCTGGAGACAGCGGAAGTTACTGCTATGGGGAACCAGTCTCTCATGGGCTTGATGTAGCCTGTCTGCTTCTCGATGTCTTTTGCAAGGTCTGCCAGTGTATAGCGTTTTTCGAGCCTGTGAGACTGGCTGAAGCGCCCGACGAAGGAGACCGGCTGAAATGCTATTCCGCTTATTATGTCGAAGTTGTCTACAGCGAACTGTACGATATTTCCCACTTCGTGGTCGTTATAGCCCTTTACGAGTGTCACGACAGGGATAACGGCTATCTTTACCTTTCGGCAGTTCTCGATGGCCTGCATCTTTATATCGAGCATGCTTCTTGCGCGCGTGCGCTTGTAGGTCTCGTCAGAGAGGCCGTCGAACTGCAGGTAGATATTGTCCACGCCTGCCTCTCGTGCGGCCTGGGCGAACTCCAGGTCAGCGAACTTTATGCCGTTTGTATTGGTCTGTACATAATCGAAGCCCATGTCCCGTGCAGTCTTGACTATCTTTAGAAAATCGGGACGTACCGTGGGCTCTCCACCAGAGAACTGGACCCTTGTTGCAGGGACTGGTTTCTGGTTGGCAAGGGAGGTGAGTATGTCCACAACCTGTTCATATGTTGGTTCGTAGAGGTATCCAGCGGCATTTGCGTTGGCAAAACAGACAGGGCAGGTCATGTTGCATCTGTTGGTAAGGTCGACTATGGGAAGCCCGCTGTGACTCGTGTGCATGTTGCAGAGACCGCACTGCTTGGGGCAGACCGTGGCCTTTGATATGGGCGGGTCTTCGACGCCCCTTCCGTCGCCATACCAGAGTTCCTCGCAACGGTAGTACAGGTCTATGTCACCGTAAAAGATGTCCTTGAACTCGCCGTGCTCCTTGCAGGTCTTTCTTATCCAGACCTTTCCGCCCTCCGGATAAAGAATGGCGTCTATTATCTCCATGCATTCCGGGCAGATGGATTCTATTGTCTTTGGTAGTCCGTACTGAACTGGTGTGATCTCTGTGCCAGAGTAGGTAGTGGTTGGCTGAAGCGGGTTCCCGGTCTCAGGGTCGATTTTTTCCTGTCGTAGTATACGCTGGATCAAGCTCATTGGATAACCTCCACGAATGGGATTGTGACTAACCAAAGATTCAGCACTACTTTTTCGCTATTAGATTTTTACATATACTTTCTAATATACCCACTTTCCAAAAAAATTCAAGCCCCAAGTAATTTTTTTTTTACACATAGTTAATCTCTCCAGACGGGGCGGAGAGGAGTTTTTTTAGAACAGTACATCTTAA
>CAYOVP010000083.1:0-5700 GCA_964407495.1 uncultured Thermodesulfobacteriota bacterium
CTGATGTTCCTGTCCGGGCCATAGGTCTTGATGGTGTAGATATGGGCCGCGGTGATTATCTCGGCGGCTGTATCCCAGTCGAACCTCCTGAAACCGCCCTTGCCCCTGGACCACTTGATCTTCTTGTGGAGTTCGGCGTTGTTGACGATGCTTGCCCATGCGTCCACGGGGTCCGAGTGCTTTGCGCGGGCTTCTTTCCAGGCGTCGAAGAGAGTTCCCCTGCAGTAGGGGTACTTGATCCTTACAGGGCTGTAGACGTACCATGACGCCGAACAACCCCTCTGACAACCCCTGGGCTCGTAGGGAGGAAGAGTTGCCTCGAGCTTGGGGTAGTCCACTGCCTGGAGTTCCCATGTGACTATACCGTCCTTGACGTAGACCATCCAGGAGCAGCCACCCGTGCAGTTGTTGCCATGGGTGCTCCTGACGGTCTTGTCGTACTGCCAACGGTTCCTATAAAACTCCTCCCACCCTCTCTTGGCGGGGTTTATCTCGTCCTGTATCCAGCGTGTTGCCATTACCTACCTCCTTTTCCGCCGTAGTTTCTCCAAATGGCCTCATGAGCGGTACCTCTGCACCTGCTCCTGTACCTTCCGCTCCAGATTATGTTAAAGACGATGAGTATGCCGATAAAACCACCGATGCCTATGATCGTGAAGAGACCTGTGGGGGCCTTTCTCACGGCACCCTGGCTCTGACGCTCAAAGAAGGCCCTGATATCAGCGACTTCCTCGTCAAGGATGGGCCTGTCGCGGAAGATAGGGCCCATGGTGGGGGAACCGGCGTTGTTGATCCATGCCGCGTTGACAAAGGGATTCTTGGAGGGGTCGGCGTACACCTTTGTAAGGTCAGGCCCGAGTGTGCCGCCGCCAAGCGCTCCGAAACTGAGGTTGTGACACGATATGCACGGAGGGCCACCGTTCTTGAACCTCAACTGTCCGGTGTAGTACTTGAGCCCCCTTGCATAATCGCCGGACTCCTGTGCCTGAACCGTGCCGGATGGCAGCATGCCCGCAACAAGTATCGTTGCCAGCGCCACCAAAAAGGCTCTGCTCAGGACCTTTCTCCATCTCTCAAAAACCATCCCTGCACCTCCTTCTTTTTTTACAGCTTTTTACAGTACCACTTGTTGTCTTTACGTTTCCCGGCCTTCTTGTTGCCAACCTGCACCAGACAGAGAGGTATGCCTTGCGAGCCCTCCTCTCCCAGAACAGGGATAAAGAAGTGCCTCGCCCGGACATACAGAGGTCTGCATGGCACAGGTGTTTAAGACGCTACTGCGGCCTCAAGGTCGTCCCTTGCAAGGCTGAATGCCTTTCTCGGGCGTTCGAGCCCGGACATATTGAGCCACTCAACCCTCTTGGAACTCGCACATGAGGGCTTCACTGCTGTGCTTTTATCGGAAATATCGGTACTGAATGTTTTTTTGAGGTTCTCAAGGCCCGGGAGGGCGTCAATGAAGGAGGGGGATACAGGTTGGCGGCGGCTGGGGAATGATTCACATAGCACCCTTACTATGAGGATACCGGCCCCTGCCAGCCTTCTTGCGCCGCACGCTGGGGTTGTGCCGACGGCGATGAGGAGGGGTTTCATGATTACCACGGACATTATCTCGCCTCGCCGCGCCGCCCTCCTGCACACGCGCAGGATTGATACGGGGCTGAGGTAACGGTAGATACGCCCGAACTTTTTTGCGACCCTTACTCTCACAAGCTCAAGGTCCCTTTTCTGATGTATATATATGATATATTAATGGATGAACCGCCTGAAGGCGCGCATCATGCCGCACCGCCTTGGGCGAATATTTTCCAGTTCCTCGACTTCGAACGGAAGACCGCAGAAAGATAACAGATACCCCGCGGCCTGTCCAGCATTTTTTTTACCAGATTGAAAAAACTGACGTTGCTCTATTCACTTTTTCGTGTATGGACGCGATTATAGTACAAAGCAAAAATCCTGTCTACAGAAAAATGGACCTTTTGGTGATTTTTTTTGCCCCGAACAGGCGCACCCAGCCCCCCCACATTGCAACTCTTTGAAAATCTTCATATTTCCAACAAAGCTCCGCCCAAGACGGATCAGGATGCCGTCCTGCCACCCCTCTTTTCCTCCACAATACGCTCAACCTCGCGGGCCATCACCTCTATTATCTCCTCTTCCCTCACCTTCTTCATGACCTTGCCTCCTACGTATATGAGCCCCACGCCGTCTCCTCCCGCAACACCAACGTCAGACTCCACGGCCTCTCCCGGCCCGTTCACAACACACCCCATCACAGCCACGGTCAGCGGCTCTTCCACATGGGCGAGACGTTCTTCAAGACGCGTTGCTATTCCGGCGCAGTCGAACTTCACCCGTCCGCAGGTAGGGCACGAGACGATATTTACGCCCCTCTTCCTGAGTTCCAGGGCCTTGAGTATCTCCCAGCCCACGCGCACCTCGTCCACGGGGTCGCCTGTTATGGATACGCGGAGCGTGTCACCTATGCCCTCTGAAAGCAGGGCCCCGAGGCCCACGGCAGACTTCACAGAGCCTGCAAAGAGCGTCCCTGCCTCTGTGACGCCTATATGAAGGGGATAATCCACCTTCTCCGAGAGGAGACGGTAACTCTCTATGGTCAGAGGTACGCTCGATGCCTTGATGGAGATCTTCATGCGGTCGAAGTTCAGGTCTTCGAGTATGCGAACATGGCGCATGGCGCTCTCGACGAGCCCCTCTGCCGTTGGACCGCCGTCCCTCTCGAGGATGTCTTTTTCGAGGGAGCCCGCGTTCACACCTATCCTTATGGGCAGGCCGGCCCCCGAGCAGGCCGAGACCACCTCGGCTATACGCTCCCTCGAGCCGATGTTGCCGGGGTTGATCCTCAGGGCGTCCACTCCCTCGTCCACTGCCCGGAGGGCCAGTTTGTAATCAAAGTGAATGTCCGCGATGAGGGGTATGGAGATGGCCTTCTTTATTCTCCCAAGTGCGCCGGCGGCCTCCATGTCCGGTACGGCCACGCGCACTATCTCACAGCCTGCGGCCTCCAGGGCGTGTATCTGCTTTACCGTAGCCGCAACGTCCGCGGTATGCGTATTGGCCATGGACTGGACCGAGACAGGCGAACCGCCGCCGACAGCAACAGAGCCAACTCGTATCCTTCTCGTCTTCTTTCTCAATGGAGTTCTCTCCCTCTCTCCTCTGTCTCTTTCAGGGGGTAGCAAAGAAAAACCGCAGCACCCAAGTATGTAATAAGGACCCTTACTGTAACAGAAAAGCGGCCTCTAAAAAAACAGAAAAAAGACCATTCCTTCCCAGCCCCCCTACGCGAGACCTGCACCCTCCTTGACCGCCCCATGAAAAGCGTATATTCTGAAGCCATGAGAGAGACGGAGACAGTCAGGAAACGTACTTGCCATGGACCGGAGGTCTCAAGGTCCCGCTCCAGCCCTCTGCCCCTGGACGCCCTCCGCTCCATAGAGGACATGGAGAGGCCCTTCGTCCTCGGCGGGGCGCCCTCTGCGGGCCACCGCTACAGCGTGGCAGCCGCGGCCCCCCTTATGACCATCACCATGAGGCCTGGAGACGGGGAGATAGAGATAAAGAACGCACCGCCACTCATGGCTGAAAAACTCCGGCATGATAAGGCCGCCGACCCATTCGCCCTACTTGCCCATATCATATCGACATTGCGTTCAGAGAGGTCCGCCGGTCCCTTTCCCTTTAGCGGCGGGGCCGTGGGAGTATTCTCCTATGACCTCAAGGATAGTGTTTTCCAACTTCCGCCTGTGCCGGGGCAAAAAAAAGACCGAGGCATAGGGCTTCCGCTCCTGGACATCGGCATCTACGAAGACATCTACGTCTATGACCACCACGAGGAAAAGGGATACTTCATCTCCAGGCCCCCCCACGACAAAAAGGCCCGCGAGTTCAGGGAACGCATAGAAGGGGCACCATCGAGGATGAGTCCTGCTACCAAGGACAGGGGAGAGAGAGGGACCCGACTTTACTCCAACACCACAATGCAGGCCTATCTCCAGGCCGTGATGAAGGCCAAGGAATACATCGCTGCAGGCGACATCTACCAGATAAACCTATCTCAACGGCTGGAGACCGATTTCAGGGGCGATCCCCTCTCGCTCTACGAGGCCCTCTTGAGAGAGAACCCCACACCCTTCTCCTCATACTTCGACCTTGGCGGGTATCAGATAATCTCCAACAGCCCTGAGCGGCTCCTGAGGGTGCGGGGAGACAAGATGGAGACCTCTCCGATAAAAGGCACCAGGCCCCGCGGCTCCACCCCCGAGGAAGACGCGCTCTTAAGAAGGGAACTTGCAACAAGCCCGAAGGAACGGGCCGAGCACGTAATGATAGTAGACCTCGAGAGAAACGACCTGGGGAGGCTGGCCCTTCCGGGCACGGTCACTGTAGAAGACTTCGAGGAGATACAGTCCTTCCGCAGGCTCCACCACATGGTCTCCCGAGTGAGCGCCTCCACGCCTCCTGGGACAGACCCTGCAGGGATCCTTCGGGAAATCTTCCCCGGCGGCTCCATTACCGGTGCGCCGAAGATCCGCGCCATGGAAATAATAGAAGAACTGGAGACAGTGCCGCGCGAAGTATACACGGGAAGCGCCGGATATATCGACTTCTCGGGAAGTGCAGACCTCTCCATACTCATTCGTACGGCCATCTTGAAAAAGGACAAACTCTTTCTCCACGTTGGCGGAGGCATAGTGGCCGACTCGGATCCAGCGTCAGAATACGAAGAGACCATCTTGAAGGCCATGGACTTCCTGAATCTGCTGAATCTTGCGCCAGGGCAACTCGCATGAAAAAGTACGTCTATATCGACGGAAGAATATGTGAAGAAAAAGAGGCCGCTCTCTCTCCCCTCGACCGCGGCATCACACTGGGTGACGGTATCTTCGAGACCATACTCCTGCTAAAGGGAAGACCAGTCTTTCTCGGTTTACACCTTGAGAGGTTATTCTCAGGGCTGAGGGCCCTAAACTTCGAGGTCAGTAGACTCGGTGCATTCTTCGACGAGGTCGGGAAGGGCCTCGTAACGGATCTTGCGAAAAAGAACGGCCTCGAAGATACCTTGGCGCGCCTTCGCATAACCATCACGCGGGGCACGATACAAGGCGGGCTCTCCGCCGTAAGAGAGGCCGCCCCCACCAGGCTCATAACAGTAGCGCCAATTGATATTGAAAGGATAGAAACAAAAAAGAGGCGCGGCATAAAGGCCATCACCGTAGACGGACTACGTCCGGCCCTGCCGGGGGTGAAGACGACAAACTTCATGCCCAATATACTCGCCGCCTGCAGGGCCAGGGACCGGGGGGCTCAAGAGGCCTTCTTTCTCGGCCCCGACAACAAGACCGTCCTGGAAGGAACGACATCGAATCTCTTTATCGTCAAAAAGGACAGACTCATCACAACGCCTGCGGCAGAAAAACCCGAAGGCCCCGGCGTGCTTGCCGGAGTAGTAAGGCAGACTATCCTTGAACTTACAGAAAGACAAAAGATTCCAGCGGAAGAGAACTGGTTCTCCACGGACGACCTCTATGAGGCCGACGAAGCCTTCATAACAAACTCCATAAGCGGAGTCGTGCCAGTAGTAAAGACAGACGACTGTAAGATTGGAGACGGCAGGCCCGGAGAGACGACGCGCACCCTACAGAAAAAATACGAAGAAAAAATAAGAAAAGGATAAAA
>CAYOVP010000084.1:0-5649 GCA_964407495.1 uncultured Thermodesulfobacteriota bacterium
CCCCTGCCTCGCCCCCCCTTGCCCCCCTGTCTTCGTGAGCCAGCCGCCCTGGTCCCTTACCCCCTTGGTCCATAGGCCCACGTCATGCCTTAGGGTCTGCTCCCCTGTGCCCCGCCTTGTTGGTTGGTGCTCAAGTGCTTTCTTTTTTGTGTATTTCGAGGAGATCGGACTTTGTGACAATGGCCTCGAACTTGAGGCCCGTGGCCTTCTCGATATTTTCCTTGCCGCCTTCCTCGCGGTCCACGAGTGCCATTGTCTTTCTCACGTTGAGGCCTTCTTCCGTGGCGCGTTCAACGGCGGTGATTATGGAGGCCCCTGTGGTGACCACGTCGTCGAGGATGAGTACGTCCGAGCCCTTGCGTACGCCGCCCTCGAGCCACCTGCGCGTGCCGTGTTGCTTGGGTTCCTTGCGTATGACAAAGGCGTCGAGGAGTTTGTTGCGCATGCAACATACGAGGGCCGTGGCCATGGCGATGCCGTCGGCGCCGAGGGTGAGCCCTCCCACGGCGTCTATGGGTGCGTTCTTGAGTTCTTCATAAAAGGCGTAGCCCACGAGTTCCATGGCAACGGAACTGTAGACCGTCCTCTTGGCGTCTATGTAGACGTCGCTTTTTTTTCCGCTAGAGAGTTCGAACCCGCAGTCCGGGTCGTACATGAAACTTCTCACATAGAGGGCCTCGATAAGCCTCTCCTTATAATCCTGCAACATTATCTGCTGGTCTGCGACTGTCATGATAAGACCCCTTTGGATGTTTTTTCTTTACTATATATTATTGGGGAGAATTTATCAAAAGAAAAGGTGGACAGAGGGGGACTCAGGGCCTGATACGTATCTTCATCGGTCCATGTGCCTGGTCTTCGAGAAGGCTGTCGAGCAGGTCTTCGAGGCGTGTCTCGTAGTTGTGGTATTCCTTGATGTCTTCTTTGTTTTGCGGGTTGAAGGCGAGCCATTCGAAGACAACGGTGCGGCTGTCTGTTGTGAGGCAGTCTTCGAGGGGGTCCTTGTCGCGTAGAGAAGTCGTGTCTTTTTCTTTTATTCTCTGGAGGGCCTTTGCCATGGTCTTTTTATGTCCCAAGGGGTCCTGTTCAGCCGGGCGTACATGAAAAAAGTCCGTGGACGCCGCGTTGGTTAGATCCGCGAGAGTTTGGCCTGCGCCACCCGGAGGTGGAGTTTGAGGTTGAGTGTGCTACCAGAACGAGGAGCAAGAGGTAGTTGGGTGGAGTCGGATGCAGGGCCTTTTTCGCATATAAGATAACCCGCCTGTCTTGTAGCAGACATTGCGGCGTCCACGGCGTCTGTTCTAAGGCTAAGTCTCATTGTCTTTGCCTTTTATGAGGTCGAGTTCAGGGTTCCTGAGTTCATCCATGGCCTTCTCATAGGCCACTCTATACTTGAAGCCCTTTTTGAGGTACTTCCAGATATGCTCCACCTTCAGGAGGTCTGTCTCCGAGTACTCCCTGAACTCCTTTTCTCCCACCTGTTTTTTCTTGGGTGTGATGAAGCCCTTTTGTTCGAGGTAGTAGAGTTTCTGCCGGGGTATGTCTATCTTTGCCAAGAGTTCCTGGGTGGTTATGGCCATTCCCGGCGGTCTCTCCCTTTTTGCTGTATTTCTGTTCCTGCTCCGTCTTAAGGACCGGCCTGACCCTGCCAAGGGGTTGTCTTGGCCGCATATCTTGTCTTGTTGCTTTTTTTCGTTTCAGAACCGGTTGCCCCCCTGATCCTCCTCGCAAGCGGTCCTTTTTACAGGGCCCCTGTTTCACCCTTATTTTACTCCATCTGTCTCTTGGGGGAGAACCTGGATGAATTTAAACTTATATTTATAACAAAACTTAAATTTAGTCAAGGCTTTTTTTGCTTTTTTCTCCCCTTTCACACGTTGCCCCTCCGGGCCCGGCTCCACGAGCCCTCCAATGCCCCGTCGCCCCCCCGTTGTTCCTTGACACGGGGCCCTTTCCTGTTCCCTGCCACGCAGACATTGATTTCAATGGGGCTTTTTGTTAGACTCTTACGGCAGAGTACATTCTCGAGGCAGGCAGGTCTCCCGGGTCGGGGCAGTCTTTGTGCCCCGTCACTTACCCGAAAGGAGAACCCCCCACCAGGTAGGTGCCTTTTTGAGGTCGTCAGACTTCTGGAAGCCCTAACCACCCGATTCGCCGCGTGCGGGTCGGTGCCTTTGGGCCAGGCGAGATGAGTATACAGGGCAGGGGACCCTGTGCCCTGCGAAGGGCCCGGTGGCTCGATATATAACAGGTAGGGCCTGTAAGAGATGAGGGGTGCTCCATGTGCGGTCCGCTCACTTGCGCCAAGGGGCCTGGGCAGAGAAGGGCCTGGCTTTATCGAGACCAAGCCGCCACAGAGCAGACCATATTAGTGCTTCTGGCACCGTCCAGCCGGAGCCGGGAGAACCCGTAGAGGAGGCAGTTGTGGCCGAGACCATCTGGAAACAGGATTTTTTCACGAAAGTAGAGCCCATCAGGATTATCGATCCCCTTGCCATAGTCCTCGGGGCACAGGACGAGGGTGGTGAGTTCGTCATCAACTACACGGACGTGGTGCTCCTTGCCGGCCATTCCTGCCCCGCCGTATCGAGCGCCTTTCAGGTGACAAAGAAGGCCCTCAAGGCGCTCTACGTAGACGAGACGCCTGTTCGCGGCGAGGTTCGCGTAGTCGTAAAGGGGGGTCCCCGCGACCTTGCCTATGGCCCACAGGCCCAGGTCATCTCGTTTATCACGGGCTCCTGGGGCGAGACCGGCTTCAAGGGACTTGGCGGAAGGTTCTCGCGGTGCGATAAACTCGTCTTTGACGCAGGCGACATGCAGTTCAATACCTTCGTATTTCAGAGGATCGACACGGGCAGGGCCGTAAGCGTTGCGAGCAACCCCGGAGTCCTCCCCCAGGACCCGCGCATGGGCGAACTCATGCCCCTTGTGATACAGGGCATGGCCTCTGACGAGCAGAGAGAACTCTTTACAGATCTCTGGCAAGGGAATGTCCGGAGGATTCTCCTCGAGGAAGAAGACTATCCCGGGCTCTTTACCCTCAAGGAACTCGATGACTTTACCTTCCCTGCCAAGTGAGCAGGGGCCCGCTGTGAAGGCCTGGGATAGGGGTAAGATGTGCCTGGGTTCCGGGCCGTGGCGCGGTGTTCATGGCCTGGCCCCGGGCAGTCTCTATGTGTGATATCTGCATGGACCTTGGGTCGAGAGACAGATGGCCCAGAAGGCAATGGTCCAGGCCCCGGCCTTATGGGGCGTTTTTTTTGAGGAGGGAGGCCTTATGGCAACAGGAAAGACTCTTACCATGTTTCTGCTCGAGGAGCAGAGACGGGCTGAAGGCTCCACGGGCAACTTCACCTCGCTCTTTTCCGATATCGTCGTTGCCGCGAAGATAATCTCCAATACAGTAAACAAGGCAGGGCTCATAAATATCCTTGGCAAGGCAGGCTACGATAATGTCCAGGGCGAGGAGGTGCAGAAACTCGACGAGTATGCCAACTCCACGCTCGTACGCGTCATGAGTTATGGCGGACAGGTGGCTGCCATGGCTTCCGAGGAGAGCGAGGATGTCATCAACCTGGACGGTGACCTTCCCCGCGGACACTACCTTCTCCTCTTCGACCCCCTCGACGGCTCTTCCAACATAGACGTGAACATAAGTGTTGGGACCATCTTCTCCATCTTCAAGTGCGAGGTAAAGAAAGAATACCAGAAGGAGGATTTCCTGAGGCCAGGGACCGAACAGGTGGCCGCCGGCTACGTCCTCTATGGTTCGAGCACCATGCTCGTCTATACTACGGGTAGCGGCGTGCACGGCTTTACCCTGGACCCCGGCGTGGGCGAGTTCATCCTCTCTCACGAGAACATACGCATACCCGAGAAGGGAAGCATATACAGCATTAACGAGGGCAATACAAAGTACTGGTATGACTGGACGAGGCAGTACATAGACGGGCTCAAGGCGCGTTCGTGCAAGTCGCGCTATGTTGGGTCCCTTGTCTCGGACTTTCACAGAAACCTCCTCAAGGGCGGGGTCTTTCTCTACCCTGCTGACAGGCGGGCCACCTCGGGCAAACTCCGACTCCTCTACGAGGCCAACCCCCTTGCCTTCATAGTGGAGCAGGCAGGCGGGGCGGCCACCAACGGCGCCGAGCGCATACTGGAGATAAGGGCCGCCGGGCTCCACGAGAGAACGCCCCTTGTCATCGGGAGCAGGGCCGATGTGGAAGAGGCTGGCCGTGTCTGGGAAGAGAACAAGGGGCAGTAAGGAGGTAAAGATTCTCAACTTTCTTCTAAAAAAGAAAGTTGGCAAAGAAAACTGATACTGGTTTTCTTTGCCCCGCGTTCTTTTTCCCAAAAGAAAGATAGAAGGAATTTTTTTGAAATACACCCCTTATTACAGTATACTTTCAGGACATCATGAGTGAGAGCGTACTATCAGCATCCTTAATAGACGGCAAGGAGATAGCCCGGGGCGTAAGGGCCGGGGCCAGGGAGCGTGCCGCAAGGCTCACCGAGAAGACGGGTGTGGTGCCAGGGCTTGCCGTGGTTCTTGTGGGTGATGATCCTGCCTCCAGGGTATATGTGCGGAGCAAGGCACGTGCCTGCGAGGACGTTGGGCTCAAGTCCTTTCAGCACACCCTTGCCGCGGATACTACCCAGGCCGAACTCCTGGCCCTTATAGACGAACTCAACGAGGACGCCTCTGTTCACGGCATACTCGTGCAGTTGCCCCTGCCAGATGGACTTGACGAGGCCGAGGTAATAGAGCGCATCAGCCCGGCCAAGGACGTGGACGGCTTTCATCCATACAACATGGGCAGGCTCGTCGCAGGCCTTCCGGCCCTTGCGCCATGCACTCCCCTTGGCATCATAAGGCTCATAGAGTCTACTGGCATCAATATCGAGGGTAAGGACGCCGTGGTCCTGGGCCGGTCCAACATCGTGGGCAAGCCTGCGGCCCTCATGCTCCTACAGAAGAACGCCACTGTAACGGTCTGCCATTCGCGAACGGCCTGCCTTCATGAGAAGGTGCGCGCAGCGGATATCGTAGTGGCATCTGTGGGAAAGGCGGGCTTTGTGCGCGGCGACTGGATAAAAGAAGGCGCCGTTGTCATAGACGTTGGAATAAACAGGCTCGATGACGGCAGGCTCACAGGAGACGTGGACTTTGATGCGGCCTCCAAGAGGGCGGCCTTCATAACGCCTGTGCCCGGTGGCGTTGGGCCCATGACCATCGCCATGCTCATGAACAACACTGTGAGCGCAGCCGAGATGATAGTGGGGACGGGGGGGGAAGGATTAGTCTGAAGCGGCGGGCCCTGACGGGTGGTGCGCGCGGGGATGGAAGAACAAAGGGTCTATCTTCAAGTTGCCGGGGGTAGCCCGGCCTTTTTGTTTGTTTATCTCTTTGTCCCGCCTAAGCGGGACAAAGAGAGTAAGAATGTAAGTAAGTACTTTCAACTTTTTTTAAAAAAGAAGTTGACAAAGAAAACTGGTAGCCCTGCCGCACTCGCGCGGAAGGGCGGCGAATTTTTCTTTAAACCGCGCTTGCGGGGCGCTGGGTGTGACAAAAGGGGCAAGGGGATAGCCCCATACTGGTTTTCTTTGCCCCACTTTCTTTTTTCCAAAAGAAAGTGGGAGGTTTTCTTT
>CAYOVP010000085.1:0-5200 GCA_964407495.1 uncultured Thermodesulfobacteriota bacterium
CACTTGCCCCCTTGCCCCATTGCCCCATTGCCTCCCCAGACCGGTACGGGTCAGAGGCAATGAGAAAAATGGCCTCGTTACTACCTCTCAGGGCCTACCAACTCCCTGGGAGAGAAACCAAAAGGGCTGAACCACCGCGCCATCAAGAGCGGCCCAACCCAATTAAGGCGTTTTTTCCAAGATCAAGATTAAGCGGTAAAATCTCTCAGGGCCGACCAGGCGCTGTACAGACGGCCAGCCTGCCCATGACGCAGACGACCTATGATGCCTTCTGGCCGATATAATCTATTGCGTCCTGCACAGTCCTAATCTTCTCGGCATCCTCATCAGGGATCTCTATATTGAACTCTTCCTCAAAGGCCATGACCATCTCGACGGTGTCGAGGGAATCGGCTCCCAGGTCATCGACAAAAGAGGCTTCCGGCGTAACCTCAGACTCGTTAACATCGAGTTGTTCCATGATTATCTTCTTGACCTTGTTCTCTACTGACGACATTTCAGACCCTCCTGTAGCGTAGATTATTCATAAACTTGGACTTCCATAGAGATATTTTGCATACCGTGGGTATAACACCTGAAGGTCAGGTTGTCAATCGCTTCGGGCATGAGGCGCGCAAGGCCTCCCCAAGTCCTACATGTACATGCCCCCGTTCAGGTTGAGGACATGTCCCGTGATGTAACTCGATGCATTGGAAGAGAGAAAGAGTACGCTCATGGCAACATCATTGGGCCCGCCAAACCTGCCCATTGGTATCCGCTTGAAGAGTTCTTCCCTTGCCTCCTTGGAGAGTTTGTCCGTCATGGCCGTCTCTATGAAGCCCGGGGCAACGGCATTGCAGGTGACGTTACGCGAGGCCACCTCGCGGGCCACGGTCTTGGTAAGGCCTATTAGTCCGGCCTTGCTCGCAGAGTAATTGGCCTGCCCGGGGTTGCCCGCCACTCCTACGACGGAGGAGATGTTCACTATGCGGCCCCAGCGTTGCTTGGTCATGTAGCGCACCACGGCCTGTATGCAATTGAAGGCCCCCTTGAGGTTCACGTTCAGGACGTCGTCCCAGTCCTCTTCCTTCATACGCAGTATGAGCGAATCCCGTGTTATGCCGGCATTGTTCACGAGTATATGTATGCCGTCCAGTTCGTTGAAGACATGGGTTGCCATCTCCTGGGTTTTCTTCGGGTCTGTGACGTCCACCTTTAGGGCCACGGTCTTGCGTCCCATGGCCTGGACCTGAAGGGCCGTCTCAGTGGCGTTCTCGAAGTTTATGTCCACAACTGCCACGTCTGCCCCGTAAGAGGCGAGTTTCAGTGCAATGGCCCTGCCTATGCCCTGGCCCGCACCCGTTACTATGGCTACTCTCCTGTCAAGGTTCATATCTCCTACCCTCCTCCATCATCAATCTCGGCTCAGCCGGCGTTCAGGCGCTCGACCACGGCGTCAAGTTCATCGGCGCTCTCGAGGTTAAAGGTCTCGATCTCCCTGTCTATCCTCTTCACCAGGCCCGTGAGGACCTTCTTGGGGCCGATCTCGAGCATGCGCCTTACGCCCATGTCCTTCATCTTCTTCACACTCTCCACCCACCTCACCGGGCTCGTAAGTTGGCGTTCAAGGAGGACCGCGGCCTCTGATACGCCCTCCATTGGCTCGGCCCTCACATTGGAGACGACGGGTACGCTGAACTCATTGAACCTCACCCTCTCGAGGTCTGCTACGAACTTCTCGGCAACAGAGGCCATTAGAGGCGAGTGCGAGGGTACGCTCACGTTGAGCATGACCGCCATCTTGGCCCCGCGGGCCTTTGCCTCTCCGGCGGCGCGCTTTACGGCGCTGGCCTCGCCGGAGACGACTACCTGCACAGGGCTGTTGAGGTTGGCAGGCACCACCACAGAATCCTGCTCCGAGACTTGCCTGCAGATCTCCCCGACCACCTCTGGCCCAAGGCCTATGATGGCGCACATGGCCCCAGAGTTCCCGGCCTCCATCATCACGCGGCCACGCTTTGCCACAAGGGCCACTGCCTCGGCAAAATCCAGGACACCAGCGGCCACAAGGGCCGTGTACTCACCGAGGCTGTGGCCGGCAAGGGCCACTGGACGAGGGACCATGCGCTCCGAGAGGGCACGGAGGGCGGCCATGCTCACTGTGAGGAGCGCAGGCTGTGTTATGTCCGTACGTCCAAGGTCTTCCTCTGGCCCCTCGAAGACCACGCGCGCAAGGTCGTAGCCAAGGGCCTTCGTGGCCTCGTCAAAGGTCTTCCGGGCTGCGGCGCTGCTCTCGTAAAAACTCCTTCCCATGCCAACGTACTGCGAGCCCTGACCCGGGAATATGAAGGCGTATGCGCTCATGACATGACCTCTGGCTTTACGTACTTGGTGGGCAGTGCCCACCAAAACTGGTTTTTCCGATGGCCGAAGGCCATTGGAACTGGTTTTCTTTGTCTTACTTTCTTTTTTCTAAAAGAAAGTAAGGAATTTTTTTCTCTTGGCGGGAGTAGCCCGCCCTCTCCCCTTTGTTTCTTCCTTCTGGTGAGTAGTGCCCGCCCCGCTTCTTTCTCTTTTTGCTTCTCTCTTTCTTTTTTCCCTACCATCTCACCGCCGCAGAGGCCCAGGTCAGCCCGCCTCCGAATGCCACGAGGAGGACGATATCGCCGTCTTTTATTATGCCCTCTCGCACGGCCTCGTCAAGCGCTATGGGGATGGAGGCGGCAGAGGTGTTGCCATATCTTTCCACGTTGCTGTATACCTGCTTGTCGGGAAGGCCGAGCCTCTGCTGTACGGCCTTTATGATGCGTATATTGGCCTGGTGCGGTATAAGTAGCGATACATCGTCTATTCTGAGTCCACTTGTCTTCATGACCTCCTTGAGGGCGGACTCGATGGTACGAACGGCCACCTTGAAGGTCTCGTTGCCCTGCATCTTGAGATGGGGCTTGACGTGCGACCTCTTCTCAAAGGGGCTCGGCCCTATGGCGCCGGGCACATAGAGCATCTCCCACCTTCGGCCATCAGAATGTATATGGCTTGCGAGTATGCCCCTCCGGTCCTGCTCCTGGGTCTCTTCGGCCTCGAGAACCACGGCCCCGGCGCCGTCGCCGAAGAGCACGCAGGTGGACCTGTCCTTCCAGTCCAGTATCTTCGAGAACTGGTCGACTCCGATGACGAGGGCCTTACCCGCCACGTTGCCGCGGATGTATTTATCTGCTATATCGAGGGCATACAGGAAGCCAGAGCAGGCCGCCGAGACATCGAAGGCCGCGGCCCCTTTCTTCAGGCCCAGTTCAGACTGTACGTAACATGCCGTTGAGGGGAAGACCATCTCGGGTGTTACCGTGCCCACCACTACGAGGTCTATCTCCGAGGGGCTCGTACCCGAGGCCTCGATGGCACGCCTCCCTGCGTTTACGGCCATGACGGTTGTGGTATCGTGCTCCGAGACGCGGCGTTCCCTTATGCCCGTTCGCATGGAGATCCACTCGTCCGAGGTCTCCACCATGCCTTCGAGGTCGCGGTTGGATATGACCCTTTCCGGGGTGTATGAACCCGTTCCCTTTATTCTTGCCCCTGTCATCAGACCCTCATACCGCCTCACCAGTGCGGGTGGCCAGCCTCAAGAGGCCGGAGTTGGCGGCTATTTCCTCTCTAAGGTGTTCGTTGACCTTGCCCATGGAGTACTCATAGGCCCGGGTCACGGCATTTCTTATTGCCTTGGGGTTGCTCCTGCCGTGGCTTATCATGCATATGCCGTCTATGCCCAGCAGGGGAGCCCCGCCATACTCGGCGTAATCCACCTTTTTTCTGAACTTTCGGAAGGCAGAGCGGGCAAGGAGATACCCTACCTTGGAGAGCAAACTCGATCCTATCTCTTCCTTGAGCATGGAGGCGACCGCCTCAACGAGCCCCTCGCTGAGTTTGAGGACCACGTTGCCTACGAAGCCGTCAGTAACCACAACGTCCACGTCTCCCCTGTATATGTCCCTGCCCTCCACGTACCCCACATAATTCAGGGGGAGTTTCTTTATGCAGGCATGGGTCTCGCGCGTGAGTTCATTGCCCTTGCCCTCTTCCTCGCCGTTGGAGAGGAGCCCAACTCGCGGCCTCTCTTCCCTGAGAACGTACCGCGCATAGACATCGCCCATGATGGCGAACTGCACGAGGTGCAGGGGCTTGCAGTCCACGTTGCCCCCAACGTCAAGGAGCACGGCAGGTGCCTTCATGGTGGGCACGGCAACGGCTATGGCCGGACGCTCCACACCGCGTATCTTCTTAAAGAGAAGTATGCCCGCGGCCATGGCCGCGCCGGAGTTTCCGGCAGTAACGACTGCACTGGCCTCGCCGGACTTTACCAGTTCAAAACAGACACGGAGCGAGGAGTCGCGCTTGGACCTGATGGCCTTTATGGGCGACTCGTCCATGGCAACCTCCTCGGAGGCATGCCTTATGGTTATATCCAGGGAGCCGGCATTGTACTTGGCGAGTTCGTCCTCGATCCTCTCTCTGTCGCCAACGAGGACAATGGGAATACCGAGAGAGGAAGCCGCCTGGACACTCCCCTCCACAACAGCCGCCGGGCCGTGATCACCCCCCATGGCGTCTACAGCAACCTTCATCATATACGTTATGACACCTCTGAACGCGTAAAAGGACCCCCCGCCTTCTCATGGAACGAAGCAGGGTGAAAGGGAAACTCTCTCAAACAGGGCCCGGCCCGTCCAGATGCTTCGAGGACCGGGACAGGGGCCTGGATGGTGGAGAAGAAGCGGCAAGAAGCACTCTGCCCTCGTCTTGCACGAAGCAAGGCCGCCGAGGCACGGCTCGGTCTCTCCAATATACGATTATGAGAGATGGTAGAAATGGCTAAAGGCCTCTGGCCGCATGCCCCAGAGGGTGAAGCCAGACGCGATCAGCCATGCCAGGCCCATCCCGGGCGAGCCGCTCTTCAGCACTTCAGGGCACAAAGGATGCCTCGTCCCTCCTGCAGGGCCCTGCATCAGAGCGATTCTTCTTTTTCCAGAACAGTCCTGCCCCTGTAGGCCCCACAACTTGGGCAGACGTGGTGGGGACGCTTTGGCTCGCCGCAGGCAGGACATGTGGAGAGCCCGGTCTTCTTGAGGGCATCGTGGCTTCTTCTGTTACCGGTTCTGCACCTTGAGTGTCTTTTCTTCGGATTCGGCATTTTCTCGCACCTTTATTTTATATGTTTTTT
>CAYOVP010000086.1:0-5147 GCA_964407495.1 uncultured Thermodesulfobacteriota bacterium
CCTAAAGGGTATAGGCAGGCCCAGGGACTTTATCGAGAGTTACAGGTGGTTCAACCTATCGAGCGCCGGAGGGTACGCACCAGCCAGGGCAGAACTCGACAAACTCGAGGCCCGCATGACCCCCGCGGACATAGCAAAGGCGCAGGAGTTGACAAGGAAACCGCTCGTGAGGAAGCAATGACAAAGAAAATACTCGCACCTGCCGTAGCCACTGTTTTCATCTTCTCTCTGCTGGCACTCTTCTTACCCACGCCTGCCAGGCCGGAATCATCCCCTCTGAAAGGCAAGAAAGAGGTCTCCATGGCTTCCTTTGAAGACCTGGTAAGAGCGGCCAAGGCCGGTGACATGGAGGCCGAGTACCGCCTTGGGTACATATATGAGAAAGGCAGGGGTATCCCGCGCGACTATAATGAGGCAGAAAAGTGGTATCTCATGGCCGCCGGCAGAGGACATACCGGTGCCCAGGTACGGCTCGGGAAGATGTACGCCGCGGGCCACGGCGTAAAACGCGATTACAAGGAGGCGGCCAGGTGGTTTACCATGGCCGCAGAGCACGGCAATGCCGAGGCCCAGTACAACCTTGGCGTACTGCACTCCAGGGGTGATGGCGTGCCAAGGGACTATGTAATAAGTTACATGTGGCTGAACCTCGCAGGGGCCGGAGGGTATGGGCCTGCACGCAAGAGACTCGACAAACTCGAGGCAAAGATGCCAGAGAGAGAAGTGGAACTGGCGCAGAAACTCTCTCGAGAGTTCGTGGTGAAAAAATAGCAGATGACTGACAAAGTTGAGACCAAAGCGGCCAGGTCCCTGAGCGCACCCCTCGTCTGCCTCTTCCTACTGGGACTCATCCTCATGGTGGTCCCTGGCCAGGCCCTGGCCCAGGACAGCGCGGAACTCTATCCATACACCTTCTCGAGAAGACCCACCCCTCCTGCGCCATCTCTCAAGGACGTACTGCCCCTTGCCAGGAAAGGCGATGCCAAGGCAGAGGCCCGCCTTGCCGAGATGTACTACAGCGGTACAGGCGTCGAAAAAGACTACAAGAAGGCCCTTCACTGGGCCAGGAAGGCCGCCAGGCAGGGCAACACAAAGGGCGCAGGTATCCTGGGGCTCATGTACTACAAGGGCCATGGCGTAATCCGCGACTATAGGACGGCCTTCAAGTGGTATTATCTTGCCGCGGCCAAGGGCGACGTTGAGGCACAGAGCATCCTTGGGCTCATGTACGCCGCGGGCCACGGCGTAAAACGCGATTATAAAGAGGCCTTCAAATGGTACAAGAAGGCCGCGGACCAGGGAGACGCGGGGGCGCAGGGTATTATCGGGCTCATGTACTACGAGGGCCAGGCCGTTCCCCAGGACTATGAAAAGGCCTACCAGTGGTACAAGAAGTCTGCGGACCAGGGCTTTGAACTGGCGGAACTGCAACTGGGCGTTATGTACACTTACGGCAGAGGCGTTCCCCAGGACCTGCACGAGGCCTTCAGGTGGTTCCAGCGTGCGGCGAAGCACGGCAACTCCAAGGCGCGCGCCAGCCTGGGGCTCATGTATGCCTATGGCAAGGGAGTAAAGCAGGACTATGCCGCAGGGCACATGTGGCTCAGCCTTGCCGCCAAGGCCGGAGAGGACAACGCCATAATAGCGCTAAAGGGGCTCGAGAAAAAGATGACCCCCGAACAACTCAACAAGGCCCAACGGCTCACGAGCAGGTACCTTACTACGCACAGGATCAGGAAGAAGAAGCCCTATGATGAGATGATGAACTACGAGTAGCCGCAAGCGGGCTTTTTAGGTCCTGAACGAACAAAGAGTCAACGCGAGTTCCCTTGCCAATGGAGGAGGTGGAAAAAAACAATACGGATGATGTATTCTTATTGCAGAAGAAGGGCCAAGTCTCTTCCATGGTCCTCACATCTCATCTCGCAGACGCAAATCTCGATAGACCTCCCCTCCCCCCCCCTCGCCTCACAACTCGCAGATGTACTGCAAGACCTCGAAGGCCTTGTGCATCGCCTCATGGCGGCCAAGGAGGACGAAGACGTCGCCTGCGCTTATGGTGAAGTCGTCTGGAATGATCTTGTGCGCCTTGCCGCCGCGCACCACTGCGATGACACTCACGCCGCCTGTCTTCTCAAGGCCGAGGTCAGAGAAGTTCTTTCCCGCAATGGCCGAGCCATTCTCCACGTAATAGGTGCTCACCACGTGGGCCTCGAGCACTCGCGCGAGTTCGGCCACCTTTTTCTCTGTCATGGAGGGGTCGCGAAAGAGCGCATAACCCTCGTTGCGTATGATGTCTATCTGGTTCTCGATGATATTTTCGGGGAGTTTATAATTATGCAAGACCCTTGAGAAGATCTCCACCGATGTCTCGAACTCCTCTGGGATGACCTCTGTGGCGCCGAGTTTGTACAGTTCTTCGACTTCCGTAAGGTAACGTGTACGCACAAGTATGGCAGCGTCTTTGTTGAGCCCCCTTGTTGTCACAACTCCCTGACGCGTGGCTATGGGGTCGGGTATGGTAAAGACAACCATGCGGGCCCTCTCTAAGCCAAGGCCCTTCAGTACATGGGGGTGGCTGCAGTCGCCAAAACGCACCCTGTGTCCCTCCTTCCTGGCCCGGCGCACCTCTTCGGCGTTCATGTCGAGAATGACGTAGCCAATGCCGGTCTCCTTGAGTACTCGGGCGAGGTTTCGCCCGCAGAGCCCGAACCCCACTATGATGACATGGTTGCCAAGTCCGCTCCGGCTCTCAGAGGCTGGCTCGGCGCCACGGTGCCTGAAGATCCTGCTGATGTGATGGGCCATCTGGGGGGCCCTATCGAAGAGAAAGGGCGTAAGGGCCATTGTGAGGATGGTGGAGGCAAGGAGGGTCTGGTAGGCAGGAGAAGAGAGGATGCCGTAATCGCTCCCCATCTTGAGGAGTACGAAGGAGAACTCGCCTATCTGCGCTATACCCAGTCCCACCATGATACTCGTTCGAAGGGGATAACGAAGCACCAGGCCAACGCCAGTGATAACAAGGGCCTTGAGGACGAGTATGGTAATAGTGACCCCCACCACTATGGGCAGGTGGTGGAGGAAGTAGAGAAACTCCAGGAGCATGCCTATGGAGATGAAGAAGAGGCTCTGGAAGGTGTCTCTGAAGGGTAGTATCTCGGCCACTATCTGGTGGCTGTACTCGGACTCTGAGATGACTATGCCAGCGATAAAGGCGCCGAGGGCAAGAGAGAGACCGAAGATAGAGGTGAGCCAGGCCGTGCCAAGGCAGAGAAGGAGGATGGAAAGTATGAAGAGTTCCCTGCTCTCAAGCCTCACTATCTGGTATAGAAACCTCGGCACAACGTAGGAGGCAACGACTATTATGACCACAATGGCCGTTATGGCCAGGGCGAGGTTTTTCGTAATGGCAAGGAAGGATGCCCCGCCCTCCATGCCAAGGCCCTGGAGTATCATGACCATGAGGACTATGCAGATGTCCTGAAAGAGGAGGAGGCCCACGGAGAGGTTTCCGTGCCTCGAGTTCACCTCGCCCCGGTCTACGAGGAGTTTGAGCACAATGGCCGAGGAACTCAGAGAGATGATGAACCCGAAGACAAGGGCCACGGGCATGGACCGGTCCAAGAGGCGTGCGATTATGAAGACGAGGAGCGTGGTAAGCCCTACCTGTAGCCCTCCTCCGAGGAGGGCCTCTTTACGTATCTTTATGAGTTTCGAGACGGAGAACTCTAGCCCTATGGTAAAGAGGAGCAATACCACGCCTATCTCTGCAAGTACCTCTATGGCGTGATGGTCGGCTATGACGCCAAGGCCAGAGGGCCCGATGACAACGCCTGTGATGAGAAACCCCACAATGGTAGGCAGCCCCAGCCTCTGGAAGAAAAAGGTAATGGGCACTGCCGCGACCATGAGGATTATGAGGTCTTTGAGAATCGGTATGTTTTCCATTCAGCCCCTGTTGATGAGATAGACCACATATGCCGCGTAGGCCATGACAAAACCCGCGCCCTCCCGCCTCGATATGGTATGACGCCTGCCCAGGAAGATGAAGACAAAGAGGAGCGCCGTTGCTCCCACGAGTGTAAGGATATCGATGTTGAGTTTTGCGCTGAAACTTATGGGGCGGATGACCGAGGCGATGCCCAGGACCCAGAAGATATTGAAGATATTGGAGCCGACCACATTGCCCACGGCTATGTCCGCCTTCTTCCTGTAGGCCGCAACCGAAGAGGTGACTATCTCTGGCAGCGACGTGCCCACGGCCACCACCGTGAGTCCCATGAGTGCCTCGCTCGCGCCGTGGCCGCGGCCAATGGCAACTGCGCTCTCCACGATCCATCTGCCCCCAAGCGCCAGGGCCACGCCGCCGCCTGCCACCATGAGAGATGCCAGGGTCATCGAAGAGACTGCACCAGGCCCGCACCCCTCCGCAATCTCTTTTTTACCTCCCATGACGAGACCGTAGACATAGTAGATGAATATGGCGAAGAAGAAGAGGAGGATGAGACCATCCGCCCTCGTGAGCGTGGAGGTCGAAGTGCCATCAATAAGGGCGTCGTTTGCCAGTACTGCAAGAACGAGCACGGCAAGGAGGCTGAAGGGTATCTCCTTCCAGACAGTACTCCTTCGCACCCTCAGGTTGTAAATGAGTGCGCCTGCGCCAAGGCCGAGGAGTATATTGGCCGTGTTGCTCCCCAGGACGTTGCCAACGGCAAGGTCTGCGTTGCCCCTGAAACCTGCAAGGAGGTTTACCATGAGTTCGGGCATTGAACTCCCTATGGAGACCACGGTAAGGCCGATGACCATATCGGAGATGCCAAGCCTTCGAGCGAGACTCGTTGCACCCTCTACAAGGAAGTCCGCTCCCTTCAGGAGGAAAACAAAGCCGACGAGAAGAAATATATAAGGAGAGACCATCCTATGTCCCACGTCACCAAAAGCGACTATCCAAGCCAGGCCCGGCTTCTCTTATATCCATTACGCTACCATACCATGCTTATACTATAACACAGCCGCCGGTGCTCCATACCCAGGAGCAGGCAAATAAAAAAAAGGCCCTTCACCTGATTGGGAGAAAAATCAGCATGAAACGGCCTTTACCCTGGCGCGCCTGGAGGGATTCGAACCCCCGACCCACTGCTTAGAAG
>CAYOVP010000087.1:0-5001 GCA_964407495.1 uncultured Thermodesulfobacteriota bacterium
AAGTCTCCAACCCCGTATAAGCCCCCCCACTCACCCCTGGCCCCTCGCGCCGCGACCCACCTGGCGCATCCAAGAGGAACGCGGGAAATCAAACCCCGCCCCCCCCTGCGCCGCCCCCACTGCGCCGCCCCCCCCCGCCGTGGACCACCTACTTGTTGTGGCAGGTCCTGCAGACACCTGAGGAGAAATTCCCTCCCACGCGTCTCAGAAATAGGCCGTCCATATCATCCCAGTCCTTGAAGGTGGGCGCCGACTCTGTCCAACTCTTGTTGTTGAAGTGCGGGTCATGACAACTCGAGCACTCTATCCTCCCGTCACGCAAGAGGTCTCCTATGGTGGCTGTGTCGGATATGAAACCCTTTATGGACCAGAGATTGGAACTCCTCCTTACAATGGTGGACCTGAGGCCCGTGACAAGGTCTATCCTGCTTATGATGGTGGACCTTGGGCGAAGAGATGCGTATCTGCCGCCCCTGAAAGGTACGTTTACAGGGTGGTCGTTGGTAAGTAGCGGTCCGAGTACAAGGCGGGTGCTCACCATTGCGGGGTCCATCTTGGGCTCATCGAGGAGATAACCCCACTGGCTCGGCGTCTTTCTCTGGGGTTCGCGCTTCTTGCCGGGCGAGTTTGCCAGATTGTCCGGAGCGGCCATTCCGTCATGACAGGAGAGGCAGGCAAGGGACGGCGAGCCCAGCCCCACTGTAGATACCTTGTTCCCCTTTATGCTCGTACCATAGGCCGTGAAACTCATGGACGCCGCGCCGGCACCCTCCCAGACCGGGCCTTCCTTGTCCGAAGGACGGTGCGGGGTATGACAATAAACGCAGATATCAAAGGTGGTCTCGGTGCGAACGTTGCCGCCGTACTTGCCGAGGTTGTGCCTCGAAAAGCCAATGCCATTGGCCGCAGAGCCAACGTCATAGTCACCTGTGAAGAGCCCGCCCCTGGGCGGGCCTCCGCTGTTTCCCGTATTCCTCGTGGACTGGGCCGAAGGCTGTATAATGAGGGGTGCAAGATCAGGTGATGGGGAAGTTGCAGAAGGGGTGGCAGGGGCCGTTACCCCCCCAGGGCCGCCTCCTCCCGATAACGCGGCCCCGCCACCCAGGCCCGGGCCAACGGGGCCGGAGATGGCCGCGCCGGCATAAAAGGCCGCGAGGAAGAATGCTGTTAGGGCGCTAATGAATATTCTCATGACCCTGCCTCTAACTTACCGTATATCACCTGCCTACAGAGCGCCTGGCGCTCTCGGACTGCATCTGTTATTATAGCATAGGACACTCCGGGGCTGGAATACCAACAGGTTCAGGATATACGGAAGCGCAGAATGTTTCAAGCCCCATGTCTGTACTCAGGCCAGCAAGGGCCATGGGCAGAGTTCCACTTTTTACATTTTAACACGAAGGGCCCTCTGAATCAAGGGCTTCTTTTCTGCCATGGTGGCACGCCATGGCCAGCCTCCTTGACTCTGGCCGCCGCCGTTGATATACTCCAGCGAACCCCTGAATACTAAGGAGAATCTTCATGGAACTCTGTTCCTCTTTCGACCCCGCAGTAGTCCTGAAAGACGCCCTTGCAAAGGGCGGGGAGTTCGCCGAATTATACGTAGAAGAGACTATAGGCACCTCCATAGTCTGTGAGGACAGGAAGATAGAAAAAGTGATTGCCGGGCTCGAGAGGGGGTGCGGCGTCCGGGTGATCGCCGGGCTCAAGACCTACTACGCCCATACGAGCGACCTTACGGAAAAGGGCCTGCGCGAGATAGCCTCTCTGGTGGCAAGGGGTGTGGCCGGCGGTAGCAGGCCCCCGGCCCCTGCCTGGCACGGGCACGAGAAGGCCCCTGGCTTCGAGATACGAAAGAGGCCTGAGGAGGCGGACCTCTCCCTAAAGACAGACCTCGTGCGCCGGGCCGAGAAGGCTGCCCGGGCCGCGGGAGAGGAGATATCGCAGGTACAGGTGGTGTACAGGGACTCTCTTCGAAGGATGGCAGTAATAAACTCCCTTGGCCAGTGGGTGGAAGAAGAAAAGGCTGGCCTTGTCTTTCTCTGCTCGGCCATTGCCGCAAGGGACGGCCTCCTCCAGACAGGCTATGAGCCCATGGGCGGTGCCATGGGTCTCGAGGCCTTTGACGAGACGCCACCCGAGGAAATAGGCGAGGTGGCCGCAAGGAGGGCCCTCCAGATGCTCTCTGCCAGGCGTGCGCCGGCAGGGACCATGCCCGTTGTCCTCTCCAGCGAGGCCGGGGGCACCATGATACACGAGGCCGTGGGCCACGGCCTCGAAGCAGACCTTGCCCTTGGCGGCCTCTCCGTCTATTCAAGAAAGATAGGTGAAGAGGTGGCCTCCCCGCTCATAACAGTCATAGACGACGGCACCATCCCCTTTAAACGCGGGAGCGCCTTCTTTGACGAAGAGGGCACCCCAACGCAAAAGACCGTCCTCATAGAAAAGGGCGTACTGAGAGGATACATGTACGACCGCCTGAGCGCCATGAAGGCAGGGGCCGAGCCCACGGGCAACGGACGGCGTCAGTCCTACCGCTTCCGCCCCATACCGCGCATGACCAATACCATGATAGCCCCGGGAAAATCAGACCCCCAAGAGATTATCCACTCCATTGAAAAAGGCCTTTTCGTCAAAAAAATGGGCGGCGGGCAGGTAAATACCGTAAGCGGCGACTTTGTCTTCGAGGTCACTGAAGGCTACCTCATAGAAAAGGGCAAGGTGGGCGAGGCAGTACGGGGGGCAACGCTCACGGGAAACGGCCCGGAGATACTCCGTACAATAGACATGGTGGGCTCGGATCTCGGCTTTGGCATCGGCACCTGCGGGAAGGACGGCCAGGGTGTGCCCGTTGCAGATGCACAGCCAACGCTCCGCATCCCCTCCATCACAGTGGGCGGAGGGATATGACGCAAAACAACAGACTATGAAAGACCTGGCCCGGCCCTCGCGGAAAAGGGCCTGCTTTCTTCTGAAAAGGGAACTCATCTCAGAAAAAAACCTGCCCCTGCGCCCCCTCTCCGTCCATAAGCCCGCTTTAATGAGTCCCACCCTATTATTATCTTGACAATTCCGTGGCGCATATGTTAGGAATTGCGGAATTAATCGCCATAAATCAGTAACTGTCAGGCAAACGCCGGGGAGTGCAGATTGCTCCCCTTTGCTATCAGGAGATAAAGTATAATGCTATCGCTGGACCTCAGCCTCCTATACCAGATAATAGGCTTCTTTGTCCTCCTCTTCGTCCTCAACAGGTTCCTCTTCAAGCCGCTTCAGAAGGTCATGGACGAGAGAGAACGCCTCACATCCGGCACACTCAAGTCTGCGGAAGATATAGAAAACGAAGTGGCCCAGGGCCGCATCTCCTATGAACAGAAACTCCAGGAAGCCCGCATCAAGGGAGCAGAGACCCGGCAACAACTCAAAGAAGAGGCCCTTAAGAGTGAGAAACAACTCATCGAGGCCGCTGGCAGGGAGGCCTCTCGCGAGATATCCCTCATGCGCGAACAGATAGAGGCCGAAAAGAACGAGGTCTTGAAGAAACTCGAACCCGAGACGCGCTCACTGGCGCACAAGATAGCCTCCCGCCTCCTTGAGAGAAAGGTCATGGGAATACTGCTTGCCGCGTTCCTCACCTCACTGCCACTCATCGCCCAGGCCGCCGAACACGCCGAAGAGGGCGGCCATATACTGAACATCTGGAAGGTTATCAACTTCATACTCCTCGTCATCGGCCTGTACCTCGTCTGGAAAAAGGTCCTTGCCGTGGCCCTTGACAAGAGAAAGACAGAGATCGAGCAGGCCATCAGCGAGGCCGCAAAGGCCAAGGAAGACGCAGAGAAGGCCGCGAGCCAGTACCGAGCACAACTCGACGGCCTCGAGGCAAGGCTCGCCACAATAGGCGAGGAACTGAGGCTCGAGGGCGAAGAAGAAAAACGACGCATCATAGAAGAAGCCGGAAGGGCCGCAGAGAGAATCAAAAACCAGGCAAAGGTCACTGCCGAGCAGGAACTCAAGAAGGCACAGATAGAGATCAGGGAAGAAGTAGCCGAGTTGGCCATCAGGCTTGCACGCGAGATACTCGAAAAAGAACTCAAGCCAGAGGACCAGAAGAGACTCATAAAAGAATACGTCTCAAACCTGCGGCTCAACTAAGGCCCCATAAGACCCGAGAGACCACCCGCTGGCAAACGAGCAGGTGGCGAAATAGATGCGGTGAGATGCTTTAGGGCATATACGGCCTGCACAATACACGCTGAAAAGAGAAAACCAGTCCCATGAAAGAGACTGCAACAGCGAGAAAACTCGCAAAAGCACTGATGGACGTAGGCATTCCAGCCCAAGAGGCCGGAAAGTACGGCGAGGACCTCCTGGCCATAGAGGCCGTCTTTCGCAATAACGACGGACTGGCCAGAGCGCTCCTCAACCCCATGAACAAACTTGACCAGAGACTCGCCCTCATGGACGAGATCTGCCGGCGCCTGAAGACGAACAGGGCTGTTGCCAAGTTCATGGATATCCTCGTCGAGACGAGGAACATCAGGCTCATAAGAGAGATAGCCGAGGCCTATACACGCCTTGACGACGAGAGAACGGGTAGGCTTAGGGCCACCATCGAGGCCCCAGAGAGGCTCTCAGAAGACGTCTTGTCCGCAATACGCACGCGCCTTACCGAGATTACGGGCAAGGACATACTCCTGGGCTTTACCCAAGACCCTTCCCTCATAGGCGGGCTCGTCGTCCGCCTCGACAATACAGTAATAGACGGGAGCATCAGGACACAACTCGAATTGCTCCGAGAGAGGCTCAGCGAAGGGACCTGAAGGAAGGAACAACAAAAGCACGAGACCGGCGTGACACCAAGGTCGGGCACAAAGGCCGCCAGGCGAAACCCTGGGCCTATACAGATGATTCTACAAAGGAAAACACTTTCAAGGGGTGAGTCGAGATGATAAACGCAGAGGAGATAAGCAACCTTATCAGGGCCCGCATAGAGGGCTT
>CAYOVP010000088.1:0-4758 GCA_964407495.1 uncultured Thermodesulfobacteriota bacterium
GCTACGGCAACATCGAGCCCCCCTTCGACCCCTGCGAGATGGCAAGGGCCGCAGGCGCCACCTTCGTGGCGCGCGGTACGGCCTATCACACCAAGGAACTCGAAAAGATCCTATATGCCGCCCTCGAACACAAGGGGACATCTGTCGTGGACATAATCGACTCCTGCCCCATCTACTACGGCAGGATGAACAAGTTCAAGTCCGCCAGCGAGATGATGAACATACTCGAGAAGGACGGCACCATACCTGTTGCAAGGGCCGAGAAACTCCCACCAGAAGAAATAGGAAACAAGAAACTCCGCGGCATAATCTACACATCCGAGAGGCCCGAGTACTGCGAGAACTACGATGAACACATAGTCAAGAAGGCCACTGCCAAGTAAGGCGCTACTCCGCCCCCACCCGGGGGCGCGGCATAAGGACGATATCGAAATAATCATGGGCATTCTCCCCATTCTGACAAAAGAGGAGGTATAGAGGCAATGGGCGCAAGGTACGAGATACGTTTCAGCGGTTCCGGAGGTCAGGGCATGATTCTTGCAGGAATTGTCATGGCCGAGGCCGCCTCCATCTTCGGAGACAAGAACGCCGTCCAGAGCCAGTCCTATGGCCCGGAATCAAGGGGAGGCGCCAGCAAGAGCGAGGTCATCATCAGCGACCAGCCCATAGACTACCCCAAGGCAACGGCCATAGACTGCATGCTGGCCCTCACCCAGCAGGCATGCTCCAAGTACTACAAGGACATAAAGGACGAGGGCATACTGGTCATCGACTCAGACGAGGTAAGAGACGTCCCTGAGGGTGCCTTCAGAGTGGTCAGCCTTCCAATAATCGAGACAGCCCGAAAGGACCTTGGAAAGATAATAGTCGCCAACATCATCTCCCTTGGTGTAATCACCGAACTCACCGGTGTTGTCACCAAGGAGGCCATGGAAAAGGCCGTGCTCTCGCGCGTACCCAAACCATTCCTCGAACTCAACAAGAAGGCCCTCCAGAAGGGCTTTGCCATGGCGGCGGAACTGAAGTAAGGCATCCTGGTCTCATCACATCTCTCATAACAGGTTTCTGCAAGGGGCCAAGGCATAAGAGGCCCTGAAAGCGCATTCCGACGGATCACAAGCAGCAAAGCCGTGCGCGTCATACACCAACTCACAAAACAAATATGAGGAAACCTGCCAGTGGTAACACATGACCTGATAGTTGTGGGCGGCGGGCTCGCAGGCATGAGGGCCGCCATCGAGGCCGCCCGCGAGGGCCTCAACGTCGCCATAGTCTCCAAATTATACCCCGTTCGGAGCCACTCTGTCGCCGCCCAGGGAGGCATCAACGCCGCCCTCAAGGCCGATGACTCGTGGCAGGACCACATGTTCGACACCGTAAAGGGTAGCGACTACCTCGCAGACCAGGACGCCGTCCAGGTACTCACCGAAGAGGCCCCTGAAAACATCTATGAACTCGAGTCCATGGGCGCCATCTTCAGCCGCGACGACGAGGGCAACATCGCACAGCGTCCCTTTGGCGGCGCAGGATACCCGCGTACCTGCTACCTCTCCGACAGAACGGGCCACAGCCTCCTCCATCTTCTCTACGAACAGATACTCAAATACGGCATCTTCGTCTACGACGAGTGGTACGTACTCAAGATTGCCGTGGAAGACAACTCCGTACGCGGCGTCATAGCCTATGAACTCGCAACAGGCAAACTCCACCGCCTCCGCTCCAAGGCCGTAGTGATGGCTACAGGCGGCTACGGCCGCGTCTTCAAGACCACTACCAACTCTTTGAGCAGCACTGGCGACGGCATGGGCCTTGCCCTTGCCGCGGGCCTTGAACTCATGGACATGGAGTTCGTCCAGTTCCACCCCACCACCCTCAAGCGCTCGGGCCTCCTCATGACCGAGGGAGCTCGCGGCGAGGGCGGGTATCTACTCAACTCCAAGGGCGAAAGATTCATGGAAAAATACGCCCCCCATGCAAAGGAACTCGCCTCGCGCGATGTCGTCTCACGAGCCGAACAGACAGAGATAAACGAGGGCCGGGGCGTGGACGGCTGCGTCCTCCTCGACATACGCCACCTCGGAAGAGAAAAAATCCTCGAGCGCCTCTCGCAGATACGCGACCTCGCCATGAGATTTGCAGGCGTGGACCCCATAGAGACGCCCATTCCCGTAAAACCGGGCGCACACTACTCCATGGGCGGCATCAAGACCGACACCAACGGCGCAACATCCATAGATGGCCTCTATGCTGCCGGAGAGTGCGCCTGCGTGAGCGTCCACGGGGCAAACCGCCTCGGCGGCAACTCCCTCCTCGAGACCATAGTCTTTGGCCGCCGCGCTGGCCGGGCCGTAACGGCATACTGCCACGAGGCCACCATCGGCTCCTTCAGCGACTCCTTCCTCAGGGATACGGCCATGACAGTGGCAGATATCCTCGCACGAGAAGACGGTGAATCCGCCCCTCTCATACGCAGAGAACTGAACGAGACCATGGAGACGCACTGCGCCGTCTTCCGCGACCAGGCCTCTCTGAAGCAGGGCCTGGAAAAGGTCATGGAACTCCGTGATCGATTCAAGAATATCTCGCTCACAGACAGAAGCGGCCCCTACAACATGGAACTGCCGGCCCTCATGGAACTCGGCAACATGCTCGAGATCTCTGGCGCCATACTCCTCGGAGCCCTCAAGAGGACGGAATCCCGTGGTGCGCACTTTCGCACAGACCACATTAAGAGAGACGACAAGAACTGGCTCAGACACACAATGGTCTCATTAAAAGACGGTGAGTACAAACTCCGCTACTCAGATGTCTCCATAACCATCTTCAAACCAGAGGAAAGACATTACTGATACGCCAAGGCTTGAAGACATGAAAAAAATAAAGATAAAAATACGGCGGTACAACCCCGGCGACATGGAAACTGCCGGCGCATATACCCAGGCCTACATGGTCGAGGTCACCGAGGGTATGAGCGTGCTCGAGTCCCTCCAGAAGATCGTTGACGAGCAAGACCCCACCCTTGCCTACAGAAGGTCCTGCAGGGCCGCCATCTGCGGCTCATGCGCCATGAAGATAAACGGTTTTTCAAAACTCGCCTGCCGTACCCAGATAATGGAAGAATACAAGAAACGCGGCGAGGTCCTAATAGAACCCCTCGACAACTACCCGGTCCTGAAAGACCTCGTCGTGGACTTCAACCCCTTCTGGAGAAAGATAAACACTATCAGGCCCTTCCTCATCCCCCCTGAAGGCCGTGCCGAGCACCCCCCCATCACAAAGGAAGACGAGAAAAAGATCGACAACAGCCAGAAGTGCATCATGTGCGGCGTCTGCAACTCCGAGTGCAATGCCCTCGAAATAGACCGGAAGTTCACCGGCCCGGCGGCCCTTGCAAAGGCATGGCGCTTCGTGGGAGACATACGAGACGACATGCCAAAGAAACGCCTCTTTCCGCTGAGCGAGATGCACGGCATGTGGGACTGCGTACGATGCGTCCACTGCACCGAGTACTGTCCAAAGGGCGTAGAGCCCCTCAGACAGATAGAAAGACTACGGGCAAAGGCCGTGAGACTGGGCATACAGAACAACCACGGCGCAAAACACGTCCTCGCCATGGCCGACTCTGTCCGCAGGTTCGGACGCCTCGACGAGGCCGCCATGACATACAAGACCCTGGGGTTCCTCCGTTCCCTCGGCATGATACCCCTTGGCATAAAGATGGAGTTTCATGGCAAGATGCCCAAACCCATGCTCTTTGCCCAGATAGAGAACCTCGACGAGGTAAAGAAGATATTCGAAGACCTTGAGAAAAAGAGAGACGAGAAAAAATAACTGACCAGAGAAAGAGACGGAGATGGGGACTCTGAAGTACGCATACTACCCGGGGTGTGCCTCGCAGGAGATGACGCGCGAGGCCAACGACACCACGCGCCTCGTGGCCGCGGCCCTCGGCATAGAACTCGTTGATATGCCGAAGGCCAACTGCTGCGGCGCAGGCCTCATGTACGACTATGACTACGACCTGGCCATCACACTAAACGCCCGCATCTTTGCCGAGGCCGAGTCCATGGGCCTCGATATAATGACCATCTGCTCCACCTGCCTAATGGTCATGAGAACAGCCAACCGCGACCTCCGCCGCGATGCAAGCCTCCTTGCACGAACCAACGAGGCCCTCGCCAAAGCAGGCCTCCGCTACAGCGGCAAGGTGGAGATAAAACAACTCCTCTGGGTCCTTGCCCAAGACTATGGCCTCGGAAACCTCAGGCGCAGAGTCATTAAACCCCTAAACTGGTTAAGAGTAGCCCCCTTCTACGGATGTCACACGCTTCGCCCCTCAGACGCCCTGGGCATGGACGACCCGGAAAACCCGCGGTCCCTCGAAGACGTAATACAGGCACTCGGCGCAGAGGTAGTAAACTACAGGGATAAGACCAGATGCTGCGGCTTCCAGGTGGACCTCGTAGCCGAAGACATGGCCGTGGAGATGACAGGCAAGAGGCTCCTCGGCGCCAAGGGAAGGGGCGCGCATTGCATGGTGACGCCCTGCCCCTTCTGCCATATAAACCTCGACAACTACCAGGGGCTGGCCGAAAAAAAGATCAACAAAACCATCGGACTGCCCGTCTTCCACCTCCCACAACTCGTGGGTATGGCACTGGGACTCGGCCCTGACCAGATGGGCCTCGACCGTCACCTCGTCTCCATGGAGGGCATCTACAGATAAGGGGGCAAAAGGGGGCAATGGGGGGTGCGAAG
>CAYOVP010000089.1:0-4729 GCA_964407495.1 uncultured Thermodesulfobacteriota bacterium
GCGAGTCTAGCCCTTCTTTGTGCTGTTGCTCTAGTTCTTTGGGGCCGTCTGAGTGCCCTCTACCCGATGTCAAGGTTGAAGCGAGGCGAGCCCCGTTGAGTAAAAAGACACGGCTGGCCCCATGCTCCCACGCCCCATTCCCATGCCCCCATCCCCCCATCCCCCCATCCCCAAGGCCCCTTCTCAAGCCCCTTTCTCCAGGCCCTCGTGTTTGAATATTTCCTCCGTGTGTTTGAAGCGTTCGAGGATGAAACTCTCGTAAATGCCTCGTAGCGTGTCCATGAAAGAGAACCTCATGGGATATATCTTCGTCTTCACGAGGTATGCCTTTGTGAGGTAGTAAAGTACGAAGTAGGGCCCTGTAAGCGGTAATTTTATGAGATGGTTCACTATGATGTTCCTCATCCACGGTACGTAGAGGCAGAAGGTGGATAGGAGCGAGAGGTTGCGCTGAAGGAGTTTCTCTTTCTCAGAAAAACACTCGAGGGGCGAGGTGCTCTGGTAACTCATGTGCAGTTTGTCGAAGTCCCCGTCAAAGTACCCGTTCTTTATGGCATACTCGGCGAGTTCGGTCTTAGGATAGGGGAAGAAGAGCGGAAACTCGCCAAAGGTGACATGACAGGCAAGGTTGAGGTCGAGTGACTCTATGTCGTCTGCCAGCGAAGAGCCTGGTATGGCGAAGATGGTATTGGAAAAGGTGGGGACCTCGTACTTCCTGCAGAGGTCAAAGGCCTTGATGAGCGTCTCCTTGGACATGTTGCGCTTGAGTATCTCATTTCGCACACGGTCGTTGCCGCTCTCTATGGACATGCTGATGGAGGCGAGTCCTGCCCTCTTGAGTTTCCTGAGTATGGGCTCAGTAAGGAGATTTGCCCGCATGAGGCAGTGAAAGGGCAGGCCGATCTCGCTGGGGTATTTCTCGGCAAACTCGGCGAGCCAGTCGTCGTCGATGAAGACGAAGATATCGTCGTAGAACTTTATGAACTGCGTCTCGTACCTGGATTTCAGGTCCTTCAGTTCCGCTATTATACGGTCTACGCTCATGCGTGCGTGTAACGGTCCCTTGCCCTTGTACAGGACGTTGTACTTGTGGTTGAAGCAGTAGGTGCACTTGTAGGGGCAGCCGCGGCCTATCATGAAACTCCGCATGGGAAAGCGTCCGAGGCGCGTGCGCGAGTACACGAGGTCGCGGTCGAGAAAGGGCAGGTCGTCGAGGGAGCGCCTCCTGGGGCGGAGTCTACCGCGTACGTCGCCTGTAAAGGAGTCTCTCGTAATGATATTGGCTATCTTCGAGGGGTCTTCGTCTTTTTCAAAGGCCTCGAGGAGTTCGGGCCAGGCATCGTCGCCCTCACCGAGGCAGAGGGCATCAAAGGGGTGCTTGGTGATGATGTCTGGGAAGAAGGTGGCATGAGGCCCGCCTATGACGGTGCGGATGCCGGGGTCAATGGACTTGACGACTTCATTGGCGGCTATGTAGTACTTGTGTTCGCCCGTCTTGGCGCTGAAGGCCACTATGTCGGGCCTCGATGTACGTATCTTTTCCTCGAGGTTGCCGTCAGAGAGTACGGCAAGGTCTGTGGTGTGGCCCTGCTCCTTGGCCAGGGCCGAGAGGAGCATTATGCCCATGGGGTCGATGTACTCAACGTCTTTTATTATAAAGAGTATCTTCACGCTATTTTTGCTCCCCGGCCCCTCTGAGGCCGCCTGCTCTTCCCGGGACCGCGCTGTACTTGTGGCGTTGACGGATGCGGACCTCGATGAAGAGGTTTGCTATTGTGGATAGTACACTCATGATGTTTCGCGGCCTCAGGGCCTTTGAACTCCCGGACTCCCTGTACTGAATGCGCATGGGTACCTCTATGTAGGTGGCCCCTGCCCTGAGAAGGCGTACGAGTATCGCGGCCATGTACGCAAAGCCGTGAGTCGTCATAGGGACCTTCTTCAGGAGATTGGCCTTTATGACACATGGGCCGTTGTAATACCTGAGGTCGAGACCGAAGAGGGTGTTGAAGAGCATGACAAAGGCCCGGGAGAGGATGCGCCGGCCAAGGGGCCTGACCTCGGGGTTCACGGTATAGGGTATTACGATGTCCGCCTTGCCGACCTCTGAGAGTATGGCGGTGATGGCGTCCGCCGGGATCTCGTTGTCGCCGGGCACCATGAGGATGTAGTCTTTCGTTGCCCTCCGCACCCCTTCTGTGTAGTTGTAACCAAAGCCCATGTTGCGCTCATTGTGTATGACCTTCACGCTTCGCTTTCTTCTGCTTATCTCGTCCGCGATCCTCCCTGTATCGTCCGTGCTCCTGTCGTTGAAGATGAGTATCTCCGTTGATCCAAAGCGCCTCACTCTCCTTATGGCCCTGGTGATGCTCTCTATAGTGCCGCGGATGTTCTCTTCCTCGTTGTAGCAGGGCACTATTATGGATATGCTCGGTTTCTTCGCGGCCATTACGCCTCTTGCAGTGTTCTCTTTACAGCATTTACGATGTCTTCGGGGCCTGGGTAGAAGACCTCTTCGAGGGCAGGGCTTGCCGGAGTGGGCACACCCGGCAGGCAGACCCTTAGGGGAGGGGCCTTCATGGCCCTGAAGGTGGCCGGATCCTCGGCAATGATGGCCAGTATCTCGGCGCTTACGCCAAACTCCTTCCAGGCAGTGTCTGCCACCACAAGGCGGCCCGTCTTCTGTACGGAACTCAGTACAAGGCCTTTGTCCATGGGCCTTACAGAGCGCAGGTCTATGACCTCGGCGTCTATATCGTATTCTTCGAGGGCAGAGGCGGCCTGCATGGCCGTGTCCACCATCTGCGAGAGCGCCACTATGGTTACGTCTTTTCCCTCGCGCCTCGTGACGCCCTTTCCTATGGGCACCCTGTACATGGCCTCTGGCAGCGGGCCTCTGAGGTCATAGAGCCAGCGGTGCTCCAGAAAGAGAACGGGGTTGTTGTCATAGAGGCTCGCTATGAGGAGACCCTTTGCGTCATATGGGGTGGCGGGCATCACTACCTTGAGGCCGGGAAAGTGGGCAAATACCGCCTGGAGGCTCTGGGAGTGCTGGGCCGCAGAGCCCCAACCCCGGCCCGTAATGGCGCGTATGGTAAGGGGCACGGATACCGCGCCTCCGAACATGTAGGACCACTTTGCCGCGTGGTTCGCTATCTGGTCGAGGGAGAGGGGAAGAAAATCCACCCTCATGTGCACGAGGAGGGGCCTCATGCCTGCAAGGGCCGCGCCCATGGCTATTCCTGTGATGCCGTTCTCGGCAAGGGGTGTGTCTATGACGCGTTCTCTGCCGAAGGTATCCACGAGGCCCTTTGTGGTACCGAAGACGCCGCCCACGTCGTCAACGCCCTCGCCGAGGACGAAGACAGACCTGTCCGTCTCCATGCACCCGCGCGTGGCCTCGAGTATGGCGTCGCGGTACGTTCCAAGACGCACCCCGCTCTGCTCTGACGAGATCCCTTTACCTTTATGTCTCTCTGCGGCTATCTTTGTCCAGGGCATTGCTCAGTCTTTCCTGTATAGGTCTTGGTACAGTTCCTCGGGCGCCGGGTAGGGGCTCTCGAGGGCATAGGAGAGGGCATTGTCTATCTCTCTGAGTATACCCTCAGGTATTGTATCCAGTTCGGCCTCTGAGACGAGGCCTGACTTTCGGAGCGCAACCTCGAAGTTTTTCAGAGGGCAGCGTTTCATCCAGTCAAGGAGTTCTTCCTTGCTCCGTGCGCCCTTCTCATAGTCCACCTCAGGGCCAACGTGGCCTTTCCAGCGGTAGGTCCTGGCCTCGATGAGGGTTGGGCCGTCGCCTCTGCGTGCGCGGTCAATGGCATCGCGGGCAGTAAGGTATACCTCTACGACGTTGTTGCCGTCTACGCAGGCCCCTGGGGCCCCGAAGGCCGAGGCAGACTTTGCTATGGCACATGTGGGGTGTCGTGATGACTGCGGCGAGTTGGTGGCATAGAAGTTGTTCTCGCAGACGAATACCACGGGGAGTTTCTTCAGGGACGCGAAGTTGAAGGATTCGTAGAAGACGCCTTCGTCATAGGCCCCGTCACCAAAGAAGGCCACCGAGACCCTGCCGTCATTCTTCATGCTCGATGCAAGGGCCGTACCCACTGCCATGGGTATGCCTCCGCCAACAATAGCGGATGTGCCGGGGATACCGCACGTGGTGTCTACAAGGTGCATGGACCCACCCTTGCCGCGGCTGCAGCCTGTATTGCGTCCGTATAGTTCGGCCATCATGGGTTTCATGGGCATTCCCTTTGCAAGGCAGTGTCCATGGCCCCTGTGGTTGGATAAGATGTAGTCCTCGCGCCTGAGGTTCTCGCAGACCCCGGCGGCAATGGCCTCCTGGCCGATGCAGAGGTGGACCGGGCACTTCATCTCCTGCGCAGGATAAAGTTCCACTATCTTCTCTTCGAACATACGTATCCTGAGCATAGTGGTGTAGAGGGAGAGGAGGGTCTCGCTGGGTATCTTCTTCAGGTTATCTTCTTTTATGAAGGTGTCGAGCCTTGGGTTCATTTTTTTCAATATGCGGGCAGAGCCCGCTTCTTTCTCATTTGTGGTGTTCTTATGTTGGGCAGTGCCATTTTTTGTTGGGTTTGCTGACGCTCTACCCAACTCATCTTTCCAATGGCCGTAAGGCCATTGGTATTGGTTTTCTTTGTCTTACTTTCTTTTTCAAAAAGAAAGTAAGAAAATCTTTTCTTTCTTTCTTTCTTTCTTTCTT
>CAYOVP010000090.1:0-4661 GCA_964407495.1 uncultured Thermodesulfobacteriota bacterium
GGGCAAGAAGGGAGCAAGGGGGCGGGGCAGGTGCAACAAAGTAGGTGGGGCAAGAGGGGAGTAAGGGGTGTCAGAAGGTAAGAGGGGGGGGTAATGGGGGCTGGGCAGGCGCAACAAGTTCACAGGGGGGCAAGGGGGGCAAGAGTGGCAAGAGGGGCAAGCGGGGAACAAGGCAGGGACAAGGGGCAAGAGGGGCAAGCGGGGGCAGGACAACGAGACAAGCAGGGAAGCCGCGAAAAGGGGTGATCTGGGCAGAGGCCCATGATGTGGCAGGGAGGTCTGAGAGCAGGGGACTGCTCTTCAGTGGCCTCAGGGCCTTTTCTGAGACCATGACTTCGGCCTCCTTGAATGGTAAATAACGACATGGAGAATCATAGAAAATGACAGAAGAGAGCACAGACAATACCACGGCGACGGAGACAGAAACCAGTGAGAACAAGGGCAAGGAAGGCTTGCCCTCTCTTGATTTTTCCACCTTTATCCTATCACTCTCCTCTTCAGTATTCATCAACCTGGGCATTCTCGAGCACCCGGTGAGCAAAAAAAAGGAAAAGGACACTGCCGCGGCCAAGCAGACCATAGATCTCATAGCCCTTCTGCAGGAAAAAACCAGGGGCAACCTGACCGACGACGAGGCCCGGCTCATAGAAGACATACTTACCGAGTTGAGACTGCAGTACTGCAAGGCCATAGAAGGAAAATAATCCGTCTCCACGTATATACATGGAGGTAGAACCCGGCGGCAGGCTTCTTTCTGCCAAGCCAGATCATCCCGAACATGGACTCAAAAAGTGAAAACGGAGGTCCGTTAGCATGATATCGAAAAAACACCTGGCCATAAGGGCCCTCTTACTCCTGGTGGGCATATACGTCTTTACAGGTCTCTTGGCTACAGTGGGGATCGACTTCTCTGCCAATGCGAGGGCTGGTGGGGTCTTCTGGAAAGAGGCCACTCCCGGCACATCCAGGGGGCCGTCTCCCATTGCCGACTTCACAGGACTTGCAAAGCGCCTCTCACCCGTGGTGGTCAACATATCCACGACGCAGAAGATAAAGCGCCGGACCATCCAGCCTCCGCCACAACTCAAGGGTCCCTTCGAGGATTTCTTCAAGGACTTCAACCAGTTTTTCAACGATCAGCCCCGCGAGTTCAAGCGGCAGATGCTGGGGAGCGGTTTCATAATCAACAAGGAGGGCTATATCCTCACCAATGAGCACGTCATCGAGGACGCCTCGGAGATAATCGTCTCTCTCTCGGACCACAAGAAGGACTACAAGGCCAAGGTCATCGGCAAGGACAAGAACCTGGACATAGCCCTTATCAAGATAAACCCTGCCAAGCCCCTGCACGTGGCAGTACTCGGTGACTCGGACACCCTCGAGATAGGCGCCTGGGTAATCGCCATAGGCAACCCCTTTGGTCTTGGAGGCACTGTAACGGCAGGCATAGTAAGCCAGAAAGGCAGGATCCTTGGGGCCGGGCCCTATGACAACTTCATCCAGACAGACGCCTCCATCAACCCCGGCAACTCGGGCGGCCCTCTCTTCAACATCCGCGGCGAGGTAGTGGGCATCAACACGGCCATCATCGCAGGCGGCCAGGGCATAGGCTTTGCCATTCCCATCAATATGGTCAAGGAGGTCCTCCTCCAACTAAAGGAAAAGGGCAAGGTAACGCGCGGGTGGATAGGAGTGAGCGTACAGACCCTTACGCCTGAACTTGCAAAGTCATTCGGGCTGAGGGAGCCCCGCGGCGCACTCGTCTCGTCGGTCAACCCGGGAGACCCGGCTGACAAGGGCGGTGTAAAGCCAGGAGATATCATCGTCTCCTTTGACGGACAGGAGATAAAAGAACTCAACGACCTGCCGCGCATAGTGGCCGCAACTCCGCCCGGCAAGGTCATCAGTATGAAAGTAATAAGGGACGGCAAGGAAAAGACCCTTGTCATAAAGGTAGGAAAAAAGGAAGGCGCAGAGGGCGCCAAGGGCGCCAAGGCAAAGCCCGGACCAAAGGCCAGGCTGGGGCTCACCGTGGAGTCGCTCACCCCTGATCTCGCCGCAAGGCTCGGTGTCAGCCAGACCAAGGGAATATACATAAGCCGCATAGACCCGGATAGCCCTGCCTATGAGGCCGGACTCAGGGTGGGTGATGTCATACTGGAGATAAACAGGAGGCCCATCAAGGACATCAAGTCCTTTGACGCCGCGCTAAAACGCGAGAAAAAGGGCGCAGATATCCTCTTCCTCATACAGAGGGGACACAACACTGTGTACCTGGTGGTAAAGAAGAAGTAGGAGAGGCCTAATGGGCCTGCCTCAGAGAGGACACGAGAGGAGTCAAGGGGGGTGGCGTGGCACCTTACATACTATGCATTACCGGTGCGAGCGGGGCTGTATACGGGATACGCCTTCTCGAAGAACTCCTTGGTCGGGACCATGCAGTAGACCTCCTCGTCACCCCAACTGCGGAGATAATACTTGAGCATGAACTTGGGGTCAGGCTCATTACCGCTCCAGGGGGCAGAACCATCCTGAGAGGTCCCGACAGAGAGATAGAGGGCCCCCTTCTGCGCCACCTTGCTACAGACGACCTGACGGCAGGGCCTGCCAGCGGGTCCTCGCTCAGACGAGACATGATAATCTGCCCCTGCTCCATGGGTACGCTCGCGCGTATCGCTACAGGGGTCTCTGGCAATCTCGTGGAGAGGGCCGCCGACTGCATACTCAAGGAGCGGGGCCGACTGGTGCTTGTTCCAAGAGAAACCCCGCTCCACAGCATACACATCGAGAACATGCTCCGTCTCTCGCGGGCAGGGGCGATAATACTCCCGGCAATGCCGGGGTTTTACCACGGGCCACAGGGCGTAGACGACCTTGTGAACTTTATCGTGGGCAAGGTCCTCGATGCGCTGGAGATAGAGAACGACCTGTACAAGAGGTGGGACGGTGAGGGGTGAGGGGCGCGGGGCAGGGGGTAGCGCAGGGGTCGGCGTATTCTGTTTTCATACTGGTTTTTCTTTGCCTTGCTTTCTTTGTTTCAAGGTAACACAAGTAGGTGTTAAGCGGCTGGGTGTGCTTGGGGGAAGAGAATCGATCAGGACAGGTTTACTGTTTTCATACTGGTTTTCTTTGTCTTACTTTCTTTTTTCCAAAAGAAAGTAAGGAATTTTTTTTGTTTTTACGGTTTTTATCCTTTCAGGTCAGAGGGGGTTTTTCAGATGCTTGACAGGCGGTTTTTACGTGAGAACCTCGAGTTTGTAAAGGCAAGGCTGGAACTCCGTGGCGAGGGTTTGAAGGTAGATCGTTTTGTCGAGCTCGACTCCAGGCGGCGCGCCCTTCTGAGTGAGGTCGAGGCCCTGAAGAGCAAGCGCAATACCGTCTCACAGGAGATAGGGCGTCTAAAGAAAGAGGGCGGAGACGCGGCCTGTCTCATGGAGGAGATGCGTGGCGTTGCGGCCCGGATAAAGGCCCTTGACACCGAGGTCACGGGGGTGGAGTCTGCCCTCTCTGACCTTCTTCTTCAGATACCCAATCTTCCGAGCGACGGCGTACCCCCTGGCAGTGACGAGAGCGACAACCGCGTACTCCGCACCTGGCAGGCCCCCCGCGAGTTTGATTTTACACCGCGGGAGCACACCGAAATCGGTGCGGACCTCGGCATTCTGGACATGGAGCGTGCGGGCCGCATGGCAGGGGCGAGGTTCTCACTCCTCACGGGCGCAGGGGCCCGCCTCGAACGGGCCCTCATAAACTTCATGCTCGACCTGCATACAGTGGAACAGGGTTATACCGAGGTTCTGCCGCCTTTCATGACTCGTGGCTCGGCCCTCGTGGGCACAGGACAACTGCCCAAGTTCGCCGACGACCTATTCAAGATAGAGGACCTGGACCTTTACCTCGTGCCCACTGCAGAGGTGCCGGTAACGAACATTCACGCAGGCGAGATTATAGACGAAGAAGACCTGCCTATCTATTATACGGCCTACACGCCCTGCTTCAGGAAAGAAGCCGGCTCCTACGGACGTGACGTAAAGGGCCTCATCCGCCAGCATCAGTTCAACAAGGTGGAACTCGTAAAGTTCACCAGGCCCGAGACGTCTTATGAAGAGTTAGAGGGCCTTACACGCGACGCAGAAGAGGTCTTGAAGAAACTTGGCCTTCCCTACCGTGTGGTGGTGCTCTGCGCAGGAGACCTGGGTTTTTCATCTGCCATGACACTTGACCTCGAGGTCTGGCTTCCTGGCCAGTCCCGGTACAGGGAGATTTCGTCCTGCAGCAACTTCGAGGCCTTTCAGGCCCGGCGCGCCAATATACGGTGCAGGGCCAAGGGCAGCAAACCCCGCTTTCTTCATACCATAAACGGCTCAGGCCTTGCAGTTGGAAGGACCCTTGTGGCCATCCTTGAGAATTACCAGAACAGCGACGGTAGCGTGACAGTGCCCGAGGCCCTCCGCCCGTACATGGGCGGCCTTGAAAAGATAGAGAAAAAAGGGTAATCTTTACCATAGCGCTCTATCATCGAGGTGCAGGTTGTTTCGCCCTCTGCGCCGGCCATGGAGGCTACTTGTTCAGGGCCTCCTCTTTCCTTTCTCTCGAGACTTTACAAATTCGGAGGGTTAGCCTAATTGGTAAGGCACCGGTCTTGAAAACCGGCGGGCGAA
>CAYOVP010000091.1:0-4604 GCA_964407495.1 uncultured Thermodesulfobacteriota bacterium
TTAGGTACATCATGCCAAGATTGTACTGGGCGTTTGTGTCTCCCTGGAGAGCGGCCTTTCTGAGCCACTTGTAGGCCTCTTCAAGGTCTTTTTTCCCTGCCTTGCCCTTCAAGTACATGGTTCCGAGCATGCTCTGTGCCCTGGCGTTGCCCTTTTTTGCGGCACTTTGGAGCCACTTCATGCTCTCTTCGAAGTTCTGCATGGAGTAGCGCTGGCCGTAGAACATGAGGGCCAGTTGCAGTTCTGCCTCGGCACTGCCTTGCTCAGAGGCTGCCTTGTACCACTCAACGGCCTTTGCAGGGTTTTCTCCCACGCCTCGTCCCCTGAGGTACAGCTCGGCCACCTTTACCTCTGCCTCTACGTCCCCCTGGAGTGCGGCCTTCTCATACCACTTGAAGGCCTCTCTGTAATTTCTCACAACGCCCTTACCCTCTGTATACAGGGCGGCAAGGGCCTTCTGGGCCGTGGGGTCTCCCTTTTCTGCGGCTTTCTTGTACCACTTGGCGGCCTTGATGTAGTTCTGCCTTATTTCCTTGCCTTCGTAATAGATGCGTCCAAGTTCCACCTGTGCCTTGAGATCGCCCTTCTTGGCCCTTGACCTCGTGGCCTTGAAGAGCGGCGAAGGCTCTATTATCTTCGAGGCCTCTTCAGGAGAGGTCACGATGATCTTCTTCCCCTCATAGGTGCGTTGCGTAGTGCCCTGGCTGGCGCAACCCGTGAGGGGGCTGACGATGGCAAGACCGACGATGAGATAGACCAGGGACAGACCCCTTGAGATGACCGTCTTCATGGAGCGCTCCTTCCCCGCCTTCTCCCAGTGGGGAAGAAGACGGAAGAGAGAAAAAGAGAGGGGGCTATACTGTTGGGTTGATCGTGGAGATGGTCCGTCCCCTTTTACGGCCATCTTTTACAATTATATCTCAATTTTTTCCTGCCTGTCAAAAGCGCTCTCTCTTTTCCATGTATGAACCTATTCGCCTGTCTTGGCCAGGAGCCCCCTGGCCTTCACGGCCTTGAAGTTCCAGGAAAAAAACATAACAGAGACAGTGACATAGGCTATGTTGAGGACAAAGGCAGCAACAAGGTGCCCCACGGGGAAGGGGCCCCCTGCTATGACGGCACGCATGCCCTCGAAGACATGGGCCGATGGGATGAAGGCAACGATGTGCTGTAGCCAGGGCGGGAGTACGGATACAGGGTAGAAGACGGCGGATATGGGCTGGAAGAGGAGCGCAAGGCCCCAGGCCAGAACCTCGGCCTCCTGGCCGTAGCGCAGTATTATGGCCGTGGTGATGATGCCTATGGACCAGCCCATGATGATGAGATTGATGGCAAGGGGTATGAGGGCAGGGCCTATGGTGAATATATTGAAAGAATAGAGAAAATATGCAAGCAATGTAAGGACGAAAGAGGCGAGACCGAGTTTGATGAGGCTCATGACAAGGAGGCTCAGGACGTATTCCACCGGCGAGAGGGGGCTGATGAATATGTTCACGAGGTTGTGCGACCAGAGGTCCTCGAGAAAGGATACGGAGATGCCCTGCTGAGAGCGGAAGAGGATGTCCCAGAGTATGAGGGCGCCGAGAAAGAAGGCCACGAAGTTGGGGACACTACCCTTGAACCTCGTTAGATAAAGCCCAACGAAACCCCAGAGCATGAGGTCGAGTAGAGGCCAGTAGAATATCTCCATGAGACGCGGTAGACTCCGCCTGTAAAGATATAGATGACGTAGAGTGTATGAGAAAATACGCCGCGGCCTTATCATTTTTTTCTCTGGCGGGGTTTCTTCCCTCCGGGAAGAAACCCCTCACAAAAAGGTTTTTTTAAGCCCCGAACTTTCTTTTGAAAAAGAAAGTTCACAAAGAAAACTGATGCCTGGCCGTGCTTTGCACGGCCAGGAGAGAAGAACTGGTTTTCTTTGTCTTACTTTCTTTTTTCGAAAAGAAAGTAAGGAATTCTTTTTTTTTCTTCTTCTTTTACTGTCTTGCTATTTTAATAAATACTTCTTCGAGGTCTTTGCCGTGGAATTTTTCAAGGAGTTGGGCGGGCCTGTCTGTTGCGAGTATACGGCCCTTGTTGAGGAAAATTATACGGTCCGAGAGTTCTTCCATCTCGGCCATGTTGTGCGATGTATAGAGTATGGAGATATCTTTTTCGCGGTTGAGTTTTTTCAGGAGTTTTCTCGTCTTGTCGGCCATGTCCGGGTCGAGCGAGGCCGTGGGTTCGTCGAGGAAGAGGATCTCGGGGTTGTTGAGGAGGGCCTTTGCGAGGCAGACCCTCGTTATCTGTCCTGATGAGAGCCGTCTCGTGGGTTCTTTCCTGATGTCCCTTATCTCGAAGATCTCGATGAGTTCCTCTATTTTTTTTCCGGCCTCTTTTACGCTGTAGAGCCTGGAGAAGACCTTGAGGTTCTCTTCCACTGTGAGCGAGAAGGGTAGCGAAATATAGGATGACGAGAAGTTCACTCTGCCGAGTATCTCCTCGCGGTCTGAGTCCATGGTGAGGCCGAGGATGGAGACACTGCCTGAGGTGGGGGTGGTGAGGCCGAGGAGCATCTGCATGGTGGTGGTCTTTCCGGCGCCATTCGGTCCGATGAGCCCCAGTATCTCGCCTTCATTCATATGGAAGGAGATATTGTCCACTGCTCTGACGTCACGGAAGACCTTGGTGAGGTTCCGTACCTCGAGTACTATCTTCTCTCTCATGGCCCCGTGACCTTGCCTGGGGGCACCTTGTCTTTCTGGGCATAGAGTTCCCTGTACACGGCCCCGGCGTTCTGCGAGAGCCACTCATCGTACTTTATGTAGGCCCTGTAGGCCGGCAGTCGCAAGTCTTTCATGACCTCTTTCATGGTCTTCCCCTCATCGTGGAGCCTCTTTACCTCTCTTACGAGGTCCTCAAGGTATGCCTTGTACTCGAGTACGTCTTTTCTGGTAGCAAGGCCGCCGTGTCCTGGTATGTATGTATTTGCCCTCAGGGCGAGTATCTCGTCGAGTGCCCTGATGTTTCCATGGACACTGCCGTCGCCGAGCCATGGAAGGCGCCCCTTGTAGAGTATATCACCGGTGAAGACGACCTGCTCGCGCGGGAGATACACATAGGCGTCTCCAGTGGTATGGGCGGGGCCGGTTGCGCGCACCAGGACCGTGGTCTTGCCCTCGTGGAGGTGGAGTTCACGGCTGAAGGTTATCCTTGGCAGGGTGAGGCGCAGGCCCACGAGCGAGCGGGGGCCGAAGAATTTCCTGAACCTCGCCCTCTGGACCTTGTCTCTGCCTATGAGGAGGTCTCTTGTTTTTTCAGTCGAGATGACGGTTCCTCCAAAGTACTGGTTGCCGAAGGTATGGTCGCCATGGTAGTGGGTATTGATGGTGTAGATGACAGGCATCTTAGTCTTATCTCTTATGCGGGCGAGAAGATCGAGGGCGCGCTCACGGGGGCCCTGCGAGTCTATGACTATTACGCCTCTACTGGTAATGACGAAACCAGAGTTTGTCCTGCCTCCTCCGCCAAGATAGGCGTATACCCCTTCTGCTATCTCTTCAGTGCGGGGCTTGGGCAGAGGGCGGCCTGCGGCAAGGACCTCGAGGGCGAGTAAGAGGACCGCAACGAGCGCGGCGGTTGTGACGAGGGTCTTTCGGGGCACTTCTTCTCCTTTTTATTGCTCATTCAGGGACCAGTCCAAGGTTCGCTTGTACTTCTATTAACAGAAAACCTCCTGTATTACAATAGCATTGGCCCCTGGTGCGGCAACACCTTTCCCGGGCCCTGGTGAGGGGGGCTGAGGCCCTGATATTATAGGACAATTTATCCCGCGAGATTTACAGCCTCCCTGAATTGTGTTATCATTATAATAATCCCTTGACCCGAGAGGTTTTAATACAAGGTTCAATACCCAGAGAGGCATAGATAGATGAATGCACGCGAATTCAAGAAAGAACTCCAGGTACATATAGAGGCAAGGTACCCCATCATATGGATCGTCTCCTTTGAGGAGAGGAGGGTGGAGAAGATAGTGGAAGAACTGGCCGAGTCCATGAAACTCGTGTACTGGACATGGTCGGTCTCCAAGGGCCTGTACGGCGGCGAGAAGAAGAAGCGCGAGAAGATGGGCAGAGAGAAGATTCTCGTGAACATAGAAGAGCGTCTTGCAAGGAGCGAAGAGGTGAACAACATCTTCCTCCTGAAGGACATCTCCGGGTACTTCCATTCCCATGAGTTTCTCCGCCGCTTCCGCGATCTGCCGGCGGCCATAGACGACAACAGGGCCCTCAATGCCATCTGCATCCTCTCGCCCACCCTTGGGGAGATACCCCCGGAACTCGAAGAGGACATAATAGTACTGGAACTCTCGCTACCCGATTATGACGAGATAGCCGAACTCGTATCCACTACCTACGGGCACCTCATCCCGGAGTCGTGGCCCACTTCCACTCGTTCCATCCTCTACAAGTCCCTCCAGGGGCTCTCCATGGACAACGTGAAGCGCGTCATAAGAAAGGCAGTCAGTTTGAACAACGGCGTCCTCAACGAGGACTGCATCCAGTTCATCCAGAACGAGAAGCAGCAGATAATAAGAAAGCAGAAGATACTGGATTACTACCCCT
>CAYOVP010000092.1:0-4518 GCA_964407495.1 uncultured Thermodesulfobacteriota bacterium
CCCCTATTGCCACTTGCCCCCCTCGCCCCTCCCCGTCGCCCCGGTGCGTCCCTATTTTGTCCTTCCCGGTCTTTTCCTCTCCACGCCTCTCTTGAGGACTGCACTCCCGGGCCTCCCGCCCGGGCCACGGACTAACTCATGCAACCGCCGTGGGCTACGTGATAGAGAAACTCTTCGCGGAAGTTATTCAGCGCCCCTCGCAGGGCCATGACCGCCCCGTCGCCGAGGGGGCAGAAGGTGCGCCCGAAGATCTGCTCGCAGAGGTCGTCTATGAGGTCAACGTCTCCCGGTCTTCCACGTCCGGTCTCGAGGCGTTCGAGTATCTTAGTGAGCCAGATGGTCCCCTCGCGGCAGGGCGTACACTTGCCGCAGGATTCGTGGCTGAAGAAGCGGTTGGTAATATAGGCTACGCGCACCATGCAGGTGCCCTCTTCCATGACAATGACGGCGCCAGAGCCGAGCATGGTGCCCTTTGCTCCCATGGACTCGAAGTCCATGGGGGTATCGAGGTCAGAGGGCAGGAGAAGAGGCGCGCTCACACCACCTGGTATGACGGCCTTGAGGGGTTTGTCACTCCGCATGCCCCCGCAGTGCTCGAAGATGAGTTCCCTGAGCGTGGTGCCCATGGGGAGTTCATAGAGGCCGGGTTTTTTCACGTGTCCGCTTACGCAGTAGATCTTAGGCCCAGGGCTCTTCTCCGGCCCGATGGAACTGAACCACCCTGCCCCGCGCTCTATGATGGCTGGTACGCAGGCCAGTGTCTCCACGTTGTTGATGACCGTGGGCTTGCCATAGAGGCCCGCAAGTGCCGGAAAGGGCGGCTTCTTCCTGGGCTGGCCGCGAAGGCCCTCGATGGACTCGAGGAGCGCTGTCTCCTCGCCGCAGATGTAGGCGCCGGCGCCGCGGTGAACGTACATATCGAGAGAGAAGTCCGAGCCAAAGATGTTCTTTCCCAGGTACCCGGCCTCGTAGGCCTCGTCTATGGCGGCCTCGAGGCGCCTTGCGCCGAACTCGAACTCGCCCCTTATGTATATGTACGCCGTGGAGGCGCCTATGGCATAACTCGTTATCATCATGCCCTCGAGAAGGAGGTGGGGGTCATGGTCTATGATGCCCCTGTCCTTGAAGGTGCCGGGCTCGCCCTCGTCGGCGTTGCAGCAGAGGTACTTCTCGAGGCCCGGGTCCTTGGGTATGAAACTCCACTTGAGACCTGCCGGAAAGCCCGCTCCGCCGCGCCCGCGAAGCCCAGAGTCCTTTACCATCTGTATGATATTGTCGCGCGTAAGGCCGAGGGCCTTGCGAATGGCCTTGTAACCACCGCCATCTTCGTAGACCTTCAGTTTGTGGGCGTCGGGCTTGTCTATGTTCTTTAGAAGTACACGTTCCAAGGGTTACTGCCCCCTGCTTCTCAGGCCAGCAAGGATATCGTCCACCTTGCTCTCTGTAAGGTTCTCGTAATAGTCGTCGTTTATCTGCATCATGGGCGCCGTGCCGCAGGAACCGAGACACTCCACAGTGGAGAGCGTGAAGAGCCCGTCTTCGGTGGTCTCACCCGTCTTTATACCCAATACGTTTTCTATGTGCGCGATGATGCGCTCGGCATCGAGGAGTGCGCAGGAGATATTCCTGCAGACCTGAATGTGGTACCTGCCCACGGGCTTCTTGTAGTTGTACATGGTGTAGAAGGAGGCCACTGCCAGCACATCCTTTGGTTCTATCTCCAGTATCTCGGCTATCTCCACCATGTCGCTCCGCGTAAGATTGTTCTCGCAGTGTTTCTGTACGAGCATGAGGGCGTCCATGACGGCGCTCTTCTTGCTGTGGTACTTGGCCGTGACCCTCAGTATCTCTTCGCGCATCTGCCGGGTGATCATCTTATCTCTTCTTCTCTTCCCTCGTTCTTTGCCGGCAGCCTCTCTCAGGAGGAGCCAGTATTACACATACCAGGAACCTACTTGTCGCACTCTCCGAAGACGGGATCGAGGCTGGAGAGCGCGGCTATGACGTCGGCCAGGTACCCTCCGCGGCAGATATGGTTCATTACCTGCATGTTCATGAAGGTGGGCACGCGTATCTTCAGCCTGTAGGGTTTCTCAGTGCCGTCACTCACTATATATACGCCCAGTTCACCCTTTGGGGCCTCTACCGAGGCATAGGCCTCGCCCTTGGGCACGCTGAACCCGCTCGAGACGTACTTGAAGTGATGGATGAGGTTCTCCATGTTCTTGTAGACCCCTGGCTTTGGCGGCGGCACTATGTGCGGGTCGTCCACTGCGAAGGGACCAGAGGGCATCCTGTCGATGGCCTGCTCTATTATGCGAAGTGCCTGGCGTATCTCCTCCATCCTAACGAGGTAGCGGTCCATGCAGTCGCCGTTGGTGCCGGTGACAACGTCGAAGTCGAGTTCGTCATAAACGAGATAGGGCTCGTCCTTTCTTATGTCCCAGTCCACGCCGCTTGCGCGGAGCGCCGGGCCGCTGAGGCCGAGGTCTATGGCGTCGGAGGCGGATATTACGCCCACGCCCTTGTTGCGCTCTATCCAGACCCTGTTCTTGTTGAGTATGCGTTCGTACTCGTCGAGTCTACCTGGCAGGAGTTTTATGAGTTCGCGGCAGGCGGTTGCGCACTCGTCGGTGAAATCATAGCGTACGCCGCCCACGCGGAGATAACTCAGCGTCATCCTGGCGCCGCAGAGCCTCTCGAAGATATCGAGGACCATTTCCCTCTCTCTTATGGCATAGAGAAGCACGCTCATGGCCCCCAAGTCCACGGCCCAGGCCCCGATGCCGATGAGGTGGCCGGCCACGCGCGAGAGTTCGGCGGCAACGACGCGTATGTACTGCGCACGCTCGGGCAACTCGAGTCCGAGGAGTTTCTCCACGGCCATGACATAGGCCAGGTTGTTGCTCATGGCGCACATGTAGTCGAGACGGTCTGTATAGGGCACGAACTGGTGGTAGAGGAGGTTCTCGGCTATCTTCTCTGTGCCGCGGTGCAGGTAGCCTATGTCAGGCTCTGCGCTTACGACCTTCTCGCCGTCGATACGGAGTTTCAAATGCAGGACACCGTGGGTGGACGGGTGCTGGGGCCCCATATGGACGAGAAGGTCTTTCGTCTCTATGATATTTTCAGTAGGTTTAGTCATCAAGAACCCTGTTGTAACCTTGGGCAGGGATAGAGAGGCCCCTGCCTTGTATTCCCACGCAGCCCTGCCGCTCAATGTGCCGCAATGTCCGCCTACGCCCCGCCCCTACTCGCGCTCCTCGCCGTAGGGGTTGTACTGGTCTTTATATCCGCGAAGCGGGTAATCCTTCCGGAGCGGAAAACCCTCCCAGTCGTCTGCAAGGTATATGCGCTTCAGGTCCGGGTGCCCCGAGAATACTATGCCGAACATATCGTAGACCTCGCGCTCAGGGAAATCGGCGCCGCGCCATATATCGGTCACAGAGGGCACTTCCTCGCCCTCGTCGACCCGTACCTTCAGCCTGAGCCGGAGTCTCGTGATGGTCGAGTAAAGATGGTAGACCACCTCGAAGCGGGGCGAGCGCTCGTAGTAGTCCACGCCCACTACATCCACGAGATAGTTCATCTTGAGACCCTGTGCCATCTTCACATGCCCGCAGACCGCCTTTATGGCCTCCTTCTTCACAACGTGAGTAACCTCGCCGCGAAAGATGGTGGTCTCTGTTATCTCGTTCCTGAACCTGGCCGCAAGGTCCTCTGCCAGTATCTTCTTCTTTGTCTCGTCCATCATCCGAAGGTCTTTATGCCCCTTTCCTCAAGTATGAAGGGGTGTTCTCTCTTTATCTTCTCCATGAGTTCGAGAAAACCATAGAGCAGTGCGTCGGGCCTGGGAGGACATCCCGGCACATAGACGTCTACGGGAATCACGAGGTCCGAGCCCTGCACCACGGCATATGTGTTGTAGGGGCCCCCTGCCGAGGCGCACCCTCCCATGGCCACCACCCATCTCGGCTCTGACATCTGGTCGTAGAGCGTGCGCACCATGGGCGCTATCTTCTTTGTCATGGTACCTGCAACGACCATGACGTCTGACTGCCTCGGAGAGGGCCGAAAGACCATGCCCATGCGGTCCGTGTCATAGCGGGAGCAGGCCGCGCAGATCATCTCTATGGCGCAACAGGCCAGACCAAAGGTCATTGGCCAGAGCGAAGAGGCCCTTCCCCAGTTCACGACCGTCTTGGTTATGGCGTTGTCCTTGACAGTCTTTACGAGATGGTTCTCTCTGAGGATATCCGTTATGGCCTCGAGGCTCGTAAACATGGCCACGTCTTCAAGGGGATTTTTTCTCTTGTTATCAAGCGTCATACAAGACTCCGGCGCCGGCGGTTGTCATATCCATTCAAGCGCTCCTTTCACCCAGGCGTAGATGAGCCCAATGGCGAGAATCGCTATAAACACTATCATCTCGATAAATATAAAGCCGGATATGCCTTTGTCCGTAAGGAGGGTGGCCCATGGAAAGAGAAAGAGCGTCTCAACGTCAAAGACTATGAA
>CAYOVP010000093.1:0-4514 GCA_964407495.1 uncultured Thermodesulfobacteriota bacterium
AGGTTGGGTAGAGCGGAGCGAAACCCAACAAAAGATCAGGGCGGGTACTGCCCACCAAAGAATTCAACAAAGGGAGAGAAGCGGGCGATAGTCCACATATGGAAAGCATGGAAAACCTCGTCATAGAGACCCTATCCTCCACTCCTACGGCCCGCCGCGCCGTTGAGGTCGTCGAACGAAAGGGCACGGGCCACCCGGACTACATCTGCGACGCCGTCATGGAGGCCGTCTCACTGGCCCTCTCCCGTGAGTACCTGAGGCGCGCTGGCCGCGTCCTTCACCACAACATCGACAAGGGCCTCCTCATCGCGGGCACTGTTGACAAGCACTTTGGAGGCGGCAGGGTCGTCTCGCCCATGGAACTCATCATCGGCGACAGGGCCGCCTTCTCCCATGGCGGTCTTAAGGTGCCCGTAGACGAGATAGCGCGAGAGGCGGCAAGGAAGTGGATCGCAGAGAACCTCCCTGCCGTTGACCTCGACAGAGACATGCAGATACGCGTAGCCCTGCGGCCTGGTTCAGAGGAGTTGTCGGGCATTTTCTCGCCAGGCCTGTCCACGGACCGCCTCCTTGGCGCCAACGACACATCCGCCGCAGTGGGGCTTGCCCCCATGACCCCCACGGAAGAGGCCGTCCTCGGACTTGAACGCCACATGAACTCCCCGTCTTTCAAGGCCCGCTTTCCCGAGACAGGCACGGATGTAAAGATCATGGGGGTCCGCACGGAGAAAAAACTCGACCTTACCGTGGCCTGTCCGCTCATGGCAAGACTTGTAAGAAACGAGAGAGAATACTTCGAGCGTAAGGAGGCAGTAGAAGAGGCACTGGGCGAGTTTGCCGACTCACTGCCTTTTGAGGATGTGACCCTTGGCCTCAACACCCTCGACAGGCCCGGCCTCGGAGAGGCCGGCGTGTACATAAGCCTTCTTGGTACATCGGCAGAGGATGGAGACTCCGGCGAGGTAGGCCGGGGCAACAGTATCCGTGGCGTCATCGCCCCGTGCAGAGCCTCGTCCACAGAGGCCGCGGCTGGCAAGAACCCCGTGAGCCACGTGGGAAAGATCTACTCCGTTCTTGCGCAGAACATGGCAGAGGAGATTTACGCCGGAACCACGGGGTTGGAGGAGGCCCGCGTCTACCTCGTGAGCAGAATAGGCCGCCCCGTGAACGAACCAGCCCATATGTATGTGCAGGTCCTGCCAGGAAGCGGCTTTGATGAGAAAAAAACTGGGCAAATCATCACCGGGATTGCAGAGAATGCCCTCCTCTCCATTGGTGTACTCGTGGAGGACCTCATAAAAGGGGCCTACACCATGTGCTGAGACCCCTGTCTCGGGAGAGGCAAGGGGTCTATCTGAACAAGGGACTTGGAGGGCAGGAATGATCCAGGGTCCCGGAAAGGTCTCATGCCAATGAAGGAAGAGATCTCGGCAGGCGGGGTAATAATGCGGCCAGGCAAGGACGGCCCTGAACTCGCCCTCATATCCGTGAGGAGCGGCAAGCGGTGGGGCCTGCCAAAGGGGCGCCAGGAAGACGGCGAAGACCTCTCCATGACAGCACTCCGTGAAGTCGCGGAAGAAACAGGCCTCAAGGGAAAGGTCCTTTTGCCCCTTGGTCATGTAACCTATTATTATACCTTTGTAAATGGCAGCAGGGCACATAAACGCCACAAGGTGGTACACTACTTTCTCATGCTCTGCACAGGAGGGGATATCTCGCGTTTCGACAGGTTCGAGGTGAGCGACTGTAGATGGTTCCCCGTGGAAGAGGCACTACAGGTCCTCTCCTTTGAGGACGAAAAGGACACGGTGAGACGCGCAGCCGAGGAATTTACAAGGTACACGACGGAAAAATAAAGGCACTCCTTGCCTTTCTCCCTGATTTTGGGTACTCTGAAAAGCCCTGTTACAGGGGGAAGAAAGGAAAGACGAGAGGGCGGTAGACTTCGCCCTCCAGAAGACGAAAAGAAAGAGAAGGGGAGGGGTGGGCTTTGCCCAACAGAAGATAAGAAGATTTTCCCGCTTTCTTTTTTCCAAAAGAAAGCGGGGCAAAGAAAACCAGTAACATCGGCCCTTTGGGCCGCTGGAAAAACTTGTAAACCTGCGGGTAACCAGTCGTTGGGTAGAGCGAAGCGAAACCCAACAAAAATTTTTCTATGATGGCCAACTAAAGAAAACTCTGGTTGGCACTGCCTGCCAACCAAAGGCAAGCCATAATCATTACAATCACAGGACCATGCCCCTATGAAGATAACCCCTGAGATCATAAAAGAGCACGGCCTGAGCACGGAAGAATATGACCGCCTCGTAAGGGAACTTGGCAGAGAGCCGAACTACGTGGAACTGGGCATCTTCTCGGTCATGTGGAGTGAGCACTGCTCATACAAGTCTTCCCGCGTACACCTCCGCGGATTTCCAACCACAGGCGCCAGGGTAATCGAGGGCCCAGGTGAGAACGCCGGAGTCGTGGACATAGGCGACGGCCTTGCCTGCGTCTTCAAGATGGAGAGCCACAACCACCCCTCTTTCATAGAGCCCTACGAGGGAGCGGCAACCGGCGTAGGAGGTATCATGCGCGACGTCTTCACCATGGGCGCGCGCCCTGTTGCCTCACTCAACTCCCTCCGTTTCGGCACCTTTGCCAACAAGAAGACAGCCTATCTCGTAGACGGTGTTGTGGCGGGAATCGCAGGATACGGCAACTGCATGGGCGTGCCCACCGTGGGCGGAGACCTCTACTTCAATGATTCCTATGCCGGAAACTGCCTCGTAAACGTCATGACCGCCGGGATAGCGAAAAAAGACCGCATATTCAAGGGCACTGCCTCCGGGGCGGGTAACCCCGTAATTTACGTGGGCTCAAAGACAGGCCGCGACGGCATACACGGGGCCACCATGGCCTCCGACGTATTCGGCGAGGGCGGAGAGGAGCGGCGCCCCACTGTTCAGGTGGGCGACCCATTCCGCGAAAAACTCCTCCTCGAGGCCTGTCTCGATCTCTTCAAGAAAGACTACATCGTGGGCATACAGGACATGGGTGCCGCCGGGCTTACGTCATCGAGCGTGGAGATGGCCTCCCGTGGGGGAGCGGGCATAGAGATTGACATAGACCGCGTACCGCGCCGTGAAGAGGGCATGACAGCCTATGAGGTCCTCTTGTCGGAATCGCAGGAGCGCATGCTCATAGTGGCCAAAAAGGGCATGGAAGAGAGGGTAAGGGAGATATTCAGCAGATGGGACCTCGACTGCGAGGTCGTGGGCCGAGTAATAGAGGAAAAGAACGTCCGCATCATCGAGCATGGCAGTGTCGTTGCCGATATCCCAGTCACCATCCTTACGGACAGCGCGCCCTGTTATGACCGGCCCCTGGAGAGGCCCGCCTGGCAGGACAGTCTTCAGGACAAAGAGGCCCTTTCGGACATCCCCCTCCCGGTTGATTACAACGACGTATTCCTGAGGCTCCTCTCGTCTTGCAACATATCCTCCCGGGCCTCCATATACCGCCAGTTCGACTACATGGTCCGCACCGATACCGTAGTCCAGCCAGGCTCAGACGCCGCGGTGCTGCGTATAAAGGGCACCAACCGCGCCATTGCACTCACCGTGGACTGTAACCCCCTGTACTGCTACCTTGACCCCAGAAAAGGCGCACAGGCCGCCGTTGCCGAGGCCGCCCGTAACCTCGTTGCATCAGGCGCAGAGCCAATCGCCCTTACGGATTGCCTGAACTTCGGTAGTCCTGAGCGCCCAGAGGTGATGTGGCAGTTCCGCGAGGCAGTAGGCGGCATAAAAGAAGCCTGCCTTGCCCTTGGCGTGCCCGTCATAGGCGGGAACGTGAGTTTTTATAATGAGACCGGCGAGAAGGCCATATACCCCACGCCCACCATCGGCATGCTCGGCCTCATCGAAGACCATGCCCATATTACACGCCAGTGGTTTCGCGGCCCGGGACACGTCATCGCCCTCCTTGGCCGTACTGAAGCAGGCCTCGGCGGCACCGAGTACCTGAGGCTCATCCACGGAAAAGAGCAGGGCCCGGGGCCGTGCATGGACCTTCTGAGAGAAAAATCACTTCACAATGCTTGTCTCACCGCGATAAAGGCTGGTATAATACAATCTGCCCATGACTGCTCCGAGGGCGGCCTTGCCATCGCCCTTGCCGAGGCAGCCCTGAACCCCGCCGGGCCTGTTGGGGTGGAGGTGCAGATTAGGCCGGAACCAGGGCTCAGGCCAGATGAGTTTCTCTTTGGCGAGACGCAGTCGAGGATGATAGTCTCTCTCGATGAAAAGGACCTCTCCGCACTCGAGAAGATCTGCTCGGACATGGGCGTACCCCTCGAGGTCATTGGGCGTACTGTAGAAGAGGGTTTCAGTCTGAGCGGGCTCATAGGCGCGGACCTCGCGGCAGTAGAAGAAGCCTACCGAAACTCCTTGCAGAAGGACCTCGAAAAAGGGGCTGTTGCGGCAACGCTCTGAGTAGAAGGGGGGCAGAAGGGGGGCAAGGGGGCATTATGC
>CAYOVP010000094.1:0-4491 GCA_964407495.1 uncultured Thermodesulfobacteriota bacterium
CAAGATACTAAAGAATCGGCCCCTGGACCGAAAAAGTAAGCGAGGCCGGAGGGTAGAAGACCATACATGGCCCTATTGTCATGGAAGAGGCTTCAAGGTCGGGGCCCTGCCCGCTTATTGAATCAGGCCACCTTTTCCTCCTCTTCGCTCTTTGCGGCCACGAGTTCACGGAGTATTACCTGCGTTGCCTCATCAAGGGCCATGAACTTCATGCCCGTATGCCCCTTCTCCGTAGTCCAGACCACCCAGGCCTTGAGGTCCAGGGGCCTGGCGAGCCTCTGGTCGCTAATCCTTACGCCTATCATCCTGCCCTTGTCAAAGCGTTCGAGATAGTCCTCCTGCGAGAGACAGAGCCCTGTTGAACTTATGTTGAGAAGGCGGGCCGGCAGGGCCTTGCCGCCGAGGAGACACTCTACCTTCGTGCTCCCGCCGGCCACTCGCGGACGCGCACGGCAACCGTCGAGGAGTTCCTTGAGCATGGAGATGAATATGTGCAGGGTCCTTGCCGTGTCCCTGTGGGGTCTGGAACTCTCGGCCTCGGCCTCAATCTCCTCGACGTCTCTCTTGATCTCCCTCAGAAGACGGGCGTAACGGTCTGTCTTTTCAAGGATGACATCCCTGTAGAATACATAGGGGCCCACTGCTATGTATATGTCTTTTACCTGGAAGGTTCCCCCGCAACCCTTGCACTCTGCTTCCGTCTTCTCCGCAAGAAAGGGCGATGCAATGGATACTCCGCAGGAGGGGCAGTCTGTCTTGAGCATTATCTCTCTTTCTTAGGGTGTATCTATGCCTCTCTCCCTGGCGAGGTGGTCTTGAGAGAGTGGGAGAATGGTCTTCTTTCTGATTGATGCCTATACGAGGGGGGTATCTGCCTCGCACTTCGAGGCAACGAGCCTCTCCAGGCGGTGCCTGGTCTCTTCATCGATCTCGGTGAACTTGACGCCCATAAGGCCGTCATCTGTCCTCCATACAACCTCGCCAAGCATATTGATGGGGCCATCTGGTGCAAAATCCTTAATGCAGATCCTGATATTTTTTCCATAACTACTCTCGTTATGGCCGCTTTCAGACTTCAAGCATAGACCGGTGGTGCTTATGTTCATGAGGGTGCCCTCAAGGGAAGTCCCGTCCTGCAGATGGTATTCAATAGGAGCGCCTTCGCCAGGGACACGGAGTTTGTCACGGCAGCCCTCGAGAAGTTCCTTGAGCCTCTGCATGAAGGCCTTGACAGTCTTGGCAGACTCACGAAAGGGCATGGAGTCCTTGCCCTTTTCTTCCAGTTCGCTGAGTTCGGCACTGGCCTCGCGTAGTAGGGTTACATACTTGTGTATGTTCTTTATCAGGACCTCCCTGTATATGGAGTAGGGTCCGGCGGATATGCAGACATCCTTTACAGGGAAGGTCACACCGCAGTTGGGGCATTCCATGCTCTCCGCCCCTGCGAGAAAAGGTGACGTTACGGCACACTTGCAGTTCGGACAATCGGTTCTCAACATGCTCATGCCTCACAAAAAGTATGATATGGAGGATATCAACGGGGGTGCCGGAGTATTTTATAGATTCCCTTTCTGCTTGACAAGGAATTTTTTCCCTGCCTTTCTCTTGAACCTCGCTCCCCCCAGGGCATCTATGAGGGCCTTTTCCCTGAGAAGCAAGCCCGGAAGCATCCTCTCCACTACCTCTATTATGAAGATATCGGACTCCCTTATGGAAGAAAAATCCCACTTCGGCCCCACTGGGATATTCTTTGTCCAGAGTGCATCGAGGTCTTTAAACGAGCCCGCCATGAGCATGAGGGGGGTAATCATGAAGGAGTCCCTGTAAATAATAGTGGGCGGAAGCACGGGTCTTCCTGGCCCCGGTGTGGTGGTTATCCTCAGGCGGGACATCCTGTTGGGCAGGGGTTTACACTCTTTTATGCTCACCTTTCCATCCCAGTGCGCCCTGGCCGGAAAGTCCACTTTCTCGGCAAGACCGAGGGAAAAGGTGCCGGCAAGGTCCGGGACGGAAGTGGCCTTGATGACGTCAACGGGCGGAATGTCTAATCGCATGCCTGGGCCGGTGAGTCTCTCGAGGATTATCCTGCTCGCGGTGAGCGCCCCTCTGTAGTTCCAGTGTGTGCCCCTGGGGTAATAGAGCAGGGCGTCCTTCTTCGCGCCGAGAAGCGCCTTGTCAAGCCTGATGAAGTTATGGAGCGGGTCTTTTGCGAGCGCCTCCAGGAGAAAATCAAAAAAATTCTTGCCGCAACTATTGGCCGGCCTCTTGAAACCAACGTATTCCGGGTATATTGTGGCCTTGTCCGGGGCCACGATGAAGACGAACCTCTTGCCATTGGCCTCGATAGCGCGCTCAAAGGCCTTGAGTTGCCTGACAAGTTCCACAGCCCTTTCTCTCATCTTGCAGTCGTCCTTGAGGTAATCCCGAAGGCCGGATCTGAGGTACAACCAGCCCTCCTTTCCAATATGCACCTTTGGTGATGGCGAGGTCCTGAAGACATAATAGTCCAACCAGTTCTTGGCAACGATGAAGTAGGTGCGAAAGGGATACCGGTCATTGAGAAAGAGAGAGAGTTTCCTGTAATAGTCCTTCTCAAGGAGGTTAAGGACATCGTATCGCGGCGCCTCTGCAAGGGCCCTGTTTTCTTGAAGATTTCTCTTCCTGCCGAGGGCCAGGCCTAGGCCCCGCTCGTGAGTATGAGGACGAAGAAGACTAAGAGGGCCTTTTTTCTCATGAGCGGTCAGAACTGGAAGTATATGAAGGGGTTGTACGAGCCGCTCACTATGAGAGCCACGGAATAAAGTACCATGACTATTACGGCAAAGACCCTAAGGACCTCAACGGCAGGGTGCCGGTGCTCTTCTATGAGGCTGAGTCCTGAGAAGTTGCGCGGCAGGAAGAAGACGATGGAGGAGATGAGCATGAAGAATATGTTCCTGTAGTTGAGGGCCTCGAAGAGCGTGAAGGGCAGGTCATGGTGTACTGGAGTGAACATGACGCGGAGCATGGAGAGGGCCTGCCCCATGTCCGCGGCCCTGAAGAGGACCCAGCCCAGCATTACGAGAAAGAGCGTAAGGGCCCTTCTTGGGATGACGCCTGCGCCTGGGCGTACGGTGCGTCTGCCAGTTGCGCGTTCTATGATGAGAAGGGCGCCGTGAAAGAGGCCCCAGACGATAAAGGTCCAGTCGGCCCCGTGCCAGAGCCCGCAGAGTGTGAAGACCATCAAGAGGTTGAGATAAGTGCGCGGGGCGGAGCAGCGGCTTCCGCCAAGGGGGATGTAGAGGTAGTCGCGAAAGAAGTTGGAGAGAGTAATATGCCATCTGCGCCAGAAGTCCGTAATGCTCACGGCAGAGTAGGGCCGGCGGAAGTTCTCAGGGAAGGTGAATCCGAACATGTGGCCGAGCCCTATGGCCATGTCCGAGTAGGCGGAAAAATCGAGATATATCTGGAGGCCATAGGCAATTACCCCTGTCCAGGCCGTCCAGGTGGAGAGGTTCCCTGCGTTGAGGCCGAAGACCGCGTCTGCCACGGCCCCGCACCTGTTGGCAAGAATGACCTTCTTCGAGAGACCCCAGGAAAAACGCAGAACCCCCTGGTAGAACCCCTCGAAGGACTCTCTTCGTTGCTGTATCTGGTCGCTTATCTCGTGAAATCGCACGATGGGCCCGGCGATGAGTTGGGGGAAGAGGGCCACATAGAGGGCATAGTCGACGGGGTTTCTAAGGGCCCTCTTCACGCCGCGGTACACGTCTACCAGGTAGGTCAACTTCTGAAAGGTGAAGAACGATATGCCAATTGGAAGGACTACCTCTGTCCATCTAACGTACGGTGCCCCGGGCGCGCCGAGCAGGGCGTTGACCTCTGCCACGAAGAAGTTGGAGTACTTGAAGTATCCAAGGAGCGCCAGGTTTGTTGCCACGCCGGCGCCGAGCCAGGCCTTTCTTCCACTGCCGCCGCTACCGTCCATCTGCAGGGCGATGAAGAAGTCCACGAGCGTGGAGCCCAGGAGTATGAATAGAAAACCCCCGCTTCCCCAGAGATAAAAGACATAACTGAAGACGAGGAGTACGAGGTTGCGGTATCTTCTCGGCGACGCGTAGTAGACGGCAAGGAGGAGGGGGAGAAAATAGAAGAGGAATATCTGGCTGGGAAAGATCATTTTTTTGTAATCCGGTATAGGCCTGGTGAGTATACCCGCTAAGAATCCCCTTGAAACCAGGCCCTAGGCCCTGATTTGCATCCATGTTATCGATTATTCGATACCATAACGCATCTGATAGGGCGTTGACAATCGGAAAAGCCGGTACGCGCCTTCTTCGGGGCACTATGTGCCTACTATGGTGAAGGACGATAAGACTTTCTCACATAAACCTATTTTGTTATAATCAGAAGGTTGGCCCAGACGACACCATGCTTGCTCCCATGATGACGATGTCTCTGTGGGCGTTTGAAAGTCTGTATTTAAAGGGATTTTCCTTTGTCTTTTCATGA
>CAYOVP010000095.1:0-4059 GCA_964407495.1 uncultured Thermodesulfobacteriota bacterium
ACGCGGCCCGCAAGGCGCGCCCCCTCTTCCCATGAAAGGGCCTCAAAGCGCTTTTCTATGCCCTTGTGCACATAGCCGAGGCGTTCCTCAAGGTTCAGGATGTCTTCTCCAACGGCCTGAAATCGGAAGTGACCGGGCTCGATGATGCCGGCGTGCACCGGCCCCACAGGTATCTCGTATACTCCTTCTCCACTGGCCTCGATAAAGGCGTAGTTCCCATCTATACGAGGCATCTTCTTCCCTGCGTCAAAGGACTTTCTGAGGGGATAGGCGTCTTCAGGCCAGTCCTCGTGTTTTATCCATGGCCTGTTATCCAAAAGTCCCGCCGGTCTAAGTCCCATGAGGCTCTTGATTGTACGCTCGAACCTCGAGGCTGAAATGAATTTTTTTGAGAGTCCCGGAAAGGCCACTTCGCCTCTCGCCAGGCGGGATCTAACTATAATGTATTCACTCCCCCTCGTGTAGAGGGCGTGTACGCTAAACCCCCTGCCAGAGCCGGATTCATCACTTGCCCACTCGGCTGCGAGCCTTGCGCCGGCTTTTTTGAAGAGACGGCCTGCCTCGGCGAACTTCTCCACCCTTACCATAAAGGCCGTTATTTCCTCGGGGCGCTGGTCCCTGTCGGATCTTAGCCCGCTCTCCGGTATCTCCTCAAGTACCTCTACAAGGGTCATCATCTAAGTATCTCCACGGCCAGGTTTATACAGCGGGAGAGTAACCCGGGTATGTAAAGGCCAAGCATGAGAATGAGGCTGATATGAACTACAATTGGAAGCCCCGAGGCCCTCACATAACTCAGACCCTCTCTCGCTGGTCCAGAAACCATCTGCTGTGTGCTCCTGAGTATTGCCGCAAAGGCCACCCCAAGGCCGATGATAAGTGGCACGCTAAGGAGCGGGGCCGACTTTATGGTGGCCATGAGTATGAAGAATTCGCTTATGAATATGCCAAAGGGCGGCATGCCAACTATGGACATGACCCCGGCAAGGAGTCCCCAACCTATAAAAGGTGTGTCACTTATAAGGCCGCGGATGTCTTTCAGGCTCTTTGTTCCGTGTCTCTGCACAACAGAACCCACGGTAAAGAAGATGGCGGATTTTGTAAGGCTGTGAAGGAGCAGATGGAGGAGAGCCGCAAAAGTGGCAAGCTGACCCCCTATGCCGAAGGCAAAGGTGGCTACTCCCATATGCTCTATTGAGGAATAGGCAAAGAGGCGCTTTATGTCGCGTTGCCTCAAGAGCGAAAAGGCCGCTATGAAGAGCGAGAGAAGACCGAAGCCGATCATCATATTACCTGCCATGGCCGTCCCAGTGGCCGAATCCACAAGTATCTTCATCCTTAAGACTGCATAGAGGGCAACGTTGAGGAGAAGCCCCGAGAGGAGCGCTGATATGGGCGTAGGGCTCTCGCTGTGCGCGTCGGGAAGCCAGTTGTGCATGGGCGCAAGCCCTACCTTTGTACCATAGCCCACAATGAAGAAAATAAAGGCCAGTCTCATGATATTGGGTTCAAGTTGCCCGCGCACGTTATAGAGGTTCGTCCAGAGGAGCGCACCCTCGCCCTCGCCGAATATGGACTCAGAGGCGAAGTAGAGGAGCACCGTTCCGAAGAGCGCAAGGGCGATACCAACGCCGCAGAGGATAAAATACTTCCAGGCCGCCTCGATGGAAGAGGGCGTACGATAAAGGGATATGAGGAGTACTGTTGAGAGCGTGGCAAGTTCCGTTGCTATCCACATGATACCAAAGTTGTTCGTAAGAAGTGCGAGGAGCATGGAAAAAATGAACATCTGGAACATTACGTGGTAGTAACGCGTCCGCCTCCTGCTGACGTGCCCCTGGGCTATCTCTGTCTCCATGTATCTCTTGCTGAAGATGGCCGTTGTAAGTGAGACAAGGGCAGTAATAACGGCGAAGTATATATTGAGGGCATCGCCGTAAAAGAACCCGTGCGCCTCGGTCATGGCCCCATTTGCAAGGAAGACCACGCCGAGGTACACGCCTGCCATAAAGGTGAGTAGAGAAGCGAGTATGTTTATCCCTGGCGCGTAGGGGCTCTCTCTTATTATGGCGAGGACGAGGGCAGAGACAAGAGGTATTGCTACGAGTACTGTTATTGGCATGAATTAACCCTCCCTGTCCTCTCTCAGACTCTCCAGTTCCTTGAGGTCCATTGTCTCGAAGGTCGAGTCGATATGGAGAAAGAAGATCCCGAAGATTACGGCGGCGATAAGCACGTCAAGGGCTATGCCGAGTTCCACCACGAGGGGCATGCCGTAGGTCATGCTCGTGGTCATGAAGATAAGGCCGTTATCAAGGGCAAGGAAACCTATTGTCTGTGTAATGGCCTTTTTTCTCGTAATCATCATGAGGAGGCCAAGCATGACTGTGGACATGGCAAGGGCGATAGTCGAGCGCGTCACAAGGGTAGAGGCCGAGCCAACCGTGGCGGTCATGTAATAGGAAAAGATTACGATAACTATGCCCAGCATCATGGTCGCTGGCAGTTTGATAAGGGGCTCTACCTCCCTATGTACCTTCAGTTTGTGAATGAGACGGTGGAGGAGATAGGGTATGAAGATGACCTTCAGGCCAAAGGCAATGAGGGCCGAGATATAGAGGTGATGCGCACCGGTGATATAGGCGACAAGGGCCGTGCTAAGGGTGAGAAAAAGCCCCTGGAGGGCGAATACATGGACAAGGCCGAGCATACGCCTCTGCACAAGGAGGCCAAAGGCCGTAAGCAGGATACATGCCGCTAAGATGCCGTTTATCTGAAGGGCGAGGTTTGCAGTCATGACTTACTCCAGTATGAAGAAGGAGATCATGCCAAGGGTGGCGAAGAGAAAGGCGCTACCTATGAACTCCGTCATGCGGAAGAGCCTCATCTTTGCCATTACGGTCTCGATGATTACAAGAAAAACCCCGGCGATTCCGAGTTTCAAAAGCCATACCACGAAGGCTACGACAAGGGACCCGGCAGCACCATCTCCGGCGATACCCCAGGGCATGAAAAAGGCGCTTCCCATTGAGATGAATAAAAGAAGTTTAATCATTGAGGCCCACTCGATAAGGGCAAGATGTGGCCCTGAGTACTCAAGTATCATGGCCTCGTGTATCATCGTAAGTTCAAGATGGGTGGCAGGGTTGTCCACAGGAATTCTGCCCGTCTCTGCAAGGGAGATGAGCGTAAAAGAGAGCAGGGCGAAGGCAAGAGAGGGGCGGAGCATGATGCCTCCGTGAAGGTTCAGGGTGTTGGAGGCAATTTCAGAAAGTGATGTCGAGCCGTTTGCGAGCGATACGGTGAATATGGCCATGAGCATGGCTGGCTCTGCAAGCGACGCTATGGTCATCTCGCGGCTTGCCCCCATGCCGCCAAAGGCCGTGCCAGCGTCCATGCCCGAGAGTGCCGTAAAGAACCTCGCTATGGCAAAGAGGGCCACAAGCGCTATGACATCGGCGGTTGGGCCGAGGGGTAGGTCCACTGAGAGCATGGGCACGATGGCCGAGGCGAGCACGGTTACGCCGAACACAAGGTATGGAGTAAAACGGAAGATCCATGAGGCGTTCTTGGCAAGGACTATCTCCTTGGCGAAGAGTTTCATGATGTCTTTGTATGGACGCAGGAGACCCGGTGACGTGCGTCCCTGGAATCTGCACTTCAAGGCCTTTACCCACCCCGCAAGGAGGGGGGCAAAGAGGACCGCCATAATCATCTGTAATATCTGGGCAATGTAGCGGTTCATCAATATATCCTTAAAAAGACCATGAGGACGATAACGGTTACAAACGAATAAAGGAGGTAAACCTGTATACGCCCGTGCTGAAGCCTGCCGAGGCCGCGTGAGACCTGGAAGGCCAGACTTATAATGGGCTTGTATATAAGCCCCCAAAGGCGGTCTCTCACGCGCAGGTGATAGCGTATTTTCTCAGCCAGTTCCCTGTGACCATGATAGCCCTCGATCCTTGTGCTCTCCCTGATGGAAAAGAGATAACCGAATATTCTCCTTATGGGCATGGCGAATGATGTGGCGTTGTACTGCATGCGCGGTGTGAGTTT
>CAYOVP010000096.1:0-4055 GCA_964407495.1 uncultured Thermodesulfobacteriota bacterium
TTCTTTCTCAAGCGCGCACGTCACACGCGCTCTCCGGTTAGCGCGTGGGGCCTGCTGTGTGTGTGAGAGACCTTCCTTGCACTGCCAGGCCCACCTGCAATGGCCTCTATGGCCCTTGCCAGGGGTTCCACCTTCATGACCATGCCACACCCCCCGCCATAGGGGGAGTCGTCTGTTGTGCGGTGTCTGTCTTCTGTATAGTCCCTCAGGTCGTGGGCCCTGAGGCGGATAATGCCATTCTTGAGGGCCCGCCCTGTTACGCCAAACTCTGTGAGGACATCGAAGAACCCTGGAAAGATGGTTATTATATCAAATATCATCAGGTAAAGCCTGAATCTTCAACCCGCGCTCCTTCAGAGGAGAGACCTGGTGTACGGGTTTTCGAGTTTTCAGGGCATCAGTTTTCTTCAATGAGGCCTTCGAGGAGATGGATGAGCACGTATCCCTTGTCCAGGTTCACCTCTATGATGGTCTCTGGTGTGACGGGGACGAGGACCTCGCCATAGGGCCCCTCTATATCGAGGACATCATTGGCGGGGCCTGCAGGGAAGACCTCTCTTACCTCTCCAATGCTCCTGCCATCGTCTGTTCTAACGGCAAGTCCGAGGAGGTCTTTGTAGTAGAACTCACCCTCCTCGAGTTCCGGCAGAGTGTCTTCCAAGACCAAGGCCTCTCTGCCTGTAAGGGCGGCAGAGTCCTCACGCTCGTCGAATCCCGCGAGTGTGAGGATAAAACCCCTTGTATGGGTTCTTACCTTTTTTACCTCTATACCCTCGGGGCTGTCTTTTAGGCATACAAAGACCTCTTTCCAGATAAAATCCTCCACCCCGTCATAGGGCCTGAACTTTATCTCTCCCCTCACCCCATGAGGCGAGGAGAACCTGCCTATGGGCACCATTTTTCCCTTCGGCGCCTTCTTACTCAAGTATCTCGAGGACACAGCGCTTGTTGATCTTTGTGGAGGCCGCTGTAAGTATGGTCCTCATTGCCTTTGCCGTGCGCCCCTGCTTGCCAATGACCTTTCCAAGGTCTTCCTTTGCAACGGAAAGTTCTATAACAGAGGTCTTCTCGCCCTCTATCTCCGCCACCTGAACCTCGTCGGGGTTGTCAACAAGCGCCTTCGCGATCTGCTCTACCAGTGTCTTCATAGTCCAGCCCCCTGCAGATGAGGTGTTAGACTGCTTCCATGTTACGTCTCTAAAGCGGTACACTCCACAAAAGGACGGAAAACTCTCCTGCCCATTCTTATACGTGACTCATGAAGAGAAACGACCTCAGGCCGCGGCTTCCTTGAGGGCGCCTGCCCTTTTTATGAGTTTCTTTACTATTTCCGTAGGCACTGCGCCCTCATTGAGCCAGTGCCTGAGTCTCTCGGCCTTGAAGTCTATGGAGGCCGGGTCTGTATTAGGGTTGTAATGGCCCACTATCTCGATGAACCTGCCATCCCGGGGCGAACCCGATGATGCCACGACAATCCTGTAATAGGGCTGTTTCTTGGAGCCGTGCCTTGAGAGCCTTATCTTTACTGACATTTAGGGTACTACCTCCTCGTCTCTTGGATTACTGCATTCTCATGTTCTGTAACATTCCCTTGAGCCCTGCGGCCCCGGACTTTCGTACCTTTTTCATCATCTTGCGCATCTGCTGGTACTGCTTTATGAACTTGTTTATATCCTGCACAGAGGTGCCGCTTCCGCGCGCAATGCGTTTTCTTCGCGAGGCATTGAGGCAGGCCGGGTTCAGGCGTTCCTCGCGTGTCATGGAGTTTATAATTGCCTCTATCTTCGTAAGTTCCGACTCGTCGAGGTTGATGTTCCGTGCCTTTTTCATGGCCCCAAAGCCAGGGATCATGGAGAGGATGCTCTCCACGGAGCCCATCTTCTTTATGCGTTTGAGTTGGTCCTTGAAGTCGTCGAGGGTGAAGGCGTCTTTTCTTATCTTCTTGTTAAGTTCAATGGCCTTTTTTTCGTCTATGGTGGACTGCGCCTTCTCGACAAGGGTAAGGACATCACCGAGGTCGAGTATCCTGCCGGCCACGCGCGAGGGATGAAAGACCTCGAGGCAATCGAGGCGTTCACCTGTGCCTATGAACTTTATGGGCTTACCCGTGATCATGCGCATGGAGAGGGCCGCGCCGCCCCGGGCGTCACCGTCGAACTTGGTGAGTATCACGCCTGTAACGTCGAGGGCAGAGTCGAAGCCCTTTGCCGTGTTCACGGCGTCCTGGCCTGTCATGGAGTCAGCCACAAAGAGTATCTCCGAGGGATGGAGTATCTCCTTGAGCCCCTGGAGTTCCTTCATGAGGGTCTCGTCTATGTGGAGGCGCCCTGCGGTGTCAATTATGAGGGTATTGTAGCCCTTGAGGCCGGCTATCCTCAGGGCCTCCCTGCAGACATCGGCAGGTGTGGAGTAGTCTGTGCTGTCAAAGCAGTCCACACGTATGGACGATGCCAGGGTCTTGAGTTGATGAACAGCGGCAAGGCGGAAGAGGTCGGCAGGCACGAGGTAAGGGGTGCGCCCCTGTTTCTTGAGAACATTGGCGAGTTTGGCGGCAGTGGTGGTCTTACCAGAGCCCTGCAGACCACAGAGCATGATGACCGCCGGCCTGCCGGAGAGGTTGAGTTCAGCGTCCTCGCCGCCGAGTATGGCGGTGAGTTCGTCGTGTACTATCTTTGTGAACTGCTGACCAGGCGTAAGGCTCTCTAGGACTTCCTTTCCAAGGGCCTTTTCCTTTATGGAGGCAATGAAGTCCTTTACGACCTTGAAGTTGACATCCGCCTCGAGCAGAGCGATGCGCACGTCCTTGAGGGCCTCGGTGATATTGGTCTCACTGAGTGTGCCCTTACCCCTTATGTCGCGAAGGACCTTGCCGAATTTATCTGTAAGAGAATCGAGCATTGCAGATAGCCATGGTACAATTTAAGTTGAGATTAAGACTATTTTAATTTTGTATCATATATAAGAAAGTTAAGTAATGTCAAGGAGTTTATTATTATTTTTCGGGCAACGCCAGGTCCTTGGCGCCCCTACCCTCCCTGCAAAGCCAGGTGCCGGTAATCTTGGCGTTGACAGGCATGGCTTTTTCCTGATACGCTAATATGATGGAGAGCAACTACACGATACTTCTACTCTTTGTCATCACGGTCTTTGCCTTTGTCCTCAACCTGCCCTTTGGCTATCTCAGGGGAAGGACTCGGAAGTTCTCCTTTCTCTGGTTCCTCTACATACACCTTCCCATCCCCTTTGTAGTAATATTCAGACTACTGGCCGGCCTCAGCGTCAGGATAATTCCTCTTCTACTGGTGGCCGCCATTGCCGGCCAGGTCATTGGGGCGCGCATTGAGAGGTTCCGGTGCCGTCATGGAGAGAACTAAGTACTGGAGGGGGCCTCTGCCAAGGCGTGTAAAGGGGCCTGTCAAGGCTGGCTCTGCCCTTCAGGGGGCGCTTCCAAAGATTGCCCTTGGCCCCAGGCTGGTTGAGTACAGGATAAAACGCCAATGGGCCGCGATAGTAGGCCCTGCGCTCTCTGCGAGGACAGAACCGCTGAGGCTCATACAGGGCACTCTACACTGCGCGGTCTCCACGTCCACGTGGATGACGGAACTCAACTACCAGAAGCCCCTTATCCTCGAGAAGATAAAGAAGGCCCTTGGCGCCAAAGATGTAAAGGACATCTTGTTCAAGCCCGGCGAGATACAGAAGCGGCAGACCGCACCAGGACCATGCCCTCCGTCAAGGGGACGCCTTGGAGACGAGTTCATAGAGAAAACGGCCTCGAAGATAGGAGACGAGGCGCTCCGCGATCTTGTAAAGAGGGTAATGAAAAAATACCCTTTTTAGGGTATTGACGCGACCTGCCTGTTTTCTTGCCCTCTGGCGGGCGTAGCCCGCGAGGCTTTTTTCCAGCCTATCTTCCTGTGGGCAATGCTCACCCAACTACCTGTCCAATGGCCGAAGGCCATTGGTACCAATTTTCTTTGTCTTACTTTCTTTTTCAAAAGAAAGTAAGGAAATCTCTTTATCTTTTGGCGGGCGAAGCCCGCCCAATCCTCCCC
>CAYOVP010000097.1:0-3846 GCA_964407495.1 uncultured Thermodesulfobacteriota bacterium
GAGCCGTGCTGGAGGCGAAGAAGAGTGGTAAAAAGAGGAGCAACTGCCACAGGGGTTGTGAGAAGGAGCATGAGACCTGCGTAGGTATGAGAAGGTACCAGCGGGAAGGCGGCCTCACAGTCATGCAGGCCGAGGCTCCGGCGAAAAGACCGCCGGACCTCCTGTGAGGGCCACGGGCAGTGTACGCCTAAAGGCGCACCTGCCCCTCGCCGTAGACTATGAACTTCTGAGTCGTGAGTTCCTCGAGGCCCATGGGGCCGAAGGCATGGAGTTTGGTGGTGGAGATACCTATTTCCGCGCCGAGACCGAGTTCAAAACCATCGGAGAACCTCGTAGAGGCATTGACCATTACTGTCGACGAGTTGACCTCACGCAAAAACCTCTGGGCATTGGCGTAGTTAGTAGTGACAATGGACTCGGTATGAAGGGAGCCGTACTTCTCGATATGAGAGACGGCCTCGGAAAAGTCATCAACCACGCGAACGGCGAGTATGAGAGAGAGATACTCCTCTGCCCAGTCGTCTTCCGTGGCGGGCCTGGCCGCCTTGCCAAGGATACGCACCGTCTCCTGGCACCCCCGTATCTCCACGCCGGCTTCCTTGTACTTCTCATACACAAGGGGCAGAAACTCCCCTGCCACGGCCCTGTGCACAAGGAGGGTCTCCATGGCGTTGCAGACCCCTGGGCGGGCCACCTTGGCATTAAAGGCGATATTCACGGCCATCTCCATATCAGCAAACTCATCTATATAGACATGACAGACGCCCTTGTAGTGCTTGATAACGGGAATCTTCGAGTTCTGCACCACAAAACGAATCAGGCCCTCGCCCCCTCGGGGTATGATTACGTCTATGTAGTCCTCGAGGCCGAGCATCTCGAGCACTGCCTCGCGGTCAGTGGTGGAGACAACTTGTATGGCATCTTCGGGCACGCCCGCGGCCTCGCAGGCCTCTGCCAGTATCTTTGCAACGGCCATGTTCGAGTTTATGGCCTCGGAACCACCACGGAGCACCACGGCATTGCCGGATTTGAGACAGAGGGCCGCGGCGTCGCTCGTCACATTGGGCCTCGACTCGTATATGATGCCCACCACACCAAGGGGTATGCGCTGGCGCCCCACGAGAAGCCCGTTGGGCCTCTTCCACATTCCCGTTACCTCGCCCACTGGGTCCGCAAGCGCCGCCACCTCTCTGAGGCTCGTTGCCATGGACCTCAAGACCTTGTCCGAGAGACAAAGCCTGTCCACCATGGCGGGGGACATTCCGTTCTCGCGTGCCGCGTCGAGGTCTTTCTCGTTCTCTGCCTGAAGAAAGGCCTTGTTCTTCTCTATGCCCTCGGCCATTGCCACGAGGGCGTTGTTCTTTACCTTTGTGGAGAGCCTCGAAGTGAGGCGCCCCGCCTCGCGTGCCCTCCGGCCAAGTTCTCTCATCTCCTCAGCAATGCTCATGGTCCCTGCCTCCAGCGTCTCGTGGGATCAAATCATAGCACAACGAGGTTGTCCCTATGGATGACCTCGTCATATACCTTGTATCCCAGTTTCTTCTCTATCTCCGTGCTCCTTGCACCCTTTATCTCTCTTATCTCGGCGGAACTGTAGTTCGTGAGCCCCCTTGCGAACTCCATGCCGGCAGTATCCACACAGTGAACCACCTCGCCTGCATCGAACTCTCCGTCAACGTCTATTATGCCCGAGGGAAGGAGGCTCTTCTTACCCTCGAGGAGGGCCTCTCTCGCCCCATCATCCACGAAGACACGGCCCGTAGGGCGTGTCGAGAAGGCTATCCAGTGCTTTCTGCTCGAGAGGCTCCTTGCGGCAGGCATGAAGAACGTACCCGGCATCCTGCCCTCAAAGACCTTTCTGATGACCTCACGGTCCATGCCATCGGCCACTATGGTTGCCACTCCAAAGTGCGCGGCCGTGCGCGCGGCATGGATCTTTGTCCTCATGCCGCCCGAGCCCAGGGGGCCGGCGCCGGAGCAGAAGTCGTCGGCAGAGAGGCCGTCGACATCCGTAACAATGGCTATGTGCTTCGCGTCTTTATCCACGCGGGGGTCCCTGTCATATAGGCCGTCGATATCCGTAAGTATCACAAGGAGGTCGGCGTTGACGAGGTTGGTCACAAGGGCCGAGAGTTCGTCGTTGTCGCCGAGTTTTATCTCTTCCGTGGCAACGGTGTCGTTCTCGTTTATGACCGGCACAATGCCCATGCCAAGGAGCGTAAGGGCCGTGTTCCTGGCATTGAGAAAACGCTTCCTCTCCGAGAAGTCATCGTGCGTAAGGAGGATCTGCCCCATGAGGAGCCCAGCCTCGGAGAAGGCCTTCTTGTAGTTGAACATGAGGTTCAACTGGCCTGCAGAGGCAACGGCCTGCGTCTCTGGTATGGTGGCGGGGCGCTCGGTAAGGCCGAGGGCCTTCATGCCAATGGCAACGGCGCCGCTCGTGACAATTACAACCTCGCGTCCATTCTCCTTCAGGTACCTGACATCAGAGGAAACCCTCTCAAAGACATCGGGGCTCTGGGCGAGAACGGCGCTCCCTATCTTCACCACCACGCGGCGCGCCCTGCCGATGAGTTTCCGCGCCTCTCTGGCCTGGTCTTCGTGCATCAGAGTTCAACCCCCCGGGCATTGTCCATATCCTGCCCCTCTTTCCTAAGCCTCGTGACCTCTCCACCCAGGTACTTCACGAGAGCATCGAGGCCCTCACCTGTTACGGCTGATATGGAAAAGACCTTTATACCCGAAGATCGGAGGAAAGGCAAGACTTCCTCTGCGCGCTCCTTCGCACCCGTAAGGTCGGCCTTGTTCAGGGCCACTATCTCGGGCCTTCCTGCGAGTTCAGGGTCATAGGCAATGAGTTCCGCCCTCACCATCCTGTAATCCTCCAATGGGTCACGCCCTGTCATGGGCGAGAGGTCGAGGAGATGAAGTAAGACACTCGTCCTCTCCACGTGCCTGAGGAAGCGTATGCCAAGGCCCCTGCCCTTGTGGGCCCCCTTCACAAGACCGGGCACATCTACTATGACGAAGTCCGAGTAATCCCCTGCCCTCACGACACCGAGATTGGGTACAAGGGTAGTAAAGGGATAATCGGCGATCCTCGGCCTTGCGGCAGAGATACGCGAGATAAGGGTGGATTTTCCGGCATTGGGCATGCCTATGATGGCCACATCTGCAAGAAGGCGGAGTTCGAGGCGTATCTCCAACTCCCCGCCCTCCTCACCGGGCTGGGCAAAACGCGGTGCCTGTCGCGTAGCGCTCTTGAAGTGGGCGTTGCCCTTTCCGCCGCGCCCGCCCCTGAGAAGACGTATCTCCTCGTCCGGGCCGGTGATGTCTGCTATTAGGGCTCCGGACAGGGCATCGTAGATCAGAGTGCCGCGGGGTACGGTCAAGACAACGTCGTCGCCGCTCTTGCCTGTCTTTAGCGAACCAGCCCCAGGCCTGCCGGAGCCTGCCTCGAAAATACGCCTGTAACGAAAATCGAGAAGACTCGATAGACCCGGATCTGCACGCACCACCACATCGCCGCCACGACCACCATCACCGCCATCGGGGCCGCCGCGCGGAATGAACCGCTCGCGCCTGAAACTCACGCACCCCGCACCACCCTTGCCCGAACGCACAGTTATGACAGCCTCGTCTATGAACCTCATATGAAAACCATGAAGATAAAAAGATTTTCTTACTTTCTTCTAAAAAAGAAAGTAAGAAAAAGAAAGCCTCCCACTTTCTTTTAGAAAAAAGAAAGTGGGGCAAAGAAAACCAGTATTTGTACAGGTCTTGTACCGCCGAGTTAAGACCTTGCAGCCTTGTAGCCTTGTGGGCACGCCCACCAAAAGAAAAAAA
>CAYOVP010000098.1:0-3782 GCA_964407495.1 uncultured Thermodesulfobacteriota bacterium
TTGCCACCCCTTGCCCCCTTGTTGCCCCCTTGTTGCCAGAGGCCCGGTCATCTTCGGCCTCTCCTCACGGCACTGCTCATCGTAGGCCTGCGCCTTGCAAGACTGACGCCTCTTGCCTGCCTGATATCAGGGCCCGGAAGGCACCCCCCTTGGCCCCTTGCCCCTTTTGGCCCCCTTGGCCCCCCCTCGGGGGGATCAGGCCTTTTAGCGCATGCAAGCCCCTTTTCTTCCCCTTGCACATTATCCCCAAGGGCTTGCCATTTCACGGCCAGAGAGGCCAGGACAAACCTCTTTTGTACATTAATCTTACCCTCAAAAATCCTTATTGTCAATTCAATAAGACAGACTGTAGGCCTGGGCCCGGGGCAGGCCCCTGGGCTCTCTTCGGGGAGGCCAGGTGGACTGGCTGTCTCACGGCCAGACGACCCATTATTTCTGCAACACAGCCCCTGGCGTGCAAAAAAGCCCTCTTCATGGTATATTGCCTACAAAAAGACAGGTTACGAGACTGGTCAGCCTGTGGGTCTGCTGTAGCCTGCGCAGAGTAGCCTTTGATGCGCAACACAGGGCTGGACCAAGGTCCGGCCCCATGAGAGAGAGATGACGAGCGTAAGAGACCTCATAGACGATATCAAGAGAGAAGGCGCCTTCAAGGATGTGGTCCACCACGAGGTGATCCCTGCAAGGCCTGCGAGGTATGCCCCCTGGCCCGCCGGCATTTCGGACGAGATAATCAAGGGCCTTGGCGGCAAGGGCCTGGAGAGGCCTTACATCCACCAGGCCCTTGGCATCGAGGCCATACTCGGCGGCAGAAACATTGTAATCATGACGCCTACGGCAAGCGGAAAGTCTCTCATATACCAGGTTCCCATAATGCAGGCCATACTCGATGACCCCATGGCCACAGCGCTGTACATCTCCCCCCTGAAGGGCCTTCTCCACGACCAGAAGCGTTCCTTTACCGAGGTCTTCGAGGGCATAATCAGCGGTAAGGACGAGGCCAGGCCCTTGACATCGAGGGCGCGCTCCATTGGACACGTGGAGATATACGATGGCGATACCACGGCCTACAGGAAGAAGAAGATACGAGAGAGCCCTCCCAGGGTAGTCCTTACCAACCCGGACATGATACACCTCTCCATGAATGCCTACCACGAGCAGTGGGCAGGGTTCTTGTCCAGCCTGAGGTACGTTGTCATGGACGAGATACACACCTACAGGGGGGTCTTCGGCTCGCACGTGGCCAATGTGATGAGGCGTTTGCGCCGCGTACTCCTGCGCCACAATGCCTCGCCGCAGTTCATCGCCTGCACTGCCACGGTGGCCAACCCCCTGGAACATGCCGCCATGCTGACTGGTCTCGACTTTGACCTCATAGACGATAGCGGCGCACCTTCTGGGAAGAGGAACTTCGTCTTCATAAACCCGGAGCCCGGCCAGAGCCCCTATACCCTGAGCACGAGACTCTTTACCCGAGCCGTCTCCATGGGGCTTCGCACCATAGCGTTTACTCGGGCCCGAAAGATTACTGAACTACTCCACTCCTGGGTGGTAAGGGTAAACCCTGAACTCGGTGCCAAGGTATCTGCCTACCGTGCCGGTTTTCTCCCCGAAGAACGGCGGGAGATAGAGAAGAAACTCTTTTCAGGCCTTCTCCAGGGTGTGATAACCACGAGCGCCCTTGAACTCGGCGTAGACATAGGCGGCCTCGATATCTGCCTTCTCGTCGGGTATCCCGGGAGCGTGAGTTCCACCTGGCAGAGGGGCGGCAGGGCTGGCAGGACTGGGCGCGAGTCTCTCATAGTCCTCATCGCCCTCGAAGACTCCCTTGACCAGTACTTCATGAGGAGCCCGGGAGAGTTCTTCCAAAGTCCGGTCGAGGCCGCGGTCCTCGACATGGAGAACCCCGTAATACTGAAGCCACACCTCCTGTGTTCAGCCTCGGAGACCTATCTCAGGTCTACAGACCCGGTGTACGACGTGCCTTCATACAAGGGCCTCCCCCACGAACTCCAGGCCGAGGGCAAGGTACGGTACTGGGAGAAGGGGGATATCTGGTACCCGCGAAAGAGGTTTCCCCAGCGCGAGGTCTCCATACGCGCAACAGGCGCGGTGTACCGCATAATAACCACGGGAGGCTCCCTCATAGGGGAGTCCAGTTCTAAGAGGGTATTTCACGACCTCCATCCAGGTGCGCTGTACCTTCACGGAGGCGCATCGTACAGGGTGGTGAGGCTTGACACGGGCGAGAGGACGGTGACAGTTGTTCCGGCAGATGATGCGAACTATCATACCGTTGCCCTGACCAGCGAAGAGACAGAGATCATCTCCATTGATGAGAAGAAACGGATCGGCACCCTTCTGCTCCATTACGGTACGCTCAGGGTCAGGGAACTCGTAAGAGGGTACATGAAGAAAGAACTCTACACAGAGAGGACCCTCGGCGAGTTCTCCCTGGACCTGCCCCCAACGGTCTTCACCACAAAGGGGGTCTGGATGGAGGTGGACGAGGACGTGCTCGAGGAGGCCAGAACACTGGGGTACAGCCCCGATGGCTCGCTCCACGCCCTGGAGCACGCGGCCATAGCCGCTCTGCCCCTATACGCCCTCTGCGACCGCATGGACCTTGGGGGCATCAGTTATCCCCTGAACAGGGAACTGGGCTCTCCTGCCATCTTCATCTACGACGGACACGAGGGCGGCGTGGGGCTCACGAGGAGGGGTTTTTATTTCGTAAGAGAGTGGTTCGGCTCCACGCTCCGTCTCATGGACGAGTGCCCCTGCGAGATATCCTGTCCATCGTGCACACAGGATCCATGGTGCGGCAATGGGAACGAGCCCCTCGACAAGCGGGGGGCAGTGCTCATTCTGAGGAGATGGCTCATTAGGGGGTAGGGCCGGCAGGTCAGTCCTCCTCTGCCAGGACGACCCTGTTTCTCCCCCCCTCCTTTGCCCTATAGAGCGCCTTGTCGGCCCTCTCGATGAGGGCCGCACTATCCCCGCCACCATCCCAGGCGGCCCCTCCTATACTCACGGTAACGCCTATGGCCTTTTCCTCATAGACAAAAGGCTCACCCTCAACGGCACTACGCACTCTCTCTAATATGATCCGTGCCTTCTCAAGAGTGGTCTTTATGAGTATGAGGATGAACTCCTCGCCTCCATACCTGCCGAGGATATCATAGGAACGGACGTTTCTTCCGACTCGCCCCACAAACTCCCTCAAGACCTCGTCCCCTGCGTTATGCCCATGGGTGTCGTTTATCTTCTTGAAAAAATCTATGTCCAGGACGGCAACTGCCAAGGGGTATCTCTCTCTGGCCGCCCTGGCCATCTCCTCACCCAGCCTCTCGAGGAGAGCGCGCCTGTTGAGTATGCCTGTAAGCGCGTCGTGCATGGAGAGTTCCCGGAGTTTGTTCCTGGCCTCGAGGAGGGCCTGCTGCAGTTCCACTATCCTGCGCCCTGCCTTTATCCTCGCATTGAGTTCCTGGATGTTGTAGGGTTTTGTGAGGTAATCGTCTGCCCCGGCGTTCATGCCCTCCACCACGTCTTCGGCCTCCGAGCAACCTGTAAGGAGGATTATGTATGTATAGATATCCTCTGACTCTGCCTTCTCGCCTGCACGCACCCTCCTGCAGACCTCGAGCCCATCCATCTCCGGCATCTGCCTGTCGAGGACAGCCAGGTGCGCGGCCCCTGGCTCTGAGAGGGCCTCCATGGCCTCCAGGCCGTTGGTCACTTCAATAACCTCGATCCCCCACTTCTTGAGGTTGGAAGAGAGT
>CAYOVP010000099.1:0-3770 GCA_964407495.1 uncultured Thermodesulfobacteriota bacterium
CTTCGCATAAACACGAGGCGAAAGGTCTACCCTGTCTGGAAGGACAGGTAAAAGAGAAGATTTTACAGCAAGCCCCCTTTGGCAACGAGCCGAAGGGGGCTTTTTTTTGTCTGGACTCTTTATCCAGTTATGTAACATAATGTAACTTAAGATTTCCTTGTTTAAATTGTGGACATCACGCTATCTCAGCCCTGTATTAAGGCCGGAGGCTCCTATTATGTCCGGAAAACTTGCCTATGAGAGATACCAGTGGTTTCACCGGCGGATAAAGTCCGGCAAGTCCCCCAACGCCTGCTCCCTTGCACGAAGGTTCGAGATCTCGGTCAAGCAGGCCCAGCGTGACATCTCCTTCATGCGTGACCGTCTCTTTGCCCCGCTCTCCTACAATGCCTCCTGTAAAGGATATGACTACGACGAGACCGGCTACGAACTCCCGCCGATCTGGTTTCACGAGGACGAACTACTCTCTTTCTGTCTTGCCCTGAGGCTCGCCTCTACCCTGCCTGACCGTTCCATGAAGACATCCCTCAACGCACTCCTTGAGAAATTCCTCGATTACTGCTTTCCCGGCTCACCTGGGGGGCTCAAGGAAATAGGGGAGAGGGTCTCTGTGAAGAACATCCAGTACTACAGGATAGACGAGACCGTCTTTCACGGGGTCCTGGCCTCGCTCTTCAGCCAGGACCCCATTGAAATCAAGTACTTCAGCCCTCACAGCGGCAAGGAATCGAGAAGGACCATTCTTCCCCTCCATCTACTCTGTTACATGGGGAGTTGGCACCTCATAGCCTACTGCCGGATGAGAAAGGACCTCAGGGACTTCGTCCTCTCGAGGATAAGTGAAATCAGACCCGCCGCACTCAGAGCAGCCCCGCCAGCAAACTTGCCGGATATCAAGAATTATCTCAGGGAAAACTTCGGCCTCATGAGCGGCAAGACCACTTCCGAAGTAGCGCTGAGGTTCAGCCCCTCGGTCTCGCCATGGGTCTCGGAGCAGATCTGGCACAGGGCCCAGAGCGTGGAGACAGAGCCGGGTGGTGGCATAATCTTGAGGTTCCCCGTTGCCGACCTCCGGGAGGTAAGGCGCGAGGTGCTGCGGTTCGGCTCTGACGTGGAAGTCCTCTCCCCATCGGAACTCAGGGAAGACATAAAGAAAGAGATAGAAAAGATGTCCAGAATCTACAGGTAGGACATCATTTGGGGGAGATGGCCGTGTAAGATGGCAACATCGGTTAAACTTATGAACAACCCGTGGACAGTAGCCCCGCCTCTTTCCATTCCTGAACCTCCCGGTCCATGAACATGCTTTATGAGAGTTCTCTGCATCTCTGGATGCTTATGATATCCCGAATTCATATACATGTTATTGTTTAGTCAAATCGATATTGAGAATGGCTGCGATAGTGAATAGTGAGACCGCGCTCTTACACCAGGAGTGTTGGACTTTTGACCTGGAGGCTTTCAGTGAGCGAGACGAGGACTTCCGGCCTGGTTGCACACATCAAAGAAGGCAGGCGACATGATTTGCTCGAACATCTCAGCGAGACATCTCGCCTGGCGTCCGTCTTTGGCGAGGAGTTCGGCTCAGGTGGATGGGCTGGCCTTGCCGGGCTCTGGCACGACGCGGGAAAGGCTTCAGAGGAGTTTCAGCGATACATCCGCTCTGTTGCCAGCACAGATAACACCACTACCAAGAAAGCCGCAAGGGTAGACCACTCGACATATGCCTCTCTCAAGGCCGTTGAAAAATTTGGTCCACCTGGCCGCATCCTTGCCTACATAATGGCTGGGCACCATGCAGGGCTCCCTGACTGGCAGAGTGGCGAATCCGGGTTGTCCGGACTTGCTCAGCGCCTGAACACTGCGGCAAAAGGAGCCCTCTCTTTCGATACCAGGGCTCTCTCCTTGTTGTGTGAGATCTTCTCACAGGACCTCCCATCCGAGAAGCCGCAAGCAGGCACAGACCCGTCCATGTGGATACGTATGCTCTTTTCATGTCTCGTTGATGCCGATTTTCTGGACACCGAGGCCTTTATGGAGCCCCAGAGGTCAGAAAAAAGAACCGGATACCCTGAACTCAAGGAACTGCTCCCTCTCTTCGAGAGATTCATGGAAGAAAAAACCGCGGGGGCTGACCCTACGAGGGTCAACCGCCTTAGGGCCCAAGTCCTGGAGCAGTGCATCGCCATGTCTGAGACCCCGCCTTCTGTCTTCACGCTCACCGTTCCTACCGGCGGAGGCAAGACGCTCTCTTCCATGGCCTTTGCCCTCAACCACGCCGTGAGACACAAAAAACGCCGCATAATATACGTAATCCCTTATACGAGCATTATAGAACAGGTTGCAGACCAGTTCAGAGAGATCTTCGAAGATGCGGTACTCGAACACCACAGTAATATAGAGGTCTCCGATAAGGCAGAGACGACGAGGAGCCGTCTTGCCTCAGAGAACTGGGATGCCCCTATAATAGTCACCACCTCGGTCCAGTTCTTCGAGTCACTCCATGCCGCAAGGCCGGGCCGCTGCAGAAAACTCCACAACATAGTCAACAGCGTTGTAGTTCTCGACGAAGTCCAGCTCCTTCCACCGGATTTTCTCATGCCCGTCATACAGGCGCTCAAAGAAATTCAAAAACACTACGGCGTAACGCTGCTTCTGAGCACCGCCACACAACCTGCCCTTACTTCAAAGCGGTCCATGGACTTCAGTTTCAGCGGATTCGATGAGATGAAGGAGATCGTCGAAGACCCGGAGAACCTTCACTTGGAACTCAAGAGGACAAGGCTCCATATCCCTCCCGACCTGTCAATTGAGACTCAATGGGAAGACCTTGCAGAGGAACTCTCGGGACACCCGAGCGTACTATGTGTCGTAAACAGCCGGGCTGACTGCAGGACGCTGCACGGGCTCATGCCCGAAGGGACCATTCACCTCTCTGCCCTCATGTGCGGCGCGCACAGGTCATATGTCATATCCAGGATAAAAGAACGTCTCAATAAGGGCATACCCACAAGGGTCATAAGCACACAACTCGTGGAGGCCGGTGTTGACCTGGATTTCCCGGTGGTCTACCGCGCGCTTGCAGGACTCGATTCCATTGCCCAGGCCGCCGGAAGGTGCAACAGGGAAGGCCTGCTTGAGGAAGGTCTCGTCAGGGTTTTCGTACCACCGACAACGGCGCCTCCGGGCATCCTGCGACAGGCCGCAGAGGCAGGTCGGAGGCTATTGTCTTCCGGTAAAGAAGACCCCCTCGCGCCGAAGTCTTTCAAGAATTACTTCGGCGAACTATACTGGATCCGAGGAGACAGGCTCGACAGAGAGGGCATACTCGAGGACCTCGCCCCTGGTCCAGCCCTTACCATAAATTTCAGGACCGCGGCGCAGAAGTTTCGCATCATCGATGAATCACGATACAGACCCGTGCTGGTTCGCTTCGGGAAGGGCCACGGCCTCATAGAAGAGCTGAAGAAGAACGGGCCTGAACGCTGGCTCATGAGAAGACTCCAGAGGTATGTAGTAAATGTTCCAACGCATATCATTGAGCAACTTGTTGCCGAGGGAGAGGTGGAGGAAATTTACGAGGGTATATATGTACAGTCCCAACTCGGGCATTATGACGAGATACTTGGCCTGTGTTACGGAACCGGTCTCAGGGAACCTGATGACCTCATAATTTAAGGAAAGTCTGATTAATTCAGACTTTCCTTCGGCCCAGGGATGGGCCGCCATTTTCAGGGCTGTAAGCCCTTGAAAATGTGAGGGAAAGAAAA
>CAYOVP010000100.1:0-3756 GCA_964407495.1 uncultured Thermodesulfobacteriota bacterium
TGGCAAAGGGGGCAAAGGGGGGGGTAAGGAGGATGACTCCTCGGCTACCGGCCGTAGCGCAAGGACAGGGTCAAGAGACAAGGGCGCCTCTATTGACAAGGCAAAGGCCCAGGCAAAGGGCAGTAGCCCTGGGGAGCGGCCCCATCTGAGAAGAGGGCAGGCCTTGTTTGGATGGGAGTTACGAGTTTAATCGGAAAGAAAAGATGAAAGAGACACAGACGCATAGATGCCAGAACTGCGGGGTGAACATGAGCCCCGATGACCTCAAGTATGTTGTGGAGATAAGGAGTTTTGCCGACTACGATGGCTTCATCGGTGAGGACCCTGACCTTGGCTTCGAGGAGGGTATAAACACTTTTCTCGATGCCATGGAAAACATGGACGTCTCCAATGTGGAGGACATAACCTCTGACCTCATCCTCATTCTGTGCAGGAAGTGTAGGGACAACTTCATGGCCGACCCCCTGCAGACAGGTTTTCAGACCCAACTGGGCAATGATTCCAAGCCCATACTCCATTAATCCCCGCCCGGTTGCACTGCAATCCCGAGCAATCGGGCCCCGCATTCTCCTCTTCTTCATATAAGACAAGACAAGGAAAAGCGCCAAGAGTCTATGCGATTTGCGATAATTTCTGACATACACGCCAATATCGAGGCCCTGCAAGCCTTTTTCGAGGCCATTGAGAAGGACCCTGTGGACAGCATAGTCTGTCTTGGCGACCTCGTGGGCTATAATGCGAGCCCAAATGAGTGCGTTGACCTCATAAGGAGGAAGAAGATCCGCTCTGTAATGGGTAACCACGATGCGCGAGCCGCCGGAATCGAGGACCTCACGGACTTCAACCTCCTTGCCGCTGATGCCATAGAATGGACAAGGGGCGTCCTTACGGAAGAGAACAGGGAGTTTCTCGCAAAACTCCCGCGCTCAAGGCGCGTTGGGGGGCTGTTCTACGCCATACACGGCTCCATTAACGATACGGACCGCTACATATACGGTGCGGCAGATGCACAGAGAAACTTCAGGCTCCTTGATAAGATAAAGGGTATAAGTATATGTTTTTTCGGACATACCCATGTTCCAATCGCCTACCTTGGGGCAAAGGATTCTGTGAGGATGAACCTTGACAGCACCATAAAACTCAAGAAGGGCGCAAGTTACCTCATAAACCCCGGGGGCCTCGGCCAGAGCAGAGACAAGGACCCGCGCGGCTCCTACGCTGTCTTTGACTCCGAGACCATGGTGGTCACCTTTCATAGAATCGAGTACGACATAGATGCCACTGTGGAAAAGATACTCGAGGCAGGGCTCTCTCAGAGGCTTGCCGAGAGGCTGAAACTGGGTTGGTAGGGCACCAAGGTATGTTGCCATGGTAAGCGGCCCTGGCACCTAACCCCTATGGGTACGCCTTGAAGAACCTGGTTTGCAAGGTGGGCCATCCCTTAACCAGACCTCCTCAGTAGGAGAACCCAGTGGGTAATGACTACACATATGCCGGGATGTGTAAAAAAAGCGCAGGCCCCAGGGCCTGCGCTTCCCCTTCATTAAAAGTCGCCATCGTCCCTATACCATTCAGCCCTTGGTGTACTTGTTGAGCGTTTTAACGAGTTTTTCCGCCACATCGGGCACCTCGTCGAGCCGTCCCTCGAAGATCTCGTATACGCCTATGTCTTCCACGTCGTAGAACCTTACGTTGGACTTCTGGTCTGCTATGAGGGCCGCTCCGGCAAGGGAGACACCGGCAAAGAGCCCCCTTGACCTTGAATAGGAGAATATCTCGGACTTCATGGTAATGTCAGTGGCGGCCTCGCCGTGTCTGCCTACCGGGCCAGCAGCCACCGAGGCATCGGCCCCGAGGGTGAACTTTGCGTGCCTCAGGCCTTCAACGCTCTTCTGGGTCATGAAGACAAGGATTATGTCCGATGACTGGGCGCCCGCCTGAAAACCAAGGCTCGCGCCGGTTATGGTCACAAAAGAAGGATAACTCCAGCCCCTCTTGTTACGCACGAGTACCACGCCCCTGCCAAACTTGCCGCCAAGGACGTAACTTACCTTTATCACCGATGGTATGATCGCAATTGCCCTTGCCTGTCCAAGAAGTTCTTCTGGTATGCTCCTCTCGGGTATGGCCATTATGTCTTCCAGTACCTCTATGGCGTCCTCAACCTTTCTCGTCTCCTTTCTTCCGGCAGAGGCCGGCACGGCGAAGAGTAACGAGAGTATGATCAGTACGGCGCTCGGAAACAGGTATGCTCTTTTCATATCAGTCTTTACCTCCCATACCTGAAAATCTACACTTTATGGGGCCTTGTGTCAACAGGATTGCACCCTCAGTGCAGAAAGCGGCCTCAACCCGGGCTACTCGATCACTGACTCTGTCACGATCCTATTACTCTCGCCCATTCTCGCGAGGACTTTTTTCCTGTGCCTCATGGCCGGCCTGTCTACAAACTGGTAGATAATGCCCGATACCATGAGTACGCAGAAGAAGTAGAGGACGAAACTCAGGAAAAAACCAGCGGGGCTTGGCCTGTAGCCAAGGTACTTGTGGGCCCTGATGACGATGTTACCCACGGGGTATATGAGCATGATGTGATAGAGGTACATGGTGTAACTGAACTTCGCCGTTATGGCGAAGAATTTCTTGAGGTAAGTGTGCACAATGGAATCAAAGGAACTTATGGCCAGGGAGAGGGTGAGCATGGCAAAGCCGAGACCAGTGAGCGTGAACTGCCAGCCTGTGTTGAAGTAAGAGTTGAAGTCACTGCCAAAGACAAGGGCAATACCCAGCACAAAAATGGAAATAAGAAAGAAACCCCACTTTACGGGGCCTGAGAGGCCCCGGAGCCGGTCGTTGTATCTGATGAAGATATAGGCCGCGAAGACGCCCGAGAGGAGGCTGTCGAAGCGCGTGTGAAAGGGCCAGCGTATGTCCAGGAGCCAGTCCACGTCAGGCCCGTAGAGCATTAACCTCGTTAATATCCCAAACAGTATAAGTCCTGTAATGACAAGCGAAAAATAGGGTCTCGCGTACTTCCATACAAGGTAGAGCAGAAGAGGAGCGAGTATGTAGAACTGCTCCTCAACGGCAAGGGACCAGTACAGCAATAGCGCCGGCTTCGGTAGATGCAGGTAGTTTTGTAGATAAAATATATGGTACACAAGGGTCCGGGCCGTATCCCCGGGGCTTCCAATGGGCTTTGCCAGCCCCGACAGTATGAAGCCCATTACTAAAAAGAGCGAGAAATAATATGGCGGGAATATGCGCCAGAAACGCTTTATGTAGAACTTCTTGAAACTGAACGACCCGGCCTGTAGGGCCTCTATAATCTGCCCGCCTATGAGAAAACCGCTCAGAGCGAAGAAGAGGCCCACGCCGTTCCACCCCCATGAGGCGAAGTGATAGGTGTAACTCTCCTTGGGGAGGGGGTAGAACCTTGAGTTGAAATGCACAAGCATTACAAGGGCTATGGCGATGGAGCGGAGAAAATCAAGGCTTGGATAGTGTCTCTTGAATAACATGGAATCCCATGGGGTCTCTGCGGACTGTTTGTCTCTTCTTATCCCTTGTCCCGTTGATTCTACTATGTACCGTATTTTTTTGCAATCCAGGTCCAAGGGCGAAACTGGGCAGAGTGGGCACTGCCCACCAAAAATAAAGAAAAAAGGGGTATGGGCGGGCTTTGCCCGCAAAGGATAAAAGATTTCCTTACTTTCTTTAAAAAAAGAAAGTAAGACAAAGAAATTTAATGCCAGC
>CAYOVP010000101.1:0-3518 GCA_964407495.1 uncultured Thermodesulfobacteriota bacterium
AAACCACATGTATAATAATCTAGTATTTTCGGCACGTAGGTAAATTCCTACAGCCGTTTTCGGAGGGGTTCGCTTCGCTCTACCCAGCGGCCCGCAGGGCCGCTGGCACTGGTTTTCTTTGTCAAACTTTCTTTTTTAAAAGAAAGTTTGAAGTCTTTTTCCTCTGGTGGGCAGAGGCCACCCTCCCCTCCCTTTTTTTCTCTTTTACTCTTTTCTTTTGCGGGCAAAGCCCGCCTACCCTTCCTCTCCTTTTTTTCTTTTTTTTCTTTACGTTACGACTCGAACGAAGATTTCCCTGGCAATGTCCTTATCTATTGCGATGGTTGTTTCACCGAGTTCGAGGACGAATGCAGGGGATTTCTGGCAGACGCGGAGCGTAGCGCCGGGCAGTATTCCCAGGGCCGAGAGTTTATCGAGTCTCGAGTGGGCCGAGGGGAGTATGAAGACTATCCTGGCCCTTTCGCCGGCGCTTATGTCTGTAAGGGGTTTTACGAGGGGGCGGAGTTCCTTCTTTGTTTTTTCGCAGCACTCGCCCCGTGGTATGGGGTGGCCGTGGGGGCAGGCCGGGGGGTGGCCGAGGAGGGTGCAGATGCTGTCGGTTACGCCCTTGGAGAGTATATGCTCGAAGTCGCAGGCCTCGTCCTCGAGGTTTCCTTCAGAGACATCGAAGACCTCGGAGAGGAGGCGTTCGGCGAGCCGGTGGCGGCGTATAGCAAGGCGGGCCTGGTCCTCGCCTGTCCTTGTCAGGGTGACGTTGTCGCCTTCAATGCGTATGAGTCCCTTTCGGGCCATGCCCTGCAGCACAGGCATGTCCACACCTGCCTTTACCACTTCCCTTATCTTGAGGAGTCTTTCTATGGAAGACGAGCCCTGTTCGCGCTCTGTCCAGATGAACTCCAGTGTCTCTTCGCGTATTGCCTTGTCCCTGTCCATGAGGTCTCCTCAGAGTGCTATACCCAGTGTCTCGAGTAGGAAATTCAGCCCTCCGCCTACGAGCACGGCGAAGGGAAAGATGAAGAGCGTAATCCAGACCGCTGTCTTGAGCCCCCGTTCCTTTACTATCATGAGAAGATTTGCTATGCAAGGCACAAAGAGGGTCATGGTTACGAGGCTAACGATGACCTGCCTGTGGTCGAGGAGGCCCGAGCGCTGCAGGTCGAGGAGGCCCGCGGCGCCGTAGTCGCGGCGGAGAAAGCCGATGACAAAGGCCTGCGTGGTCTCGGCAGGCAGGCCGAGGAAGTTGACGATTACGGGTGATGCGGCGCGCTCGATGGCAGTGATGCCGCCGATGCGGTCGAGTCCGAAGAGTATGAGGGTGCCGAGGACAAAGAGGGGGACGGCCTCCTTGAGGTACCACTGGACGCGGACAAGGGTCTTTAGGAATATGTTCGAGGCCATTGGCATGCGCATGGGGGGTATCTCGATGATGAAGTCCGAGGTCTGGCCAGGGAGTATGAGAGAGGCGAGAAAGCCCACGAGGGCCATGACACCAAGGAGCATGCCTGCCCAGATGAGGGTCGCCGTGAGCGAGACAGAGGCTAGCATTCCAAGGAGTACGCCCAACTGGGCCGAGCACGGCACGCCCAGGGCAAGAAGAAGCGTGACGATAACGCGTTCTTTTCTCGTCTCGAGGATCCGCGTGGTCATGGTGGCCATGGTGTCGCACCCAAGGCCGAGGACCATGGGCAGTACTGCCTTGCCGTTGAGGCCGAGGCGCTTGAAGGTCTTGTCCGCCATGAGGGCAAGGCGCGGCAGATAGCCAGAGTCTTCGAGGAGGCTGAAGAAGAAAAAGAAGAGTCCCACTATGGGCAGGACTATGGCTATGGCGTAGGTAAGGGCCATGGTCACGAGGCCGTAGGGACCCACGATGAGGTCGTGTATGAAGCCCGAAGGCAGGGCATATTCCACGACGCGCGTTGCCCAGGGGTTGAGGTATGTGCCGAAGACCACGCGTTCGAGGTAGTCCACGATGACGCCGGCACCGAGGACCCCCACGAATTCGTACAGAATGAAGAGGACGAAGAGGAGTATGGGTATTCCCCAGAGGGGGTGCATGGCGTATCTGCCGATAAATGAGGCCAGTTCCCCTCCCCCGCCTTTCTCACGCGAGAGGGATCTCCTCACGATGGAGTTGACGACTCGCATCCGTGCCCTGTTGATGATATAGCCAGGCGGTTCTTCATACATGGTGGAGAGGCCCAGGCAGATGGCGTATATCTTCCTGATACTCTCTTCGTCGAGGTTCTGTCTCAGCCAGTCGTCAAGGGTCTCGTCGCCTGCGATGAGCATGAGGCTTATTGCGCGCGCCGAGATGGCCGCTGGCGGGAGGAGTTCGCTTATGCCTGCTATGGCCCGCTCAAGAGGGGCGGGGTAGGTTACGTGGATGGCACCTGGGCGTGCGAGCATTGGTGCGTCCATGAGTTTGTCGAGGTTCCACCTCTGTGTTGCTATGGTGGGTATCACCTCCACACCAAGGGAGTTCTTGAGGGCCTTGAGGTCTATCTTTATGCCCTTCTGGCCTGCCTCGTCGTACATATTCAGGGCAAGGACAAGGGGCAGGCCCATTTCCATGAGTTGGAGGGTGATGAGCAGACCCCTGGCAAGGTTCTTTGCATCGAGCACATGTAGTACCCGCGCCCGGGGCGTACTGAGGAGTATGTCCCGCGTGACGCGCTCGTCCTCGCTCACGGGCACGAGGCCGTTTACGCCAGGGCTGTCTATGAGTTCTGTCTCGACGCCTGCCAGACGTGCCCTTCCGCGTGATACCCCCACAGTGGTGCCGGGATAATTGGAGACTGTTACGTACCTGCCGGTGAGCGTACCGAAGATAACGGATTTGCCCACATTGGGGTTACCCACGAGGACGAGGGGCCCGCCCCTTCCTATGGTTTCTCTTTCTCTATTTTCAGCGGGTGTCATCTGTTAATGATAATAACTTTCATTTTCAATTGCAAGGCAAAAAAAACCTACCGGCAGGCCGAGCAGTAGCCGTACAACTCCAGTTTGTGGCTGATGACCCTGAAACCGTAGTCCTCTGCGGTCTCGTTCTGAAGGTCCTCTATCTTCTGGTTCTGAAACTCAACGATCTTCGAGCACTTCAGGCATATGAGGTGGTCGTGATGCCCACCTTCGGGGATGTTCTCATAACGCGTCTGCCCGTCGCCGAACTGGCGAGTTACGGCAAGGCCTGAGTCCGTGAGTATCCTCATGGTGCGGTACACAGTGGCATAGCCTATGCCTGGTTCGGCCCGGCGAACCTTTCTGAAGAGTTCATCGAGGCTTATGTGAGAGCGGACCCTGAAGAAGGCGCGCGCAATAAAGTCGCGCTGGTTGGTGTATCTCAGCCCCTTCTGGGCGATGTAGCGTCTGAAGAGGTTGATCTTTTCCTGCAACTTCATAGTGACATGCCTCTACATACACATCTGCTACATCCTGTGCCAAGAATCGCGAGAAAGGGATGATGATTGAGTCAACCGGGGTATGAGGCTTTTTGATGGAGCGGGAGACGGGTCTCGAAC
>CAYOVP010000102.1:0-3497 GCA_964407495.1 uncultured Thermodesulfobacteriota bacterium
ACATAGCTCTCTAGAGCACGCATGCTGGCTCTGTGTTTCTATTCATAAGCATGCGACCCACACCAACGCTAGCTACGTGTTCGGGGGGCGATGTAGGTAGTGATGGTGGGAGCAATAGGGGGAGAAGGGGGCAGGAGGGACAAGGGGGTTACCAGGTAAGGGGGGGCAAGAGAGCGACCAAGAGCGTCTCTCCCTCTTTTGTTCTTCAAGGCAGGGCAAACATCTCTCACACGATAGACATTCAACCCCCTTCCCCAAGGCCTCAGGACCTCTGCTTTTCTCTGGCGCACCGCCCTTTTCCTTTAAAAAGTACGGAAGGCGGTCTTTTCCCTTGAACAACGCCCCTTCATATGGCCGTATAATATTCCCTCTCGACCTGCCCACCCTCGACGAGGCCCTGGATTTTGTCCGTCTTCTCAAGGACCGGGTAGGACTCTTCAAGATAGGGCTCGAACTCTTTGTGCGCGAAGGCCCACGGGCCGTAAGGGCTGTCCAAGAGGCCGCTCCTGGGGCCGGCATCTTCCTTGACCTCAAGTTTCACGATATCCCTGCCACAGTAGAACGCGCCATGCGCTCGGCAACAGAACTGGGCGTGGAGATGGTCACCGTACACTGCGGAGGGGGGCTCCGTCTTCTTGAGGCCGCGGCAAGGGTTCAGAAAGATACTGGCGTAAAGGTTCTTGCCGTTACTGTCCTTACGAGCCTCTCTGCAGAAGACCTGCGAGACGTCGGCATAGATGAAGCCTACAACAAGCCCTCTGATCTTGTCATTCACAGGGCGCGTCTCGCACGCCTCGCGGGTTGTGCGGGAATCGTCTGCTCCGGCGCAGAGGCAGGTGCCGTGCGTCAGGAATTCGGCCCCTCCTTTCTCATCGTCACCCCAGGCATAAGAAGCGCAGGAGACAGCCGGGGCGACCAGAAACGAGTCGTAACGCCTGCCTTGGCCATACAGTCCGGCGCAGACTATATCGTCGTGGGCAGACCCATACGAGACGCCTCCGACCCTGCCAGGGCCGCCGAGAGAATCGCAAGAGAGGTGGAGCAAGGCCTTGCCAGCCGGAAGACCTGACCCCCCCCAATGAACCACCAGATATCCCCCCTGCCCGCTCCCCTGCTACCCTGACGACAATGTGCAAGGCACCATGAGGAACCACCAGAGCCCCCTGCCATACCCTTTGCTCTCTCTTCCGCCTCAATACAATGCCCCCTGAACTCCTCTTCCCTTCCAGCCGCCCCCCTGTTGCGTATCACTCATTAGGAAGTATAATATAAGGTAAGGGAGAAAATAATGATCAATTAATGAGGGCTTGCTCAGCCCTCTAAACCTGTGACCACGCCTCTACGGAGGTGGAGAAAGGAGGGCAGAGAATGAAGAGACTCAAGGCAAGGGATGTAATGATAAGGCCTGTTGTCTCGGCCACGCCTCATGCCTCGGCAAGGGACATAGCGCTCCAGTTTCTCTCGGGTTTTTACAGCGGAATGCCCGTAACCGACGATGCCGGAAAGGTTGTGGGCATGGTGACAGAGTATGACCTTCTGAAGAACATCCAGAAGGGAAAGGAACTTACCAAACTTAACGCAAGGGACGTAATGGCAAAGTCTCCTCTTACCGTAGACGTGGAGACACCGCTGAGCGAGGTCATCAAGACAATGATCGACAACCGGATCATACGCCTTCCGGTAGTGGAAAAGGAACGCCTCGTTGGCGTGATTTCGAGGTGTGATATCCTCAAGAGTTTCATAGAGCCAGAGTTTGCCACATACATGTAGGGCACCTGGCCTCTGGTCAAAACCCTTGACTAAGACCTCGGCCTCTGATAAATTCTGTATAAAGACATACATGGATCATATAGCAGGGGAGCCCGAAGGGCTGAGAGTTCTCCAGTGAGCGGAGAAGACCCTAATGACCTGATCTGGGTAATGCCAGCGTAGGGAAGCAAAAAGACCGCAGGACACGGGAAGAGTGAACTCGCCCGTGTACCAACTCATTGGCCGCCCTCGCAGAGGGCGGTTTTTTTTATTGGCGAAAACACACCAGGCCCCTTTCCCGTGATGGATAGGCCGTCCAGAGGAGGCAAACCCAAGGCTTGAAGCCAAAGAAACCGCTGACTCCTCTAAGCAGAGTTGCACTGGCGAAAGTCATGGGCCGCCCCATGAGAGGGGCCGTTAAAAAAGGCCAGGACCATGCTTGATTTTGAAAAAATAAAATGCCTCTCGAAAAGAGGCCCCTCAACTGAAGGCGAGGTGCGCCAGGTTCTATCGCGCCTCGACAGCAAGGACTGGAAAGAGGGCCTCGACCTCGAAGAGGCCTCAATACTACTTAATGCCGAGGACCCCTCCCCCCTCGAGGCCATCTATAAAAAGGCCGGCGAGGTAAAGGAGCGCGTCTTCGGGAGCCGCGCCGTACTCTTCGCCCCCCTTTATCTGTCCAACTACTGCGTAAACGGTTGCCTGTACTGCGGGTTTCGTAGTTCCGGCGACCCTGCGCAGAGAAGGGCCCTTACGCCCGAAGAGGCCGCCCGCGAGGCGCGGGCCCTTGTGGCCATGGGCTTCAGGCGCGTCCTCCTCGTAACCGGCGAGGACCCCCGCTTTGGCATCGACTACATCGTCTCCTGCGTACGCGCCGTGTACGAGAACTCGGGCATGAGAATCGTGCACCTCAACGCCCCGCCCGTGGACGTGGACTCGCTCCGCGTACTCAAGAATGCAGGCGTGGGCGTCTTTCAGGTCTTTCAGGAGACCTATCACCGCCCCACCTACAAAAAGATGCACCCCTTTGGAAAAAAGAGCGACTTTGACTTTCGACTCACTGTAATGGACCGTGCAGTTGCCGCTGGATTCGACGACCTCGGCTTAGGCCCGCTCCTCGGGCTCTATGACTACAGGTTCGACTGCCTCGCCACAATCGCGCACTCGCGCCGCCTCTTCGAAAAATACGGCGCCCACGCCCATACCCTCTCCATACCCCGCCTCAGGCCCGCGCCCGGCTCGGCCCTCGGCGCCGTGCCCTTTAATGTTACTGACGAGGACCTCAAGAAGATAACCGCTGTCTTCCGCCTCGCCGTGCCAACGGCAGGCGTGGTGGTCTCCACGAGAGAGGCACCTGAACTCAGGAGCACGCTCCTCCACCTCGGAGCAAGCCAACTGAGCGCCGCTTCCCGAACAGACCCCGGCGGCTATGCCGAAGAAGAGACTGAGGGAGAAAAAAGGGAGGGCTCAAGGGGACAGTTCACCACAAACGACCACCGGGGCCTCGTTGAGGTCATGGGCTCCATAGCCCGTGAAGGCCTCGTGCCGAGCCTCTGCACCACCTGCTACCGCGTGGGACGAACTGGCCCTGAGTTCACGGAGATCACGGGCTCGGGCCAGATGGAAAAATTCTGCACAGCAAACGCGGCCCTTACCCTCAAAGAGTTCCTCCTCGACCAGAACGGAAAGACCAACGGAATGAGGGCACCCATGGAAAAGGCCCTCGAAAAATGCCTCCATGAAATAAA
>CAYOVP010000103.1:0-3457 GCA_964407495.1 uncultured Thermodesulfobacteriota bacterium
ATGTTTTTTGTACTTATTTCCTCATAGTGCCGCGCCCCTACTCTGCCTTTACGCAGAAGTCCTTGAGCACTGCAAGGCGGGCGTCTATCTTTTCTTCGGCAACACAGCGACAAGAGGCCTTGTTCAGGTCTACACCACACCCCTGGCAGAGCCCGCGGCAGTCCTCGCTACAGAGGGCTGTAAGTGGCAGTTCCTCGGCAACCTGCCCAAGGAGTATATCGTCTGTGTTCAGTCCCTCTCCCCTGAGGGCGTTTACCTCGAGGTCCGGGGCCTTGAGTTCCACTTCTGTACCCCTGGGCACCTGCAGCCTCGAAAAAAAGAGGTCTACCGCCGAGTCTATGGTGAGGCAGAACCTGCCAAGGCACCTGTGGCAGGTGGCCTCGAGCCTTGCCCTGACGCGGCCAGTGACATGTACCCCGCCTTCATCGAGAAGGGAGAACTCGAGGCTTGCCCCAAGTGGGCCGACAAGGCTGTAGCCAGAGTCTCTGAAGACAGAGCCGAAGACCTTCTCGCCCTCCTCGATCTCGACCCTAAGTCCCTCGGCTGGGATTGAATCAACTCGTATAATCATTCTAACATACTAATATAAAAGGATATGAGTATACAAGGATTAATCCGTTCAGTCAAGACAAAACACCTCTTCTACCCCCGGGCCCCGCCTCCCTAAGAAGACGGCCTGGGCCATGCCTGGAAGTATTTTCTTGACTCTCAATTTCTTTTAAATTAAATTATCCATCTGAACCGGGCCCGGCATGCCGGTGAGACGCCCTTTACGGGCCGCCCAGGACAGCATTGATGGGGGATCGTCTAGCGGCAGGACAACGGACTCTGACTCCGTTTACCCAGGTTCGAATCCTGGTCCCCCAGCCAGATAACACCAAAGGGTTTACGGCGAGACTGTAGACCTTTTTTCATTATACAAGACCAGCACACACAAGACCGCCACCAGGGGCACTGCCTCTCGGGACGGCCCCTGTAGCCGGGCCGGAGTTGCGCATCCAAGACCCAGGTGGCAGGGCCCTGGACATGGGGAAAGGAATATGCCGGACAAGAGACCACTACCGGCCCCTTGGGCCATGCTCACGGCGGCCCTTGCCGCTTTCTTCATCCTCTGCGCCTGCCCGCTCCCTGCCGCCGGCCAAGAACCACCTGCCCCCGGGGCCACTGCCGTAGTTCTCTCACACAACCTCAGCATCACGATAAACCCCATAGCAAGGACCCTCAGGGGCATAGACACCATAAGGTTGAGGCCCTCTGGCGGAAGGCTCAGGTTGCTTCTCAACAACAAGGCCCGCCTCCAGAGGCTCCGCCTAAATGGCAGGAGGCCCCGTTACAGAGTAAGGAGACTGAAGGGCGACCCCCTCAAGGCAATAATCATAGACGTACCCACTGCCTCGAAAGGGAGAAAAGCCCCTACGCTCAGCATCAGTTTCAACGAGACCTTCGGATCCATAAAGGGCGCCGAGAAGAAACTCAGGCGCGGCATCTCCTACGTAAATACAGGGGTCATGGGCCGGCGCGGCGTATTTCTTCCCTCCAACTCCTACTGGTACCCTCACACCGAGGACGGTACGGCCAACTACAACATATCCGTTAACATGCCCAGGGGGTATACCTCTGTAGCAGAGGGTGACTGGCTCCTTCACATGAGCTCCGCTGACAGGACATTTGACCGCTGGAAGACGACCCGGCCAGTGGACGGTCTCGACGTTGTATCATCGAGGTTCCGCGTAAAAAAGACCATTCACAACGGCGTCAAGATATATACCTTTTTCCTGAAACGTGACAAGAAACTCTCGGCCCTCTACACCAGGAAGACGGGCGAGTACATAGACCTCTACAGCGAACTCTTTGGCAAGTATCCATTCAAGAAGTTCGCCGTGGTGGAGAGTTTCCTCCCAACTGGCTACGGCATGCCGTCGTTCACCCTTCTCGGGTCCAGGGTCCTGCGCCTCCCCTTCATACCAGACACCTCCCTTGGCCACGAGATAGCCCACTCCTGGTGGGGCAACTCCGTCTTCATAGACGCCTCCTACGGCAACTGGTCCGAGGCCCTCACCACCTACACGGCGGATTATCTCTATGAGCGCAAAAAAGGCGATGAAGAGGCGCGGGACTTCCGTTTCAGAAAACTCGAGGGCTACAGGAACTACGCCGGCAAGGTCAAGATCTCGCTCCGCCAGTTCAAATACGCCACAGAGCCGCCTGAACGCGCCGTTGGTTACAACAAGGGCGTCATGGTCTTTGCCATGCTCGAAGACCTCCTTGGCATAGAGACTTTCAATAGGGGTCTTCGGGAGTTTTACAAAAAAAACGCCTTCCGCCGCGCTACATGGAAAGACATTGAGAAGGCCTTTGCAGGGGTAACGGACAAGGACCTCTCATGGTTCTTCGACCAGTGGCTCGAACGCGCCGGCGGGCCTGAACTGGCCCTTGAAGGGGTAAGCGCAAAAAAGGCGGAGTACGGAACCGGTTATACGACCGTCTTCACCATTACGCAGAAGGCCCCGGCCTACAGGCTGAGCCTGCCAGTGCGTCTCAAGACCGAAGGTGGCGAGGTAGTGGAGAAAGACCTCGCTATAGACAAAGAAAGGCAGGAGTTCTCCATTACCACGAAGAAGGCCCCGGCGTTCCTGGAGGTAGACCCTGATTACAGGGTCTTTCGCATCCTCGATGCCTCGGAGGTGCCGCCGTCTCTAAGCGTAGTGCTGGGCGACAAGGAGGCCCTCATAGTAGTTGACAGAGACAAGAGGGGGCTGGCCGGACGCACTGCCGGGGCGAGACTCCTCTCCAGGGACTTTGGCCTTAAGGAGGGTGAGATAAAAGCCGGCGAGATCGTAAAGACGCTCGAAGAGAGGTCTGTCTTCTTCATAAACGGCCCTGGCATGCCCCAGGCCCTCGCGGACATAGACCTCGAGATGCCACCAAACATCTTCATTACTCCAAGGGCCTTTACGATTGACGGCAAGACCTATGACCCAAAGGCCTCGGCAATCGCCGTTGCGGTAAGAAACCCCTATAACACCTCCAGGAATATCGTCATCTTCTCAACAGGCTCTCGCCTCCGTAAGACCATACTTTCTGAAGTGAAGAAAATAAGGTACTTTACCAAGTACAGTTACGTCCTGGTGCAGAAGGGAAAGGTAGTGGCAAAGGGCATGGTGCCCAGCCGGAACGCCCTCACCCACGCCTTTGAGGAGACTTCCTCAAAATGAGAAGGCGGCGCGCAGAGACGGGCCCGGTGAGGAGCACCCTTCAAGGGCATTGACAAAGGGTTTTTTTTGCGGTAATTAATCATACTATCTATTCAGTCGGTCCTATCGTCTAGTGGCCCAGGACGTCGCCCTCTCAAGGCGAAAACACGGGTTCGACTCCCGTTAGGACCGCCAGTTTACAAGAGGCCGTAATTGTTTGGGTTTTTGTTTTAACTCAAATGGTTACGGCTTTTTTTGTTTAG
>CAYOVP010000104.1:0-3217 GCA_964407495.1 uncultured Thermodesulfobacteriota bacterium
CCCACTCGGGATTTTAAGTCCCGTGCGTCTACCAGTTCCGCCACTCGGGCGATGAGGCAAAGCATAAAGTAGTCTCAATTTTTATACTACCACAAATAAAAAAACTGCTCCATACCCAAATTTCGGGTCCCCACCTAAAGAACCTCTGAATAATTCGTCCCTGAATCAAGGAGAGACGGGAAAGAAAAAGCGCGGTCTGTCTTTCCCTCACATTTTCAAGATCTTACAGCCCTGAAAATGGCGGCCCATCCTTGGGTCGCTGGAAAGTCTGAATTAATCAGACTTTCCCTAATATCATGACCTCGGAATGGAAGAGCCGTCCTACGCCCCCTCGGCGGATTTCTCGCGTACAAGACCGAGCATCGCCATGGACAGGACCGTTAGCCCAAGGGAGAGATAGAAGGGCGCCCGCATGTCGACCCTGTCCCAGAGAAGTCCTGCAACGAGAGAGGCCGGAAGCGCGAAGAGCCCTGTGATCATCTGAAACCAGCCGAGGCAACTCGCCCTGAACCTTACTGGCGAGAGTTCTGCCACCATGGTGCGTTGGACGGGCTCGAGGGCCCCCTTGTGAAGGCCGAAGAGGACAAATGCAGGGATGACAACATGGTAGCCATGGCCGAGCATCAAGGAGATGCAGACAAGGCCCCAGAAAGAGAGCGAGAGGAGGAGGACGGCCTTTCTCCCTATCCTGTCCGAGAGGAGGCCGAAGGGGATGGAAAAGAGCGAGGCTACTGCCGTGTATATGAGATAGAGCAGGGGGATGAGAGTAAGATGGAAGCCTGCGTCCTTGGCATAGATGAGGAGGAAGGAATAACTGAAGGCACCGAGGGCAAAGACAGCGCTGGAGGCGAGAAATAGTCTGAAGTTGTTGTCAATATCACCAAGGGAGAGGCCGCGAAATATTCTTGTCCGCGGGCCGGGCCTCTCCCTTATGAAAAAGAGAACAAGGAGGGTTGCCAGGACCGAGGGTATGGCGGCAAGGAGAAAGAGGGCCCTGTAACCGATGCGGCTGAATAGGGCGATGGAGACGAGGATGCCGCAGAGGGCGCCGAGGTTGTCCATGGCACGGACAAAACCAAACCTGCTACCACGGACCTTTCTCGTTGAGATATCGGCTATTATGGCATCACGGGGGGAGCTCCTTATCTTGCCTGCCCTGTCCAGCACACGAAAGGGGATTATGTATCCCCATGCAGGTGAGAACGCATACCCCAGCCTCGATATGGCGCCGAGCACATACCCTGTCCAGATAAAGACCTTTCGCCTGCCCAGCCTGTCAGAGGCGTATCCCGAGAGGGCCCTCGACAGAGAGACAACGGCATCTCCAAGGCCGTCCACAAGGCCCAATACCGCCATATCCGCCCCCAGAAAGACCGTGAGAAAGAGCGGCCAGACCGGGTATATCATGTCTGAGCCAAGGTCGTTGAAGAACGATGCAAGGCCAAAGACGCCTACTGTCTTTCTGGAGTTCATGGACCAATGGGGGGGAATGGGCCAATTGTGGGGGCACCCTCAACTCACCTTGACGCCTGCGGGCCTTATTACGAGTTTTACCTGTCCGTCCTTTTCCAAGACCTGAACCTCTGTCTCGTGCACATCATAGGTCTTCTCTATCCTCTTTCGGGCCCGTTTAATGCTCTCTACGAATTTTTCCATACTGAGGCCCTTTACTTCGTCGTCATGCCTCCTGCGGGCCTCTACATATTCGTTATACAATGACAGGAGGTCTTCCTGCCGTGCCGATCCACTTTCTTTCTCTTGCACGGTGCTCCTCGTAGCAGGGGGCATCCTAAGTGGGCCCGGAGCCGGCTGAGACGCCGACCTCGAAGCCTGAGAGACAAAGGGCCCGGTCTCGGCGCGGCGCACGTACACGCCTTCATCTATGGCGCGAAGAGTCCTCGCCCAGTACTGCCTGTAGGAGTTGAAGCGGGAGAGTAGACAGTTGAGCCTGAACTGGTCGGCCGTATTGTTTATGGTCATGTTGGTGTACCGGAGTATCAGGCCCTGGACTTCCTTCTTGAGCGTCAATGGCTCGCGTTTGAGGATGCGCAGAAAGTACTGCTCATACTCCTGCTTGAGCCGCCTTATCTTTGCTTCCAGGACATCGAGTTGCTCTGTCATGTTCATGGCAAAAGGCCCCTTTTATTAATGAGGGTAGTGGCAGACCCTCCCCTCCTCCCCCCCCTGGCTCGGACCACGCTATGCTTAAAAAAGGCCTCTACCGGTCTTCAAGGAGGCAGGGGCCCTGTCCATGAGGCCCATTAGCAGAGGGGCTCGGCCCCCTAACTCCCGAGCAGAGACTCCTGGCATAAAATCCGCCCCCCCATCCAGCCCCCCTCCAGCCACCTGCGTGTTAAACTTGGACCTATATGGCCAGGTTAAATTCTCGAAGAAAGGTCTCACACATTTCAGTGTCTTAGGTTACATACTCAGGGACACGCAAGGCTGTACCTTGTAAGGGTCGGTCCTGCCTGTTATTCTCATAAATGACAGGCAGTTTGGCAAGAAAAAACTATCTTGCTCATCCATTTCCCCTGTTCTTCCGCTTCTTTTTCCAACCGCGCCCGGCCCGGTCACTTGAACACACCACTTCGTTGAGAGGAGTATACAACAAAAATCATGCCAGGAAAAATCCTTGTCATAGACGATGAAGAGGCAGTACGGAAGGTCCTGAAGACACACCTCGCAAAGGAGGGCTACCACGTCGAGGTCTCTCCAGGAGGGGCGGAGATACTTGATACCCTGAAACAGACCCGGGCAGAGATCCTCATCTGCGATATAAAGATGCCCGGTGTAAACGGCATAGATATCCTCGACTACGCACGCATGCACATGAAGACCATGCCCGTCATAATGCTTACAGGGCTTACAGATGTCTCCGTGGCCATTGACGTAATGAAACGCGGGGCCTTTGACTACATTATGAAGCCAATTACAAAAGAAGCCCTCCTCGCTGTTGTCTGCAAGGCCTTTGCACAACGCGAACTCCTTCTCGAGAACAGACGGTTAGAACGCCAGAACAGACGATACCAGATACTCCTTGAAGAAAAGTTGAGAGAGAGCGCAGAAGACCTCGGGAACAGAAGCGTGGAACTTATGAAGGCCTACGGCATGCTCAAATCCATGAACTTCAGGTTCGTGAACGTCCTTGCCGAGACCATAGAGGCAAAGGACCGCCACACGAGGGGCCACTGCAACAGGATGCGCAGGCTGTGTG
>CAYOVP010000105.1:0-3202 GCA_964407495.1 uncultured Thermodesulfobacteriota bacterium
GCAGGGGGCAAGTGAGGTGGCAAGAGGGGGCAAAGGGGGGGAGTTGAGGGGGCAAGTGGCAGGGGCAAGGGGAGGAGGAGGCGAGGGGGGCAAGAGGCAGGGGGCTGGTGCTTGGGGTCTGCCTGGTAGTTAGACTCTTCACCTGGCTGCCCCGGGCTTTCCCGGATTGCCTTGCCTCATAGGCCTGCACTTCCCGGCCAAGGGGCCTTCTCTCAAGGGGACCAACCGTCGTAATAGACGGCGAGACGGTCTCTGAGAGATGTCCGTCGTGTTTTTTAGTGGGGGTATTCTTCGTGGATAAGAGAAGGGTTGTCATAACTGGTCTGGGGATCGTGAGCCCCCTTGGCATGGGGCTCGAGAAGTCGTGGGACGCCCTTGTGAAGGGCAGGTGCGGCATAAGGGAGATTACGCGCTTTGAGGCCTCGGGTTACCCCGTGCGCATAGCAGGTGAGGTGCCCGACTTCGACCCCTCGGACTTCATCCCAAGGAAAGAACTAAAGAAGATGGACCTCTTCATCCAGTATGCCCTCGTGGCGGGGCTCATGGCTGTTGAGGACTCTGGCCTTGAAATTACCGATGAGAATGCCCGGAGAGTCGGCGTCTACGTCGGCGCCGGCATAGGCGGCCTCCCGGCGATAGAGCACTGGCACAAGGTACTCCAGAATAAGGGCCCAGAGAGGATAACGCCCTTTTTCATACCCATGGTCATCATCAACCTCGCCTCTGGCCAGATTTCCATAAGGACAGGAGCGCGCGGGCCCAATGACTCTTCAGTAACGGCCTGCGCAACGGGAACGCACTCAGTGGGCGATGCCTTCCGAATAATTCAGCGCGGCTCTGCCGACGCCATGATAGCCGGAGGGGCCGAGTCCACCATAACCCCCCTCTGCATAGCGGGCTTCAACGCCATGAAGGCCCTCTCGCGGCGTAACGATGCCCCTGCCGAGGCCTCGCGCCCCTTTGACCGCGACAGAGACGGCTTTGTCGTGGGCGAGGGCGCAGGGGTTGTGGTCCTCGAGGAACTGGAGCACGCAAGGAAGCGTGGGGCGCGCATATACGCCGAGGTCGCAGGTTATGGCATGAACTCTGACGCCTTTCACATGACCATGCCCTCGCCCGAGGGCGTCGGGGCCGCCGAGTGCATGGAACTTGCCCTCGAGGACGCAGGGCTGAACCCCGGGGACATTGACTACATAAACGCACACGGCACCTCCACCTATTATAACGACCTCTACGAGACCACGGCAATAAAGAGCGTATTCGGCGACGATGCCAGGAGGCTTGCCGTAAGTTCCACCAAGGGCGCAACAGGGCACCTCCTTGGCGGGGCCGGCGGCATAGAGACCGTCTTTACTGCCAAGGCAGTGGCCATAGGGATAATGCCGCCAACCATCAACCACAACGAACCAGGCGAGGGGTGCGACCTCGATTATGTGCCCAACACCGCGCGTGAGGCAAGGATAAGGGCTGCCCTCTCCAATTCCTTTGGCTTTGGCGGCACCAACGCTGTCCTGGTCATGAGGCGTTTCGAGGGTTAGCGCCAGGGGCTCCCTTGGCAGGGTCGGTAGATATGACGGAAGGAAAAAAAATAGCCATTGCCAGCGACCATGCCGGCAGGGAAGTAAAGGACGACATAGCCGCATTCCTGCGCGAAGAGGGCTATGACGTGGTGGACATGGGCGTTGATAACGACCACTCCGTGGATTACCCGGACTACGGCATACCCGTTGCCGAGCGTGTCTCAAGGGGTGAGTTCCGAAGGGGCGTCCTCGTCTGCGGCACCGGAGTTGGCATGAGCATACTTGCCAACAAGTTCCCGGGCATAAGGGCCGCCCTCGTGAACGACGTATACACGGCAAAGATGGTAAAGGAGCACAATGACGCCAATATCCTCGTCATAGGAGGCAGAGTGGTGGGCAAGGGCCTTGCCCGCGAGATAGTGAGGGCTTGGTTGAGGGCCCGGTTCCAGGGGGGCCGACACCAGCGGCGTCTCGACAAGATAAGGGCCATAGAGAAAAAAACAATGAAGGGAGTCTCGTAGGGGGCCGTCTTTTTCTGGTCTTTGTTTTTTTGGAGAATTTCAGGCCCTATCTTGCCTCACCTCTTGATGGGTTTCGCTGATGCACCACCCACCCTTGTAACTACAAATTCTTTCCAATGGCCGATAGGCCATTGGAATCGGTTTTCTTTGTCTTACTTTCTTTTTTAAAAGAAAGTAAGGATTTTTGTCTTTTCAATATTTTCAATCTCAAACAGTCTTTTTCAAGGAGCGCGCGCATGTCAGGACTCAGGACTTCGGACCCGGATATATTTGAGGCCATACGGCTTGAAAAAGAACGCCAGGAGTATAAACTCGAACTTATCGCCTCGGAGAACCTTGTAAGTAAGGACGTCCTCGAGGCCCTCGGGAGCGTCCTCACCAACAAGTACGCCGAGGGATACCCGGGAAAACGTTATTACGGGGGCTGCGAGTTCGTCGACATTGCCGAGAACCTTGCCATAGAGCGCGCGAAGAAACTCTTTGACTGCGACCATGTGAACGTTCAGCCCCACTCCGGCTCTCAGGCCAACATGGCGGTCTACATGTCAGTACTCAAGCCAGGGGATACCATCCTCGGCATGAACCTCTCGCACGGCGGCCACCTCACGCACGGATCTCCCGTGAACTTCTCGGGCCAACTCTACAATGTCGTCTCCTATGGCGTCACAAAGGACACGCACCTCATAGACATGGACCAGGTGCGCTCCCTTGCCCGTGAGCACAGGCCCGCCATGATAGTGGTGGGCGCCAGCGCCTACCCGCGCATCATAGATTTTGCGGCCTTCCGCGAGGTTGCCGACGAGGTCGGGGCCATGATAATGGTGGACATCGCCCACATAGCGGGACTCGTGGCAACGGGCCTGCACCCGAGCCCGGTGTCGTATGCCGAGTTTGTTACCACCACGACGCACAAGACGCTCCGCGGCCCGCGGGGCGGTATGATAATCTGCCGCGAGGATTTTGCAAAGAAGGTTGACAAGGAAATATTCCCCGGCATACAGGGAGGCCCGCTCATGCATGTCATAGCCGCCAAGGCCGTGGCCTTCCGCGAGGCCCTCGAGCCAGCCTTCAAGACTTACCAGGAGCAGGTCATAAAGAATGCCCAGACCCTTGCCGGGGAACTCACGGCAAGGGGCTATGACCTCATTTCAGGCGGCACGG
>CAYOVP010000106.1:0-3163 GCA_964407495.1 uncultured Thermodesulfobacteriota bacterium
GACAGGGGGAGAGTACAGGAGAGGGGCAGAGGGGGGCACAGGGATATGTGGGGGAGATTGGGGTAGAGGGCCAGAGGGGTGAGCGGGGCAAAGGGGTAAAGGGGCAAGAGGGGCTAACGAGCAGAGTGGAGAGCAGACCATAGGGTTGAAGGTTGAAGGGCCCTTGATGAGCCGGCCCCATCACGCCTTGTCAGTCTAACCTTCCGATAACACAACAGGATACTTGCACCATGGGAATCCTATACTTCAAGAACAAAAAGGGAGATGATTTGAAGAAAGACCGCATAATTGTGCCGCTAATCCCGCTTCGGGATATCATCGTCTTTCCTTACATGGTCCTGCCACTCTTCGTGGGCAGGGACAAATCCATAAAGGCCCTCGAACGCGCCATGGGAGAGGACAAGTCCATACTCCTTGCCGCGCAGAAAAAGGCACGCATGGAGAACCCATCGAGGGAAGACATATACGAGGTAGGCACCCTTGGCACGATTCTACAACTTCTGCGTCTGCCCGACGGCACCGTAAAGGTTCTCGTCGAGGGAAAGCGCAGGGCCAGGATAAAGGACTACATTACCGAAGAGGACTGCTTTGTCGTAGAGGCAGAGGAGATGCCCGATATCGTCGAGGACTCCATCGTGAGCGAGGCCATCATGCGCTCGGTCCTGAGGTCCTTCGAGACATATGTCAAGTACAACAAGAAGATACCGCCGGAGATGATAGTAAGCGTTACCTCCATCGAAGATCCAGGGCGTCTTGCCGATACCATTGCCTCGCACCTTACGGTGAAACTCGAAGAAAAACAATCGCTCCTGGATACCCAGAACCCCACCATGAGGCTCGAACGCCTCTACAGCATCATGGAGAGCGAGATAGAGGTCCTCCAGGTGGAGCAGAAGATACGCCACAGGGTCAAGCGCCAGATGGAGAAGACCCAGAAGGAGTACTATCTCAGCGAGCAGATGAAGGCCATCCAGAAGGAACTCGGCGAAAAAGACGAGACCAAGGGTGAGATACAGGAGTTCGAGGAGGCACTCAAGAAGAAAAAACTCTCCAAGGAGGCCGAGAAAAAGGTCAAACAGGAGATAAAGCGTCTGAAACTCATGAACCCCATGTCTGCCGAGGCAACGGTCTCGCGCAACTACATTGAGTGGATGCTGGCGCTCCCCTGGGGAGAAGTGAAGGAAGAGAAGAAAGACCTCTCCGAGGCCGAGCGTATTCTCGAGGAAGACCACTATGGCCTCAAGCAGGTAAAGGAGCGAATCCTCGAGTACCTGGCCGTCCGCGGCCTTGTGAAAAAGATGAAAGGCCCCATACTCTGCCTAGTGGGCCCGCCCGGAGTCGGTAAGACCTCGCTTGCCAGGAGCATCTCGCGCGCCACGGGCCGGCCCTTCGTCCGTCTCTCCCTCGGCGGAGTCAAGGACGAGGCCGAGATACGCGGTCACAGGCGCACATACATAGGCTCCATGCCCGGTAAGATTATCCAGTCTCTCAAGAAGGCAACGTCCAACAACCCTGTCTTCCTCCTCGACGAGGTGGACAAGATGAGCAGTGACTTTCGTGGAGACCCGGCAAGCGCTCTCCTCGAGGTCCTCGACCCAGAGCAGAATAATACCTTCAATGACCATTATCTCGACTGTGATTACGACCTCTCGGAGATAATGTTCATTACAACGGCAAACTCCATGCAGGGTATCCCCTATCCCCTTCTCGACAGGATGGAGATAATCCGCATACCCGGGTACACGGAGATCGAGAAACTCCATATAGCCGAGAAGTTCCTCCTGCCCAAGCAACTCAAGGCCCATGGCCTCGAGCCGGAGAACCTCGTACTCCCAAAGGCCGCCATACTATCCATCATCAGGCGCTATACCAAAGAAGCCGGTGTGCGCAACCTCGAACGCAAGATAGCCGCCATCTGCAGAAAATCGGCGCGCATTATCCTTGAGAAGGGCAGGGATACCACCGTTCGCGTAGGGAGCCGCAGGCTCGCCAAGTTCCTCGGAGTTCCCCAGTACCGCTACGGCACAATGGGCGAGAAAGACGAGATAGGCGTTGCCCGTGGCCTTGCCTGGACAGAAGTTGGGGGCGAACTCCTCGCCATAGAAGTGGCCACAGTGCCTGGCAAGGGTAAACTCATCATAACCGGCAAACTCGGTGACGTGATGCAGGAGTCGGCACAGGCCGCTGTCACTTATATACGGAGCCGCGCCGGAGAACTGGGACTCGCCAAGGACTTCTACCAGAAACTGGATATACATATCCATGTGCCAGAAGGGGCCATACCAAAAGACGGCCCATCAGCAGGCATTACCATGGCAACGGCCATAGCCTCGGCACTTGTGAAGATACCAGTGAGAAAAGACGTGGCCATGACCGGGGAGATAACGCTCCGCGGCAAGGTCCTTCCCATAGGCGGCCTTAAGGAAAAACTCCTCGCCGCACACAGGGCAGGCCTTACGACCGTCCTCATACCAGAGGACAACGCGAAAGACCTCAAGGAAATACCCTCGCAGATCCTCAAGAAGGTAAATCCCGTTCTCGTGGGACACATGGATAAGGTCCTTACCGAGGCCCTCAAGGTAAAGGACAAATCCGAGATCTTCAAGGTGCCGTCCAAGTCCTCGGGCAAGATGACGGGGCAGCGCTCCATAGAGACAGAGGACGTGGGCATAAGGCACTGAAGGGCCAAGGGCCAGGTTGGGAGAGAGGGCAAGAGGCCTGGGGTTGGACAAGCGTACTTGGGCAGGGGAGGGTCCTTATGGACCGCAACTCGCCACCGTGTCTCTCTCTGATTGCGGCAATTAACCTGGCAGGGCTTGACAAGAACTTTCAAAACTGATAAATAATTACACTGCCCTGGTGCCGGCGTGGATACCTTGGGCCCTCCGTGTCAAGAATGCCGGCCTGCCGCCTCTCTCCGAAGGGCTCTGTCCCTCGGGCTGGGCAGTCGAGGGCTTTCGGGCGGGTAGCTCAGTTGGAAGAGCGCAGCCCTTACAAGGCTGATGTCACAGGTTCGAGCCCTGTTCCGCCCACCATCCGTACCCAGGCACGGATAAACGCTTATACAACATCTTCTGTTCACTGCGGGGCCGTAGTTAAGTTGGTTATAACGCTGGCCTGTCAAGCCAGAGGGCGCGGGTTCGAGTCCCGTCGGCCCCGCCAT
>CAYOVP010000107.1:0-3132 GCA_964407495.1 uncultured Thermodesulfobacteriota bacterium
CCAAGAGAGAGAGGGCCTTCTTAAAGGCCCTCTCTCTTTTTTCAGGATTATCCAAAGGTATTCCACCCGCACCACAGTCTTCCCAGGTCTCTTCGCCCTGAATGGCCGGTTCCGCCGTCTCGCAAGGGGCGGTAATTCTGCCGCCTCCCTTTGACAGAGAAGCATACTCCGCTATACTTTTCTATAAAAGTAACCCTTGATAACCAAGGAGGAGATCATGGTCAAGAGATGGTCTGGGATACTTGCAAGAATGCTTGCAGTAACGCTTATTCTTCTGGCGGCCTCTTCGTCTTTTCTTATGGCAGGGGCCTCTGCCGCAGGGGATGGGGGCAAGGTGGTGATTACGAGCCCCGAGGATGGCGCGGTCATAAAGGGAAGGACTGTTGACGTTCTCATAGAACTCAGGGACAGGGGCAGGCGTGGCAACCACGTGCACATCTACATGGACGGCAGACTCATAAAGCCTCTTTACGGAGACAAGGTCTCTTATACCTTCAGCGGCCTTGCCCCTGGCACGCACACCATATCCGTAAGGATCGCTACAAAGGGACACAAGGTGCTCAAGGCCCATGATTCCGTAACAGTGGAAGTGAGATAAACGCCTGGCCCCAAGGCTTGTATCCCGACCCAGTCTCAGCCCAGGTTGAGTCCTGCATCAAAGACCTCGTGGCAGGACGGGCAGATGAAGAGCCACCTCGTGGCAGAGCCCTCCTTTCGGAACATGGAGTGGAAGCCGTCGGTGTATCCGCATATGGGGCAGACCTTGAACTCATCACCGATATCGACCTTCTTAACCTTGTAATCCATCTCTCTCCTCCCCTGCCCCAGGGCTCTACAGGCCCTTGATATAATCTTTTGGTGGGCACAGCCGCCCTAACTCTTTAATCTTCCAATGGCCGAAGGCCATTGGCATCAGGTTTCTTTGTCTTACTTTCTTTTTCAAAAGAAAGTAAGGAAATTCTTATCTTTTTCCCTTCTCTTCTTCCCTCATGTATTCATAGCGTTTCCACCTGTATGGCGGGTCTACGATAGTGCCCGGGGTCTCTATGGTCTCAAGAAGACTGAGGGCCTTTTTTACTATGAATGTCTGCTCTTCCTTCTTGAAGGGTTCTCCCACTGGATGCCCGAGGGGCCACTTCAGGAACATGGCCCTGGGCACACGCGTTTCCTCGGTGAATTTTCGAAGGATAGAGATACTCACCGTTGGTATGCCCCTGGACTCTATCTCCCGTTGTATCAGCCCCACGGACCGATTGCAGATACCTCACCCAGGTGTGAGGAGTACGGCGTCTACGGCGTCTTTTTTCAGAAGGCCGGCCACCTCTGGTGCCGTCTTTTCCATGAGTGTCTTTACATGCCTCTTTACGATATGCCCCATGAACCCGTAATTTACGGGCGCCACCTCTCTTATGAAACCTCTTCGAGCGAGTTCCCTGAGTATGAAGACCGGAAAAACGACATTTATGTCCCTGTCTGCGTCGGTATGGTCATAGTAGTCATGGGTAATGGTATACTTCTCTGGGGGAGTATCCGATGGCAGGGCCCTGAAGGTGGGGTCTCCGTCGGGGTCGGTCATGTTGAAGGGGGTCTGGTCTCTCAGGTGCACTCCCGCCGTGGTGACGAGGGCCAGACGCGAGCGCGAGAGTCCCTTTTCAAAGGGTGTCCATGGAATCCCCTCGACCTTCACGCTCTCTTCTCTCTCGGCGTATTTCTCGAGGTCAAAGAGCCTGGGGAATCTTGTTATGATGGCCGCCAGAAGGCGGTTCCTTAGTCTACCCATGTGGTCTTTCTCCTTATGGTGGAGGTCTTTCTCTCCTCTCCTCTCTACTACTATACCCCGCTTTTCACCGCCCGTCCAGCAGGCCTTACGGGGCACCTTGAGGCCGACTCGCCCGCCCCCTGTCTACGGGGTCCAAAAGCGGGATTATGAAGAAAATTTAATTGTATCTCCCTGTTTTTTTATGTTATTTTAAAATAATAAGAACCTGGAGGCAGTGTTTGCAATGCAGGACAGATACAGGATAGACAGCCACAAACTCATGTACCACCCCGAGAGGGTGGCAAAGTGGCTCCGGGGCGAAGACGTCTACCCCATATACGTGGAGATCTCGCCGTCAGGCGCCTGCAACCACCGCTGTACATACTGCGCCCTCGACTACATGGGCTACCAGCACCGCTTTCTCGATACAAAGGTCCTCGAGGAACGCCTCACCGAGATGGGGCACCTCGGCATCAAGTCCGTCATGTACGCCGGAGAAGGCGAACCATTCCTCCATAAAGATATCGCCGAGATCATCAACCACACCAAAAAGTCCGGCATAGACGTTGCCATAACGAGTAACGGCGTACTCTTTACAGAGAAGATCTTCCGGCCCGCCCTTGCCTCCATCACCTGGATAAAGATAAGCATAAACGGGGCCACGAAAGAGACCTACGCAAAGATGCACCGCACAGACGAGGCCGACTTCGAACGCGTCATCGAGAACCTCACCAAGGCCGTGAAGTTTCGTGAGGCCGAAGGCCTGGACTCCACCATAGGCATGCAACTCATACTCCTGCCGGAAAACGTCCACGAGGTGGTGCCGCTCGCCAGACTCGCCCGCGACATAGGCGTCGATTACCTCGTCATCAAACCATACTCGCAACACCTCAAAAGCATTACCCGGCAGTACGAGGGCGTGAAATACAACGACTTCTACCACCTCTCTGAAGAACTCGAAGACCTTTGCACCGACAGGTTCCAGGCCATTTTCAGGATAAACACCATGAAGCACCTCGAAGAAGAAGAACGTGGTTACAGGAGATGTCTTGCCCTGCCCTTCTGGGCCTATATCGACTCTGGCGCCGGGCTCTGGGGATGCAGCGCCTACTTGAGCGACGACCGATTCCTCTTCGGCAACCTCATGGACCATACCTTCGAGGAACTCTGGAAAGGCGAGAAGCGCCGAAAGACAATGGAATTCGTAAAAAACGAACTCGACGCCTCAGAGTGCCGCGTGAACTGCAGAATGGACGCCATCAACCGCTTCCTCCGCGATCAACTCAACCCGCCGGCACACGTAAACTTTATATAAGAAAAATAGATGGGCGTGCTTCGCCCGCATGGAAGAAAGAAAGAAAGAAAGAAAGAAA
>CAYOVP010000108.1:0-2880 GCA_964407495.1 uncultured Thermodesulfobacteriota bacterium
TGAGCTGCGGGGGAAGTGAAGGGAAGTGAGTGGGTGTCGGCGGATGTCGCACTGGGAGATTTGAGGGGAATGGTGAGAGAGGTGGCGAGGAGAGAACAAAGGAAGTGGGAGTATATGATAGGGGAGGCTGGTTTGTTGGCACGTGGAAGACTGCCTACGAGGTTTGTGCCTGTCTCGTGGGCGCGGAGGTGTGGACAAGTGACAGCCAGGGGGTCAGAGAGAGGGGCATGGCATAGGGGGCGGATGAAGTGGAGAAAAGTTGCGAAGGCGAGGTGGCTTCAAGCATTCTTAGTCCTCCATCATACCCCAGACCAGTACAATTAGGCCCTAAACAGGGCCTTTCTTGAAATTACCGCCGGGCCGGCCCTCTTCTGCCACGATGCCGAGCCCCGGTGTAGTGACGCCGATGGCCCTGCCTTTCCTGGGTTCAGAGGCAGAACAGCGGCGGACAAAAAGGAAAACCCGAGATGCTTAAGGTAAGAGACGCAATAGAACTCATACTCAGTGAGATAACCAACCTTGGCACAGAGACGGTAAAGACCGGCGAGTCCGCAGGCCGCGTCCTTGCCCTGGACATAACCGCTGGCCGGTCCAACCCCCCATGGGACAACTCGGCCATGGACGGCTACGCCCTTCGTGCAGAGGACGTGGCCTCTGCCTCTGAGGCCGCGCCCGTAAGACTCCGCGTGCTCTATGATCTGCCTGCAGGCGGAGTACCCTCGGGCCCCGTAGGGCCTGGTGAGGCCGTCCGCATAATGACCGGAGCCCCCACACCAGAAGGGGCCGATGCCGTCGTAATGGTGGAAAGAACACGAAAGGCCACTGATAACGAGAACGAGGTGGAGATACTGGCCCCGGCAAAGCCAGGCCAGAACATAAGAAAAGAGGGTGAGGACTTCGGCCCAGGCGACCTCGTCCTCAGAGAAGGCACGCTGATAAGGCCTGCCGAGATACTCATGCTTGCCACCATAGGCCGGGCAACAGTAGAAGTCTACCGCAGACCGCGCGTAGCCGTTGTCTCCACAGGCGATGAACTCGTTGACATAGAGACCGAGCCCAAGCCCGGAAAGATTACAAACAGCAACGGATACGCCCTCACCGCCCTTGTCAGGGAAGCAGGAGCAGAGTGCGCAAACCTCGGCATAGCGCGCGACGACCGCGAGATACTCACGGAAAAATTCACCGAGGCCGCAGGCTACGACTGCATCATCTCCTCTGGAGGCGTCTCTGTGGGTGATTACGACCTCGTAAAGGCCGTTCTAAAAGACCTGGGCTCAGAGATGAAGTTCTGGAAAGTGGCCCTCAAGCCGGGTAAACCCCTCGCCTTCGGGGTCATTGGAGGAAGACCTGCATTCGGACTTCCCGGCAACCCCGTCTCCTCCATGGTGGCTTTCGAGCAGTTCGTCCGCCCGGCGCTCCTGAAGATGGCCGGAAGAAAGGACATCTTCAAGAAGACCTTCCCAGCCAGGCTCACAAGGGAAATCCGAAAGAAACCAGGGCGCATGACCTTTCTCCGGGGCACCCTGGGATCAAAAAAGGGCGAATACCTCGCCACGCCCCTCGAAGGCCAGGGCTCTGGCATGATATCCTCCATGGTGCGTGCCGACATATATATCATTGTGCCCGAAGACTGCACCCACATCAAGGCCGGCGAGACCGTTAGCATTCAACCCATGGGCACGGAGATACTCCAGAGCAAAGAGCCCTCGTACTGATACAAAAAAAACCAGAAAAGGAGAGTAGAGCAGTATGTTCAAGACCATCGAGTGGCTGGACAGGGGGGTTCGCATGATAGACCAGAGGGTGCTCCCCTCGCGCGAAGTATACAAGACCTTCAGAAACTACAAGGAAGTGGCCTCGGCCATAACAGACATGGTGGTGCGCGGGGCCCCGGCCATAGGAGTGGCAGGGGCAATGGCAATAGCCCTTGGCGCGTCAAAGATCGGCACAGGGGAGATAAAGGCCTTTACAAGGGAGTTCAGGAAGATAGTCCGCCACGTGGCAGGCGCAAGGCCAACGGCAGTGAACCTCGCCTGGGCGGCCCGCAGAATGGAAGAGGTCTTCGAGGCCAATAAGGATAAACCCACTGACGAGATAAAGAAGGCGCTCATAGCCGAGGCCTGCAGGATACACGATGAGGACGTGCGTATAAACAGGAAAATCGGAAAGAACGGCGCGCGGCTACTCAAGAAGAACTCGACAGTACTGACTCACTGCAACGCCGGCGCCCTGGCCACAGCAGGCTATGGCACGGCCCTTGGCGTAATACGCGCGGCAGTGGAGGCCGGCAAGAAAATACACGTCCTTGCCGACGAGACACGGCCTTTTCTACAGGGTGCACGCCTTACTGCCTGGGAACTAAAAAAAGACGGCATCGACGTAACACTCATAGCAGACAACATGGCAGGGCACATGATGCAGAAGGGACTCGTGGACGCCGTGGTGGTGGGCGCAGACAGGATAGCCTCAAACGGCGACACGGCGAACAAGATCGGCACCTATACCGTGGCAGTACTTGCCAAGGCCCACGGCATACCCTTCTATGTGGCCGCCCCGCTCTCCACCATAGACATGAACATAAAGGACGGCTCTGAAATACCCATAGAAGAACGAAATACGAAAGAGATAACACACATAGGGGGAAAAAGACTTGCCCCAACAGGGATAAAGGTACGTAACCCCGTCTTCGACGTGACACCTGCAAGACTCATAACCGCCATTGTCACCGAAAAGGGAGTGGTCACAAAACCCTTCAGAAAAAACATAAAGGCCCTCTTCGAGGTGAAGAAAAGAAAAAGGATGTGCGGGAAAAAATAAGGGCAATAAGAACAGAAAAAGAAGCGGGCTGCGCCCGCACATGAAAAGATCCCGCTTTCTTCT
>CAYOVP010000109.1:0-2874 GCA_964407495.1 uncultured Thermodesulfobacteriota bacterium
CACGTAACTGACTCGAACTTCGATAGCATCGTACTCTCGTCGGAGAAACCCACGCTCGTGGATTTCTGGGCCTCCTGGTGCGCCCCATGCAGGGCAATAGCCCCTGTTGTGGAAGAGGTGGCCGGGGAGTACGAGGGCAAACTCATCGTGGCAAAGATGAATGTCGATGAGAACCCTGCCACGCCTGGCAAATACGGCGTGCGCGGCATACCTACACTCATCCTCTTCAAGGACGGCAAGGTGGTCGACCAGGTGGTTGGCGCAGTCCCGAAGAAGCAGATAACAGACCTCGTCGACAAGGCCGTTGGCTGAGTTGAGGCCTTGTATTATTCTTCTGAGCAAAGAGGAACTGGCAGACAAGGGCAGTCCATTGCGGCTGTCCTTTTTTGCTCCCAGGCACGACGCCTCGGGGCTTTCTCTCACTGGTGGTATGGATGGCTATGAGATTGTGTAAAGGATACAGGACCGTCTTGAGTGGACTTGCGGTGTTTTTACCGGTCCTCCTCCTGGCCGCACTCCTTGCCGGTTGCTCGGACTCTGGCAGAAAGGCGCCTGCGCCCCGGCCGACAGTGGCCAATGCCATCGGCGATAGGGCCGTGGACTTCACCATAAATACCTTTGACGGAGGCACCTTTACCCTCTCGGAGCACGCCGGAAGCCCTGTCCTCATAAACTTCTGGGCCTCGTGGTGCGGCCCCTGCAGGCTCGAGGGCCCCATGATGCAGAAGTTGTACGAGAAGTACGGCCCAAGGGGTCTGGTCTTCGTTGGGGTGGCCATACAGGACAGCGAAGCAGGATCGAGGGAGTACTTGAAGGCAAATGGATGGACCTTTCCGGCCGGCCCGGACAAGGACGAAGCAATCATGGACGCCTATAATGTGCGGGGAATACCAAAGACCGTCATCATTCGAGGTGACGGCACGGTGGGCTATATCCAGAGCGGTATCATGCCAGAAGAGTACCTTGCCGCCAAGATAGAGGCAATCCTCGGGCAGTAGACCATGCGGGGCGGTGGGGGAGGGGGCAGGCCCATCAATCAGAACATGCAGGAGAGAAAGGAATTTGTCTCATGAAGATATCACCCTCCATACTTTCGGCTGACTTTTCAAAGCTCGGAGACGAGGTGCGCGCCGTAGAGGAGGCCGGGGCCGACTACCTTCACGTGGATGTCATGGACGGCCGTTTCGTCTCCAACATCACCATCGGCCCTCCAGTGGTGAGCGCCCTCAAGCGTGTTACCAACCTGCCCCTCGACGTGCATCTCATGATAGAGGAGCCCGAGCGCTATGTGCCCCAGTTCGCCGCCGCTGGCGCCCATATCATCACCGTTCACGCAGAGGCCACTTCTCATCTTCACGGCACAGTGCAACTAATCAAGTCAAAGGGCTCGCGCGCCGGCGTCTCCATCAATCCGGCCACACCTGTGAGCGTGCTTCACGACATCCTGGACGACCTCGACCTGGTCCTTGTCATGAGCGTTAACCCTGGTTTTGGGGGACAGAGTTTCATACCCCGGGCCCTCGATAAGATAAGGGCTGTAAGGGCCCTCATCTCTGAGAGGGGCATCAGCACGGAACTGGAGGTAGATGGCGGGATCAAGGTCGAGAATATCGCCGAGGCCGCGCGCGCAGGCGCCGATGTCTTTGTCTCTGGTTCCGGCATATTCTCTGCCCCATGGCCCTATGGCGAGACCATACTGAAGATGCGCGAGGCCGTTGCCGCTCTGTAGACCCCTGGCCCTACCTTTTTTCGAAGAGGGGGCCGCCTTCACCACCTGTTCCCCCTCTCCCACCCTCTCTATGCAACGAGGAGGGGCGATTTTTTCAGCCTCTCCCTCACGGCCCGGATTATCTCCGGGATGTCGTCCAGTGAGACGCCAAGACCTTTCCATGCCGAGTCGATATAGGCGCTCGACCAGCCCTCCACACCACCGCTGATACCCTCTGTTACGCAGGCAAAGTCTGCTACGTGAATTATCCTTGCAATGGGGTCTTCCTCGTCGTTGGACCTGGGGCTGTGATGGCGCTCCACGCCCCGGACTATCTCCTCTGGCAGGTGCCATCTGCCAAGGAGAAAGGCCCCTGCATCGGCATGCGTGACGCCAAAGGAACGGAGTTCAAAGGTGTTTATGGGCATGGGCCTTCCGCTGTCCACCTCCAGAACGAGCCTGCCATACCTGCCAGGCAGGTATTTTTCGAGCATGAGGACTCCTATGTCGTGCAGGAGTCCTGCCGTAAAGGCCGCTTCTGCCACGGGCCTGCTGAAGGCTTGGCGCCTTGCCGATGAGATGGCGATGACGGTCTTCGTTGCATGAGCCACGGAGATGCTGTGGTTCCAGAACCTGGTGAAGTCAATCCCCTGCGCAGACCTCATGAGGTTGCAGACAGAGGTGGAGAGCACTATCTCGTATATCTCCTTCAGGCCGAGTCGAACCGTGGCATCGCGGATGTTTACAATTCTGCGAACAGACCTGTACATGGGCGAGTTGACCACCTTGAGCACGGTCATTGCTATGGGAGGGTCTTCGTTGATGATCCTCGCTATGGTCTCTATGCTGGCCTTTGGGTTGTTCATCTCCTGCTGGAGCCGCAGCACAACCCTGGGAAGAGACGGCAGGTCCTTAATCCTTCCAAGTTGTGCAAGTATATCCTCACGGGCGTTCAAGCGCAGGTCTCCTTAGTATTGTGCTTGTGGGGCTTTTTGCGCCGATTACTTCAGACCGGGACCACCGGCGTGGACCCTCTCTTACCTATTATCGATTGAAAGAGAATATTCTTTAGGAAACCTCCGAATAATGCGTCCCTGAATCATTCAGAGACGAAAAAGAAAAGACGCGCTTTCCTTTTTTTCACATTCTCAAGAATTTACAGTTAT
>CAYOVP010000110.1:0-2867 GCA_964407495.1 uncultured Thermodesulfobacteriota bacterium
TCTGTGGTGGCGGACAAGGGGCGCACAGGGGGACGCAGGGGGGCGGCCTCCCCGCCCTTTCTTGCCACAAGAGTAGGCGCCCCCCCTCTATCCTATCCTTCTTTTCTCTTTCTTAACCTCACAGCAAAGAACCCGTCCATGCCGTGCCTCTGGGGCAGGGTCTGCAGGAAGCCCTCTCCTGTGACAAGGGGAGCGCAGGACCCTGGCAGGTACTCCCCTGCCTTCTCGATACATACTTGGCCCTGGCGCTCGAGGGCCCAACCTATAACATCCCTTGTCTCTTCGGGCTCGAGCGAGCAGACAGAGTAGACGAGGCTTGCGCCTGGCCTGAGGAGCGCGAGAAGGCTCTGCAGGAGCCTCTTCTGCGTTCTGGCAAGTCCTGCTATATCGCTCTCTTTTCTATGGAGTTTTATATCCGGTGTTCTGCCCAGGACTCCAAGACCAGAGCATGGCGCATCGAGGAGTACGACGTCAAAGGGCGCGAGGGCTGGCCCGCACATGAAGGGGGCCTCAATGCTGTCTGCTACAACAGGCCTTATTATTCTGATACCGAGTTTCCCTGCCATGGTGCAGAGGGTCTCAAGCCTTGCGGCGGACCTGTCCACTGCTATTATACTCCCCCTGTTCTTCATTATCTCGGCCATGGCCGTGGTCTTTGCGCCAGGGGCGGCACAGGCGTCGAGGACGAGGGAGCCGGGCCTGGGTGCTACAAGCAGGGGCACGAGTTGCGAGGCCTCGTCCTGGGGCACAAAGAGCCCCTCTACGCACAGGCCTTCCGGCACACTCCCAGAGACTATATCTATGCCAAGGGGAGAGAACCGGCACTCCCGCGCCACCACGCCAAGGCCCCTGAGTCTTCTCAGGAGGTCTTGCCTGCTGATGCGCTCTGTATTTACGCGGAGCGTACGCCGGGGGCTCGCGAGGTTTGCCCGCAGGAGCGCCTCAACCTCTTTTTCTCCGTAGCGCTTGAGCCATCTCCTTATCATCCACTGGGGGTGAGAGTAGAGTATGGAGAGACGCCTGTCCGGCTCGGTCTCCTCGCCAGGCCAGGCAATCTTGTGCTTCTGCACGGCCACTTTCCTCAGGACCGCGTTCAGAAAACCCCTTTTCCGCGCCCCCTGTACAAGGCCCACGGACTCGTCTACAGCCGCCCTGGCAGGGATACGAGAGAGAAAATACAACTGGTACACGCCGAGCCGGAGGGCCGTGAGGACGGCTCTCTCCATCTTCTTTATCTTTACACGGGAGAAGCGCTCTATTATCCAGTCGATGGTAATGGATCGCCTGAGCACACCATAGACGAGTTCTGTTGCAAGGCCCCGGTCAACTGGCCGCACCTTCTCCAGTTCCTCGGCGAGTAAGATATCGGCATAGGCGCCCTGCCCGTATACGCGGCCAAGCACAAATGCCGCAGCGCGCCTCGGGCCAAGACACTTGGCCTTCTTCCCCGGCTTGCTCGTTCTCCTCATCTTCTCCCATCCAGATGCATTAGCCCATGGTACCCATATTAAAGAGATTACCAGAGAAGGGCCATCTGTGCGAGGGAAGTTTCTCAAGCATAGGTTGCGGCCCAGGCCTCCATTCTACCATGGACAGGCGGGCCCTGAGATTGAAAAAACCACCAGGGTCTGATAATATCAAGGTATGGAAGAACATGGAATAATAGTAGAGTGCCGTGGCACCACAGCCCTCGTGAAGACAAGGCGCGGCACGTCCTGCGACAACTGCTCATCAAAGAAGGCCTGTAAACCCCTCGAACAGAACGACATGCTCATCGAGGTGGAGAATACCATAGGCGCCAAGGTGGGCCAGGACGTAGTCTTTACCGTTGGGGCAGGGAGCGTCATAAAGGCTGGCGTGCTCTTCTACCTCGTCCCTGTCCTGAGTTTCATAGGGGGCGTGGTCATAGGCCAGTCCCTTCTCACTGCCCTTTTTCCCAAGACAAACCCAGACCTCGTTTCCGGCCTCTTCGGGGCCTTCCTTCTCGTGGTCTCCTTTATCGGGCTCAAGGTATACAACAGGCGCATATCGCGCAACAACGCCTTCAGGGCTCGAATACTGAGGGTCTTCTGACTTGGGCCTCAAGGTTATCACAAAAAACAGGAAGGCCTACTTTGATTACCACATCGAGGAGACTCTCGAGGCTGGCATCGTGCTCACGGGCAACGAGATAAAGTCCATACGCCTCGGGAGGGTAAACCTGAAGGACAGTTTTGCCCGCATTATGAACGGCGAGGTCTTTCTCCTCAACATGCACATCAGCCCATACAGGATGGCCGATGGCTTCTCTCACGAAGACCCTGAGCGGCGCAGAAAACTCCTCCTTCACAGGCGCGAGATAAAACGCCTCATAGGCAAGACGCGCGTCAAGGGCTTTACCCTGGTGCCAACGAGGCTCTACTTCAAACGCGGCAAGGTAAAGGTGGAGATAGCGCTTGCGCGGGGAAAGACCCTTTATGACAAGCGCGAGTCCATAAAGAGAAAGGAATCTGACCGCGAGATGGAGCGCGCCATGAAGGGCGTAAAGGGGCATTGAAGGATAAGAGAGGGGGGTCTGGTACAGGGGCGATGGAGATGGAGAAGGCTGGGCTGAGAGGGGGGCGGACCGCACTCTTCACGGTAAGCTCGCAAGCCCCTGAGGGCCTACTCGAGAAACGAAGCAGGTTGAGAGACCAGAGCCCATTCATCACCATGGGGAGGTGGAGTAGTACTGCAGGAGAGGTCTGAAGCCCTCTATACCATACCCGAAGAGCCATGAGTATTGCTTTTTTCATTGAATGGTGGTACATTGAATCTATGGGGGCGACCGGTTTCGACGGGACGGACCGAGTCCCAGGGAAGCATACCGAGGTCCATCGCCTCGTTAA
>CAYOVP010000111.1:0-2842 GCA_964407495.1 uncultured Thermodesulfobacteriota bacterium
TCCTTACTTTCTTTTGGAAAAAAGAAAGTAAGACAAAGAAAACCAATATAAATACTCAATTTCTCAATTTCGTAGGTTGGTGTAGAGCGTAAGCGAAACCCAACAAAAGACTAAAAATAACAAGGTAATCATGGACATTCATTCCGGCAGGATACTGATACTCGACTTTGGCTCACAGTACACCCAACTCATAGCGCGGCGCATCCGCGAGGCAAAGGTCTACTGCGAGATACACCCCTATAACATGAAGATTTCGCAGATAAAATCCTTTAAACCCGCTGGCATCGTCCTCTCGGGCGGTCCATCGAGCGTTTACGGCAAGAAGGCCCCCTTGATTTCAAAAAAGATATTCGACCTCGGCGTCCCTGTTCTCGGCATCTGTTACGGCCTTCAACTCACGGCCCGCCTCCTTGGCGGAAAGGTGGAGAGGTCGGGAAAATCAGAGTACGGCGGTGCTGACCTCGTCATAGAGGACAGAAAGGATCTCTTCAGGGGCATAAGGAAGAAAAGACTCCGCGTCTGGATGAGCCACGGCGACAAGGTGAAGAAACTCCCGTCTGGCTTTACCGCCATTGCCAGTAGTGACAACTCCGATTTTTCGGCCATTCGTAATGACGAGAAGAAGATTTATGGCGTGCAGTTCCACCCCGAAGTCGTCCACTCAGAGCAGGGCGCGCGCGTCATCAAGAACTTTCTCTTTCACATCTGCCGCGTAAAACCCCTCTGGACGATGCGCTCCTTCATTGAGGCGAGTATCGAGGAAATAAGGCAAGAGGTAGGTAAAGACCGCGTCATATGCGGCATCAGCGGCGGAGTCGATTCGTCCGTTACGGCTCTCCTCGTTCACAGGGCCATAGGCAGGCAACTTACCTGCATCTTCGTTGACAACGGCCTTCTCCGAAAGGACGAGGGAAGAAAGGTGGCAAGAGCGCTCAGGAAGAACTTCAGGATGAACCTCAGGTGCGTGGACGCCTCGGAGAGGTTCTTGAAGAGATTAAGAGGCGTAGCCGACCCGGAGCGCAAGCGTAAACTCATTGGCAACGAGTTCATACGCGTCTTCCAGGCCGAGGCCCGCACCATAAAGGGCGCGCGCTACCTTGCCCAGGGCACCCTCTATCCCGATGTCATAGAGAGCGTCTCCACGCGCGGCCCCTCTGCCACCATAAAGAGCCACCACAATGTTGGCGGACTACTCAAGAACATGCGTCTCAGGCTCATAGAGCCCCTTCGGGAATTATTCAAGGACGAGGTAAGGGAACTTGGCCGCGAACTCGGCATGGCCCCTTCGATGGTGGACCGCCACCCCTTTCCGGGCCCGGGTCTTGCAATAAGAATAATAGGGAGCGTCACGAGGGAGCGGTGCGAGATACTCCGTGAGGCCGATGCCATAGTGCTCGAAGAGGTACGCTCTGCCGGACTGTATAATGATGTCTGGCAGTCCTTTGCCGTGCTCCTTCCTGTAAAGAGCGTGGGAGTCATGGGTGATGAGCGCACCTATGAGAACACAATCGCCGTGCGTGCCGTACAGAGCGTTGACGGCATGACCGCGGACTGGGCGCGCCTGCCCTATGAGGTGCTCTCCCGTATCGCCACGAGGATAATAAACGAGGTGAGGGGGGTAAACAGGGTGGTCTATGACATAAGTTCAAAGCCGCCGAGTACGATAGAATGGGAGTAATATGGAATGGTAGAAGACCTGAAGGGCAAGGAGACATGGAGGATATTCAGGATACTCAGCGAGTTCATAGAGGGCTTTGACGAACTCTCGGACATAGGTCCGGCTGTTTCTATCTTTGGCTCGGCCAGGACATCCCCGGAAGATAAATTCTACAAGAAGACCAAGGAGATAGCCGGACGACTCACTGAGGAGGGTTATGCCATCATAACTGGCGGCGGTCCAGGCATCATGGAGGCCGCAAACCGAGGGGCCTATGAGAAGGGCGGCATCTCCGTTGGGCTCAATATAAACCTTCCCATGGAGCAGGTCCCAAACAAGTACCAGACCCATTCGCTCAACTTCAGGTATTTTTTTGCCAGGAAGGTCATGTTCGTAAAGTATGCCCTTGGCTACATATGCATGCCCGGCGGTTTCGGCACCCTCGATGAGTTCTTCGAGGCCCTGACCCTCATACAGACGCACAAGATCTACCCCCTTCCCATAATACTTTTTTGCAGTGAGTACTGGAACCCACTCCTTGATTTCATGCATGGCACCATGTTTAAATACAATACCATCAGCGAGGAAGACCTTAAGATAATAATGGTGACCGACGATGCCGACGAGGTTATCGAGGCCATAAACAGGCAACGTAAGATCAAGGAAGAGTGCGTGAGGGCCGCACGTGCTAAAAAAGAGGCCCAGAGACGGGCTTTTCAGAAAGGGCGTTGAGATATGGGCGGACATGGGCATGGTCATGACGATCATCACGAGGAACTGAGAAAGATCTCCATAATGCTCGAGGTGGACCAGATAGAGGCCCTTCGGGAACTCGCCGAAGAGTATGAGAAGAAACTCGGCCAGCGCTGGAGCATCAGCGCCATGGTGAGGACGGCTGTGGGAGGGTTCTTGAGCAACATGGGAAAGATATCCTGATCAAGGAGGGGAGACCGGCGCTGGTTTCCGGCTTGAGACTGAGTATTCGAAAAAATCGTTGTTTTTTTGTTTTATTCTATCCAACCGGCGGTTTTTGTTGCTTTTTTATGGTGGGCAGAGCCTACCTTACAGGTTGGAAGTCCTGCCGTGGGGCGCTGGAGCACCAAAAGTGGTAGTGTGACCGCCCCATACTGGTTTTCTTTGCCCCACTTTCTTTTTCCCAAAAGAAAGTGGGAGGTTTTCTTTGTC
>CAYOVP010000112.1:0-2803 GCA_964407495.1 uncultured Thermodesulfobacteriota bacterium
GATGGGGGCATGGGGATGGGGCGTGGGAGCATGGGGCCAGCCCTGTCTTTTTACTCAACGGGGCTCGCCTCGCTTTACCATTGACATCTGGTAGATGGCACTCAGACGGCGCCAAAGAATTGGAGCCACAGCGCAAATACTGGTTTTCTTTGCCCCACTTTCTTTTTCCTAAAAGAAAGTGGGAGGTTTTCTTTGCCCCACTTTCTTTTTCCTAAAAGAAAGTGGGAGGTTTTCTTTGTTCCACTTTCTTTTTCCCAAAAGAAAGTGGACTATATCTGGTTCTTCTTCGGTTTTTTTATGACCTTACGCGATCATACAATACTTGGGGGGCTTGCCGGGGTTGCGCTTTATCCTGTCATGGGGTTTAACGCCCTCTGGTTCTTCGGGGCCTCTGTTCTCATAGATATTGACCACTACCTTGACTTCATATATCATAATAGATTAAGGGACTTGAGTCTTCGGGGCATGTTTCTGTACCATGATACGCTCTCAACATGGTGGGCTCGCCCGGAGTTTCTGAACATGGAGGTCTTTCACACAGTGGAGTTTCTCGCTCCCCTCCTGCTGCTCGCCATTGTACTCGGTTCGGGTATGCTGCTGGCCCTCTTCTTCGGCTTCATCTTCCATGTTGTCCTTGACATCATATATCTTACACACCATGGCATACCGGAAAAGCGCGTACATACGATTCTCGGGTATTTTCGGAAAAAAGGCCTGATGGCCGAAAGGGGGCTCGATCCAGCGAGGCTCTACGAGAGCGCTGTAGAGGTAGTTGCCGCTTCACGAGGAAAGACGGGCCGGGCGTGCAGAACATCGGGCAATCCGTCCAGATGAAATAAGGGGGTTCAGAGGTAAGGGATATGGCAAAGGAAAAGGTACTCATAATAAAACTCGGGCTCTCCGAGACCCTTGTGGGCGAGATATCGCGAAAGACGAGCCTCGGTGACGTCCTGAGGAGCACCGTACTTCTCCCCCTATACAAGAACGCTCACGTAACATGGCTCGTGGAGGAGCAGGCATATCCTCTGCTCAAGGGCAACAAACTCATAAACCGGATACTGCCCTACGACCTTACAACCGTACTTCAACTCCAGGGCGAGCGCTTCGATACCATCATAAATCTTGAAAAAGTGGGGGGCATCTGCGCCCTGTCCGACTCTCTCACGGCCTGGCGGCGTTTTGGCTTTCGTTTTGACCCTGATTCGGGCACTGCGCGGGCCTATGCCGGTGCACAGCACGCGCTCGAGATATGCTTCAACCCCAAGGACAAGATAGCCCACCCCGAATACTGGGAAGAGGTCCTCTTCAGCATGGTGGGCGAAAAATGGAACGGCGAGATACCCACCCTGGGCTACAAGCCCAGGTCAAAGGTCAAGTACGACATAGGCTTCAACCACAACGTGGGCGCCAAGTGGCCCATAAAGGCCTGGCCGGCAGAGTACTGGAAGGAACTCGAAGGTCTCATCGGCGACCGTTACACCGTCACATGGCAGGAGGGCCTCGAATCCATTGAGAAATACATTGAGTGGATAAATTCCATGAGGCTCATTGTGACCAACGACAGCCTCGGCCTGCACATAGCCCATGCCCTTGGCAAGAAGATAATCGCCCTCTTCGGCCCAACAAAGGCTGGTGAGATATACATAAAGGACGGAGAGAAGATCCTCCCAGAGGGCGAGTACGAGTGCATGCCCTGCCTCAGCACGAGGTGCATAAAAGACCGGCCCTGCATGTACGAGATAACGCCCGAGAGGGTCTACAGGGCCATAAGAAAGATACTAAAGTAGGTGAAGTGCCCTCCGGCGCAAAGAAAGATACTAAAGATACTATCAAGGAGTAAGGAAGTGAAGGTCCCAATGGATATCGAGATACCGGAACACTACAACTACATAGCCGCATTTCTCACGCTTTCCTGCAACCTCACCTGCAGTTACTGCATAAACAGGTTCGGCGTGCTCGGCGCAGGAAGGCGGCACCTCACGGGAGAAGAGTGGGTCAGGGCCCTCAACAGGATAAGGTCGCGGCCAGACCTCCCGATAACGCTCCAGGGCGGCGAGCCCACGCTCCACAAGGACTTCTATTACATAGTCAACAACATCCGCGAGGACCTGAACATAGACCTCCTGACAAACCTGCAGTTCGATGTCCATGAGTTCATGGAGAGGATAAGCCCGGACCGCATAAAACGAGACGCTCCCTATGCCTCCATACGCGTGAGTTTTCACCCCGAGGTCATGGAACTTGAGCCCCTTGCCGAAAAGGTCCTTGTCCTCCAAAACGCCGGCTACAGCATAGGCATCTGGGGCGTCATGCACCCATCGCAGGAAAAGGAGATTCTCGAGGCCCAGGCCTACTGCAAGGGTCTTGGCATAGACTTTCGTCTCAAGGAATTTCTCGGCGAGTACCAGGGCAAGATGTACGGCACCTACCGCTACCCCGGTGCCTGCGACAAAGAGTTCGAGAAGACCGTCCAGTGCCGCACTACAGAACTCATAATGGGCCCGGACGGCTCGGTCTACCGCTGCCACAGCGACCTCTACGAGGGCCGTACCCCGGTTGGAAACATCACAGACCCGGCCTACCGCATCGAAGACATCTTCCGCCCATGCGAGGTCTTCGGGCACTGCAATCCCTGCGATATCAAGGTAAAGACCAACAGGTTCCAGGTGTTCGGACACACCTCCGTGGAGATAATCGGCGCTGAAGAAAGAAAGGCCGGATAGAAGAAGATTTCGAACTTTCTTTTTCAAAAGAAAGTTCCACAAAGAAAACAGGCGCCAGGGGCTCAGGCCCCTGGACAAGA
>CAYOVP010000113.1:0-2699 GCA_964407495.1 uncultured Thermodesulfobacteriota bacterium
AGATAATGCAGGGCGTAAGGGTGGTGGCCGAGAACCAGGACTTTCTCGCCATAACACCCTATGCCCCAAAGGCCCCCTTCGAGACATGGATACTCCCCAAGACCCATGGTGCGAGTTTTGAGAACTGCCAGAAGACCCATTACGAGAACCTCGCGCTCATCTTTCCCGATGTTCTGAGACGCCTGGACAAGGTCCTCAACTCACCGCCCTACAACTTCATCCTCCACACCTCCCCAGTTCAGAACGGTGCTGACAAGTACTATCACTGGCACTTCGAGATAATGCCCAAACTCGCGAAGGTAGCTGGCTTCGAGTGGGGCTCTGGTTTCTATATTAACCCCACTCCGCCAGAAGAGGCCGCAAGGTTCCTGAAGGAAGTAGCCCCCTGAGACCCCCGGTACAAGGGGCCAAAGCGAGATGCTGCCGAGTGTAGTTATCTCTGTCGCGGCGGCCACCCGTACTTCTTCGGCTCGGGGGCCCTGGCCCTTACCTGGAGCGTAGATCCTGCCACGGCTATGGAGTAGATGCCCCATCCTGCTGGGTCAACCGGGAAGTATATCACCCTGGGGCCGTCCGTCACGGCAGGGCCCGCTTCCACTAACGGGATCAAGAATGCCTTCGTGCCCTATGGTGAGGCTCAGAGACCGGCGGCCATAGCATAATGCGGTGTTTAAGTGTGTTTTTCCTCTCCTTTTTTCTGAGGTATAGCGGTGTTTCTCGACCCAGCCCTGAAGATGGCCTGCCTCGTCACCTCCAGCGAGGCTCTGGACCTCAAACTCAAGAAGGCCCTTGGTCTCTGTCTCAAGGCCCTGCCCTTCGAGGCGGCCATGGTATACCTCCCTGATGACGATACAGGCGGGCTGAGACTCGGTGCCAGTGTTTTCTCCTCGCAAGGGAACGCAGAATGTACTGCCCCCAGGCACAGTGCCCAGGCCACGGAGCCAGACCCTTGTGAAGGCCCTGTCTCGTACGGGCCCTGCGAGGGGCTCGGGCTCTTTGTCCTCAAGACAGGCTCCCCCTTGGCCATTACGAGAGATATTGGCGCGGATACGGTCTACAAGGGCATATACGACAGCGGACTTGAGGGGTTTCGCACTATCCTCATCCATCCCCTTATCGACGGCATCAGGCCTTATGGTGTCATCTATCTAAAGGGCCGTGAGAGGACGACCATCTCAGGGGACAAAGAGGCCTTCCTGCGCCTCGCACTCCTCTATATCGTCTCCATGATTAAGTTCTCCGAGGTCGTTGACGACTGCAGGGAGGCAGTGGACGAGGCCGAGGCCCTCCGTCAGAGGCTCGACTGCGCAGGCGAGTTGCTTCTTCTCGGCGACATGGCCGCCTCACTTGCCCATGAGATAAAGAACCCCCTCCTCTGCCTCGGCGGCTATGCCGCGAGGATAAAGAGGAAACTCGAGCCAGGCTCCGCCATACTTGGCGACGTGGAGGAACTCTTGAAGGCCGTAAGGCGGATAGAGGGGGTAATAAATACCATGGTGGCCCCCCTAAGAAGGGAGTCTGCGCCTGGTGAGACTAGCGAACTCAACGAGGCCATGAACGAGGCTGTGGAGCGTTTCAGGGAAGAGATGAGGCGCAGGGCCGTGAAACTCGTCTGTGAATTCGCAGAGGGCTCTCTGCCGGTGCGCGCAGGCAGGGAAGAACTCAAGATTATTTTTGACAATCTTATCTCAAATGCGTTACAGTGCATGGATAAAGGAGGAGGCCTGCTGAGGCTCTGCACCACCGCCGAAGAGGGATGGGTGGTGGCAGAGGTTAGCGACAGCGGAGGGGGTATAGACCCCCGTTACCTGGCCTCCATCTTCAGGCCATTTTTTACCACAAAAAAAGACGGAACAGGGCTGGGGCTTCCCATTACAAGTTCAATTGTTTCGCGTCTCAGGGGTGTAATCGACGTAATCAACGACGTGGGCGAAGGCGTTACCTTCAGGGTGAAGTTGCCGGCTCAGTGCCCTGATGACGATCTTGCCCGGGAGGCGCAGAGGTAGGCAGAGATGGCGGAAAAGTCAATTCTCGCAGGCAAGAAGATCCTTGTCGTAGACGATGAGGAAGGTCTGAGGCTTCTGTACAAGGAAGAACTCGAGGACGACGGCGCTGTGGTGACGCTCGCCGCCTCAGGGACCGAGGCCATCGAGAAACTCGAAGAAGGCACCTTTGACCTCATGCTCCTCGATATAAAGATGCCTGGCATGGATGGCGTGGAGGTCCTTCGCAGGGTAAAGGAAAGGTGGTGCGACATACCGGTCATACTCTGTACGGCATATCCGCACTACAAGCATGACTTCGGCACCTGGGCCTCTGAGGCCTATGTGGTAAAGTCATCGGACCTTGGCGAGTTGAAGAAGACTATTGAGGACGTCCTCTCAAGGCAGTAAGGAGCGGTCTTGGTGGGTTGGCGGTTTTTCTGCCAGACAGGTACTTCTCGCGAGGGTCTTGGTCTGTGAGGGGGGCTTCGTCATAATGGCGAAGGTACGCTACCTGGACGACTCGGGCGAGGCGCCTCTAATAAGTAGAAAGAGTTTTTTCTCAGTCCGTCTTTCTCTCAGAGCGCAGGCCTGTTTCCCAAGAGTTCTGTCTTCAATGTCTGTCCAGTGCATCTGAGTATACTAATAAAAACATGTATCCTGGGGGGTTAGCTCAGTTGGGAGAGCGGCTGGTTCGCAATCAGCAGGTCAGGGGTT
>CAYOVP010000114.1:0-2660 GCA_964407495.1 uncultured Thermodesulfobacteriota bacterium
ATAATAGAGGAAAAACTCAAGACCGACCCCCTGAAGGTCTTCAAGAAGGCCTTTGCAAACATACGGCCTGCCCTTGAGGTCAGATCGAGAAGAGTCGGCGGTGCAACCTACCAGGTGCCCGTTGAGGTGAGGCCCGAGAGGAAGTCCTCGCTGGCCATACGCTGGCTCGTCCGTTACGCCAGGGCAAGGTCCGAGAAGACCATGGCCGAGAAACTCGCAGCCGAGATCATAGACGCCTCCAACGGCAGGGGCGGCACGGTCAAGAAAAAAGAGGACGTACACAGGATGGCCGAGGCCAACAGGGCCTTTGCCCATTACCGCTGGTAAGAAGCGCCTTCCTGCCCCCGTCCTCAGACCATTTCTTTCCGGGCCCATGACTCCACCCGGAACGGCCGCCACAAAAGAACGGCATGAGTGTTAAAGGACGGCTTTTTTTGTATAAAAGCCTGTTCAATGTGTTGTTATATTTTTTTCAGATATTAAATCGACATACTTCAAGGATAAGAGGTTTTTGTCTTGGCAAGGTCTATATCACTGGAAAAACAGCGCAATATCGGTATAATGGCGCACATAGACGCTGGTAAGACCACTACCACCGAACGCGTGCTCTATTATACGGGCGTGACGTACAAGATAGGCGAGGTCCACGAGGGCACCGCTGTCATGGACTGGATGGAGCAGGAAAAAGAACGGGGCATCACCATCACCAGCGCCGCAACCACCTGCTCGTGGAAGGACCACCAGATAAACATCATCGACACGCCCGGGCACGTGGACTTTACCATCGAGGTGGAGAGGTCGCTACGCGTCCTCGACGGCGTCATAGCAGTCTTCTGCTCTGTGGGAGGCGTAGAGCCCCAGAGCGAGACCGTCTGGCGCCAGGCCGACAAGTACAGGGTTCCGCGCATCGCCTTTGTGAACAAGATGGACCGCGTTGGTGCCGACTTTCTCGGCGTCGTCGCCATGATGGAAGACAGGCTCAAGACCAGGCCCCTTGTCATGCAACTGCCCATTGGCAAGGAAGAGAACCTCAAGGGCCTCGTAGACCTCGTGACCCTTAAGGCCTATGTCTGGGACGAGGAGACCCTCGGCGCCAAGTACAGAGAAGTGGAAATACCCGCTGATATGAAAGACGAGGTGGCCGCGTACAGGGAAAAACTGATCGAGACAGCCGCAGACTTTGACGACGATATAATGGACAAGTACCTCGAGGGCGGAGAAGTAACGGACCAGGCCCTCAAGACCGCCATCAGAAAGGGAACCATAGATATCGCCGTAACACCCGTATTCTGCGGGAGCGCCTTCAAGAACAAGGGCGTTCAGTTCCTCCTCGATGCTGTGATAGATTACCTTCCTTCACCCATCGATATCCCGGCAGTAAGGGGGGTGAACCCGGATTCTCAGGAGGAAGAATCGAGAGAGGCCTCTGATGACGCGCCTTTCTCGGCCCTTGCCTTCAAGATAATGACAGACCCCTTTGTGGGCCAGTTGGCCTTCTTCCGCGTCTATTCCGGTGTCATGAGCGCGGGCTCATACGTATACAACTCCACCAAGGGCATAAAAGAACGTGTTGGCCGACTCGTGCGCATGCACTCCAACAAACGCGAAGAGATAAAAGAAGTTTACGCCGGCGACATAGCCGCCGCAGTTGGGCTCAAGAAGACTACCACTGGTGATACGCTCTGCGACAAGGACCATCCCATTGTACTCGAGTCCATGGAGTTCCCCGAGCCTGTCATGTCCATAGCCATCGAGCCCAAGACAAAGGCAGACCAGGAAAAACTCGGCATGTCTCTCCAGAAACTCTCCGTTGAAGACCCTTCCTTCAGAGTCCAGGTGGACGAGGAGACAGGCCAGACCATCATCTCTGGCATGGGTGAACTCCACCTCGAGATAATCGTGGACAGACTCCTTCGTGAGTTCAAGGTCGAGGCCTCAGTGGGTAAACCCCAGGTGGCCTATAAAGAAACCATAACGAGAAAGACGGGCGCAGAGGGCAAGTACATCAAGCAGACAGGCGGACGCGGGCAGTACGGTCATGCCGTTATAGAACTGGAGCCGTTAGAGCCCGGTTCCGGCTTCGAGTTCGTGAACAAGATCGTCGGCGGCGTAATACCCCGCGAGTATATCCCTGCAGTGGAGAAAGGCGTTGTAGAGGCCTCGCAGAACGGTCTTCTTGCCGGCTACCCAGTGGTGGACTTCAGGGTCACACTCGTCGACGGCTCGTACCACGATGTCGACTCCTCGGAGATGGCCTTCAAGGTGGCAGGGTCCATGGCCCTGAAGGACGGCCTCGCCAAGGCAAAGGAGGTCCTCCTCGAGCCCGTAATGTCCGTAGAGGTAGTGGTGCCCGAGCAGTTCATGGGCGATGTCATCGGCAACCTCAACTCCAGAAGGGGCAAGATACTCGGCATCGACGCAAGAGGCGGGGCGCAGGTCGTCTCTGCCCAGGTACCACTTGCGAACATGTTCGGCTACTCTACGGAACTCCGCTCCATGACACAGGGCCGTGCGTCCTACACCATGCAGTTCTCACACTATGAACAGGTTCCTGCCTCGGTCACGGAAGTCCTCATGGCCAAGGCGCACGCATAAATGCAGATAGGCGTCACCATACAGATACTTTTTCGGGAGGGAGAGAGATGAGCAAGGCAAAGTTT
>CAYOVP010000115.1:0-2271 GCA_964407495.1 uncultured Thermodesulfobacteriota bacterium
CGGTTGGGGCAGGGTGGGGGGTCGTGGGACTGGTAGCATGGGGGCATGGGGGCACTGAAGCATGGGGCCAGGGGGCACGGGAGTTATAGGCTGGAGACCGGGATGGAGCGAGAGGGGTATGGCCTTGAACATGTACAAAAAGACAACTTATCCTCCACAGATTCTGAAAACAGAGCAAAGGGGAAGACCAGATGAATATTCACGAGTACCAGGCAAAAGAGGTCCTTCGGCGCTACGGTGTGCCCGTTCCGGAGGGCAGAATCGCCTTCACGCCCACCGAGGCCGCCGAGGTGGCAAAGGACTTTTTGTGTGAGCCCGGCAGCGTCTGCGTGGTAAAGGCCCAGATACACGCAGGGGGGCGTGGCAAGGCAGGAGGCGTGAAACTGGCAAAGTCCGTGGACGAGGCCCTTGCCCACGCAAAGGAGATACTCGGCAAGACCCTTGTCACCCACCAGACCGGCCCAGAAGGAAAAGAAGTGAAAAAAGTCCTCATAGAAGAGGGCTGCGATATCCAGAACGAATACTATATCGGCCTCGTCGTGGACAGGGCCACCCAGCGCGTGGCCGTAATGGCCTCGCCAGAGGGCGGCATGGAGATAGAAGAAGTTGCCGCCAGGAGCCCGGAAAAAATCTTCAAGGAGTTCATCGACCCGGCAACAGGGCTCATACCCTTCCAGGGCAGGAAACTCGCATTTGCCCTTGGCCTCGAAAAACCCTCCATCAACAAGTTCGTGAAACTCCTCACAGGCCTCTACAACGCCTTCATCGGCTGCGACTGCTCCCTCGTGGAAATAAACCCCCTTGTCCTTACTGGCTCGGGAGACCTCATAGCCCTCGACGCAAAACTCGGTTTTGACGACAGCGCGCTCTTTCGCCACAAGGACATAGAAGAACTCCGCGACCTCGACGAAGAAGACCCCGGCGAGATAGAGGCCTCGCGATATGACCTCAACTACGTCTCCCTCGACGGTCACATTGGTTGCATGGTCAACGGCGCAGGCCTTGCCATGGCCACAATGGATATCATAAAACTCTACGGCGGCAACCCGGCCAACTTCCTCGATGTCGGCGGCGGCGCGCAGAAGGAACAGGTCACCGCGGCCTTCAAGATACTAATGGCCGACCCCCGCGTAAAGGCCATACTCGTAAACATCTTCGGCGGCATCATGCGCTGCGACATCATCGCCGAGGGCATAGTAGCCGCGGCAAAGGAAGTCAAACTCGGAGTGCCCCTTGTCGTCAGGCTCCAGGGCACAAACGTGGAGAGGGGCAGAGAGATACTCGCTGAGTCGGGTATCGAGATAATCACCGCCGAACACATGGACGAGGCGGCAAAAAAAGCCGTGGAGGCGGCAAGTTGAGACGCGGGCCGCGGAACTCGGTAAAAACACGGCGAAGTACTTGGTGGCAATGAAAAAAGGCCGTGGAGGCGACACGTTGAGATAGTATTGACCACGAGAGGCCAACTCAATAATAAGCATACGGAGTCCTTATGAGCATACTAATCGATAGTTCCACAAGGGTAATCTGCCAGGGCATCACAGGGGCCCAGGGCACCTTCCACACCCGCCAGATGGTCGAGTACGGAACAAACATGGTAGGAGGGGTCACCCCTGGAAAGGGAGGCACCACCTTAGACGGCATACCCGTCTTCAACTCCGTTGAGAGCGCCGTTCGAGAGACCGGCTGCAACGCCACAGTAATCTACGTCCCGGCCCCCTTTGCCGCAGACGCCATCATGGAGGCCGTGGACGCAGGCATCCCCCTCGTCATCTGCATCACAGAGGGCATACCAGTACTCGACATGGTAAAGGTCCGCCGCTTCATGGAGGGCTCGAACTCGCGCCTCATAGGCCCAAACTGCCCCGGCGTCATCACCCCTGGTGAGTGCAAGATAGGCATCATGCCAGGTCATATACACGCACCAGGCATCGCCGGAGTGGTCTCACGCAGCGGCACCCTCACCTACGAGGCAGTGGACCAACTTACGCGCCTCGGCATCGGAGAGACCACCTGCGTGGGCATAGGCGGAGACCCCATAAACGGCACCAACTTCATAGACGTTCTCACCCTCTTCGAGGCAGACCCGGCCACAGAGGCCGTGGTGATGATAGGCGAAATCGGCGGCACAGCAGAGGAAGAGGCCGCAAAGTTCGTAAAAGAAAAGATGACAAAACCTGTGGTGGGCTACATAGCCGGCGTCACGGCCCCGAAGGGCAAGAGAATGGGCCACGCAGGCGCCATCATCTCCGGCGGAAAGGGCACGGCCAC
>CAYOVP010000116.1:0-2008 GCA_964407495.1 uncultured Thermodesulfobacteriota bacterium
CCGTCAAGGAGCCCCTCCAGACAGGCATCAAGGCCATTGACGCCATGATACCCATAGGCCGCGGACAGCGGGAACTCATCATCGGAGACCGCCAGACAGGAAAGACGGCAATCGCCATAGATACCATCATCAACCAGAAGGGCCTCGACGTCTTCTGCATATACGTTGCCATTGGACAGAAACAGTCCACAGTGGCCCAGATAGTAAAGAAACTCACCGAGCACGGAGCCATGGACTACACCGTCATCGTAGCGGCAACGGCCTCGAGCCCGGCGCCCCTTCAGTTCATAGCCCCTTACTCAGGCTGCACCATAGGCGAGTACTTCCGCGACAAGGGCCAGCACGCCCTCATCATCTACGACGACCTCTCGAAGCACGCCGTGGCCTACCGCCAGTTATCACTCCTACTCAGGCGTCCCCCTGGCCGAGAGGCCTTCCCCGGCGACGTCTTCTATCTCCACTCCAGGCTCCTCGAGAGGGCCGCAAAACTCAGCGACGCCCTCGGCGGAGGCTCCCTTACGGCCCTGCCAATCATCGAAACCCAGGCCGGAGACGTCTCGGCCTACATCCCCACGAACGTCATCTCCATCACCGATGGCCAGATATACCTCGAGAGTGACCTCTTCTACTCGGGCATAAGGCCTGCCATCAACGTGGGCCTCTCAGTCTCACGTGTGGGCGGCAGCGCACAGGTAAAGGGAATGAAAAAGGTCGCAGGCACCCTGAGGCTCGAACTCGCCCAGTACAGGGAACTGGCGGCCTTTGCACAGTTCGGCTCAGACCTCGACCCCGCCACCCAGCGCCAACTCGCCCGCGGTGAGCGCCTCGTCGAAATTCTCAAGCAGAACCAGTACACGCCTCTACCGGTGGAAAAACAGATAATAGTAATATACGCCGCCACCAACGGCTATGTCGACGACTACCCGCCCTCTGAACTCGGGCGCTACGAGCAGGAACTCTACACCTTCTTCGAGACGCGCCACCCTGAGATACTCAAGACCATTGCCGAGAAGAAGGTCATCGACGATACCCTGAAACCAAAGGTAGACGCCGCACTGGACGAACTAAAGAACCTCTTCGTGGCAGAGGGAAAGAAGTAACTCCCGTACCAAGACCCCTTAGACGGGGCAGGGGCAAAAAACTATTCACTCATAAAGGAGAGTCTGAGATAAACCCATGCCAGGCCTCAAGGACATACAGCGGCGCATAAAGAGCGTCAAGAACACAGAGCAGATAACCAAGGCCATGAAGATGGTCTCTGCGGCAAAACTCCGCCGTGCGCAGGAGAACATCGAGGCCGCGCGCCCCTATGCCGAGAAAATGCAGGAACTGGTCTCCTCGCTCGTCGCCATGAGCAGTTCCGAGAGCCACCCTCTCCTTGCCGGCAAGGGCGGCCCAAAGGCCGGACTCATTGTAATCACCTCTGACCGCGGCCTCTGCGGCGGGTTCAACGCCTCCATCATCCGAAAGGCCGAGGAGTTCATGGCCGAACGCTCACCGGGAGATGTGAGCCTCAGCATTACGGGAAAACGCGCCATCGACTACTTCAAGAGAAGAGAGACACCAACCCTCGAGGCCCGGCCAGCAACAGGGGCCGCATCCTACGAGGCAGCACGCGAGACCGCCATAAAGTTCATAGGCCTCTTTCTCTCCGGTGAACTCGACGAGGTACACCTCCTGTACAGCGAGTTCGTCTCCGCCCTTACACAGACACCAGTGGTCCAGAGGCTCCTGCCCCTTGCCCCGCCCGAGCCTGAAGAAGGCGAAGAAAAAGAAGAAACAAGGTCCGAGGCAGGCACAGAAGTCCTCTATGAACCCTCTGTAGACAAGGTCCTCGCCGACCTTCTACCAAAGTACATAGAAGTACAGATATACAGGGCGCTACTCGAGTCGGCGGCCAGCGAACACGGGGCACGCATGACAGCCATGGACGCGGCATCGAGAAACGCCTCCGAGATGATAGGCTCGCTGACGCTTCGCTTCAACAGGCTCCGCCAGGCAGCCATTA
>CAYOVP010000117.1:0-1620 GCA_964407495.1 uncultured Thermodesulfobacteriota bacterium
CCCTTACCGCGGCCTCTGTGGCGGCCCTTACCATATATGACATGTGCAAGGCCGTGGACAAGGAGATGGTCCTTACGGAGATACGGCTCCTGAAGAAGACTGGGGGCAAGAGCGGTACCTTTGTGCGAAGGAGTAGAAAGACCACGCGGAAGAGGCGAAAGTGAGGTCTGGTAAGCGGCGTCGAGGGCTGGGCCGGTAAGAAGATGGGCTCTGAGAAAGGTCTACAGGGGCGGGGCCCTTGCGGGAGAGGTTCCTCACTGGCCGCAATTGAGCACTTTTCGCCACGGACCTTGGCGCCTAAAAATAATCTTTGCAGGCAGGACGTTTTTGTTTATAATATAAGACTATGGAAAACGACAGGCTCGAATACTTCAGAGGAATACTCACCGCAAAACTCGAGGGGCTTCTACACGGTGCGGGCAAGGCCGTGAGCGACATGAGCGAGGGCAATGGTGAGAATTTTCCCGACCCTGCTGACAGGGCCACGCAGGAGACGGACAACAGCGTCCTTCTCAGGGTAAAGGACAGGGAGCGCAAACTCATCTCCAAGGTAAGAGACGCCATGGAGAGGATCGACAGCGGAACCTACGGCATCTGTGAGCACTGCGGCGGTGAGATTTCCGAGAAAAGGCTCGAGGCCAGGCCCGTGACCACCTCCTGCATAGAGTGTAAGAAGGAAGAAGAGGAAGAGGAAAAAAGGCAACTTGGCTGAAACTTGGGCCGGCGCATTTTGCACCTCGACCCAATCGTGATATTCTCCTCTGCATACCAGTTCCCAAAAGGCCAGCCCTCTCGTGTCTCGTTGCGTCGTAAGGGGCGGCCCTCTTTTTTTTCAGAACCTGGCCCATGAGCCGATGATATATAGAAGACCCTCTGGTCTCTCACATCGACCATCGTGGCGTGAGCGCCGGAAGTTGCTCCCCATCTCAAAGACTATAAGAAAGGCCCTCTTCATATGCCGGAACTCAGAAAAGACCCCATAATCGGACGGTGGGTGATAATTTCCACTGAAAGGGGCAAGCGCCCCTCTGAGTTCGATTCTCCAAGGCCTGTAATGAGGCAGGGTTTCTGCCCCTTCTGCCCTGGGAACGAGTCCAGGACACCGCCTGAGATCCTGGCCTACAGGGACGCCGATACAGGGCCCAACGAGACGGGCTGGCGCGTGCGCGTTGTTCCCAACAAGTACCCGGCCCTCAAGATAGAGGGTGAGATAAACAGGGAGGGAGACGGCGTCTTCGACAAGATGAACGGCATAGGGGCCCATGAGGTCATCATAGAGACTCCCGAGCACGTGGCAACGCTCGCGAGCCTTGAGACCAAGGCCTTCGAGGAGGTCCTCTGGGCCTACAGAGACAGGATAGTGGACCTGAAGAAGGACTCGAGGCTCCGGTACATCCTCATATTCAAGAACCACGGCGAGGCCGCCGGCGCCACCCTCGAACACAGCCACTCTCAACTCATCGCAACGCCCATCATCCCGAAGCGCGTAAGCGAGGAACTGGACGGGGCGCTTGAGTATTACAACTTCAAGGAGAGGTGCATATTCTGCGATATCATCAGGCAGGAGATAATGCAGGGCGTAAGGGTGGTGGCCGAGAACCAGGACTTTCTCGCCATAAC